>NZ_JAFGYJ010000003.1:0-283120 GCF_017490805.1 Pseudomonas sp. 43(2021)
GTGTTATAGCCGTCATTGCCGTGTGCAAAAGCCTGTCCACAGAGCCAGGCTGACAAAACAACAAATGGAGGCGCCATGTACGCCGATCACTCCGCCTTTCAAGGCCCACACCACAGGATCGCTGCGTTTTTTCCCAAGGAAACGATGCAACGCGTTGACGCCTGCGCGTTTGCAGGGGTATACAGTGCGCCGCGTTTTACCTGTGACTCCTTTGCGTACCGCGCACTCTTGATCACGCCTGGTTGACCCGCCCCGGCGGCACCTGAGGTCAAGAAACCCAAGGTAATCACCTTGCCCATTCCGCTGCGCCACGAGCGCGGTGGGTCCGATTCCGTCACAGATAAAAACAATGCAGGTGACTTCGTTCATGAGTGGACAAAACATGCATTCAGGCGAGCTCAAGCGGGGCCTGAAGAACCGCCATATCCAGTTGATCGCCCTCGGTGGTGCGATTGGTACCGGCCTGTTCCTCGGCTCGGCAGGCGTGATGAAATCCGCTGGCCCGTCGATGATCCTTGGCTACGCCATCTGCGGCTTCATCGCCTTCATGATCATGCGCCAGCTCGGCGAAATGATCGTCGAAGAGCCGGTGGCCGGCTCGTTCAGCCATTTCGCCCACACCTACTGGGGTGGTTTCGCCGGCTTCCTGTCAGGCTGGAACTGCTGGGTGCTGTACATCCTGGTGGGCATGTCGGAGCTTTCGGCGGTCGGCAAGTATGTTCACTACTGGTGGCCGGAGATCCCCACCTGGGTCACGGCGGCAGCGTTCTTCGTGCTGATCAACGCCATCAACCTGATGAACGTGAAGTTCTTCGGTGAGGCCGAGTTCTGGTTTGCCATCATCAAGGTGGTGGCCATCGTCAGCATGATCGGCCTGGGTGCCTACCTGCTGACCAGCGGCAGCGGCGGCCCTGAAGCCACCGTGGCCAACCTGTGGTCGCATGGCGGCTTCTTCCCCAACGGTGTCAGCGGGCTGGTGATGGCCCTGGCCTTCATCATGTTCTCCTTCGGTGGCCTGGAAATGCTCGGTTTCACCGCCGCCGAGGCCGACAAGCCGAAGACCGTGATTCCCAAGGCGATCAACCAGGTCATCTACCGTATCCTGATCTTCTATGTCGGTGCCCTGGTGGTGCTGCTGTCGCTGACCCCGTGGGACAACCTGGTCGCCAGCATCGATGCGTCCGGTGGCAGCTACGGCAGCAGCCCGTTCGTACAGGTGTTCTCGCTGCTGGGCAGTGACGTGGCCGCCCACCTGTTGAACTTCGTGGTCTTGACTGCGGCACTGTCGGTGTACAACAGCGGCACCTACTGCAACGCCCGCATGCTGCTGGGCATGGCCGAACAAGGTGACGCCCCGGCGGCGCTGGCCAAGGTCGACAGCCGCGGTGTACCGGTGCGTTCGATCCTGGTGTCGGCAGCCGTGACCCTGATTGCCGTGCTGCTCAACTACCTGATGCCGTCGAATGCGCTGGAACTGCTGATGTCGCTGGTGGTGGCCACCCTGGTGATCAACTGGGCGATGATCAGCTACTCGCACCTGAAGTTCCGCCAGCACCTGGACCGCACCGGCCAGAAGCCGCTGTTCAAGGCGCTGTGGTACCCCTATGGCAACTACATCTGCCTGGCGTTCGTGGTGCTGATCCTGGGCATCATGCTGATGATCCCGGGTATCCAGGTTTCCGTGTATGCAATCCCGGTGTGGCTGTTCGCCATGTTCGTGGCCTACATGATCAAGCCGCGTCGCAAGGCGCAGGCTGTTGGGGCGGCTGGTAGCGTGGCCCGATAAGGCGCTACAGGTAGCCTATGAAAAACCCGAAGTCAGGAACTGGCTTCGGGTTTTTTATTGCCTGTACCGGCCTCTTCGCGGGTAAACCCGCTCCCACAGGGATATCACCTGACCCGAGAGCAGCGCTACATCTGTGGGAGCGGGTTTACCCGCGAAGAGGCCGGCACAGCCAGAAATCAGATCTGCTCCAGCAACCAGCTACGAAACGCCCGCAGCGACGGCAACGCCTCATTCCTCGGCGGGTAGATCAGGTAATAACTGCGCTGGCTGGCAAATGCCCCCCCAGGGCTGTACAGCTCACCCTTGGCCAGTTCCTCCTCCACCAGTATGCGCGGCACCAGGCCGATGCCAATCCCGGCCCGTACCGCCTGGATCAGGTGCGAGGTCAGTTCGAAGCTCGGCCCCAGGCGCATCGCCCGGTGCGCCAGGCCATGGTGCGAGAACCACTCGCCCCAGGCATGCGGGTTGTTGGCCACATTCAGCAGCACCTCTTCACTGATGCGTGCCGGGCTCCAGCCCTGGCTGTCCGCGCCAGCCTCCGGCGGCAATATCACCACCAGTTCCTCGGCATGCAGCCGATGACAGACCAGCCCCGGCAGGTCGTGGCTGGCCACGCCGATGGCGGCGTCGATTTCGCTGGTGTCGAAGTTGATGGCTTCGATACGTGAATGAATGTGCACCAGCATGCCCGGGTGGGCGCTGTAGAACGCATGCAGCCGTGGTAGCAGCCATTTCGAGCCGAAGGTGGGCAGGGTGGCCAGGCGCAAGGTGCCCACCCCCGACTGGTAGGCCAGTGCCTGCAAGGTGGCGCTGCGGATGCGCCCGAGTGCCTCGCTGAGCTCGCGCTGGTACAGGCGACCTACATCGGTCAGCTGCACCTGGCGCCCTTCGCGGCGGAACAGGGTCAGGCCCAGCTGCTGCTCCAGTGCCTGCACCTGGCGGCTGACCGCGCTCTGGGTCAGCGACAGCTCGGCGGCGGCGCGGGTGTAGCTTTCATGCCGGGCGGCGGCCTCGAAAGCCAGCAGCAGCGACATGGATGGGGTCAGGTGGCGGTAATTCATTCATGAAAGTCATCGATAGCGGCAGGATTATCCGTTTGCCCCTGAAGCGAAACTACAGGAACATTGGCTTATACGTCATCCCTGCATGTCATTATCCATGCCGGAACGACAGGAATCCCGTGATTAGCCAATATCAAGAGGCCATCCTTCGATGATCGCCCAGCTGCCGACCATTGCCCCGAGCGCCAATTACCCCGAATTCCTCGAAGCCCTGCGCAACAGCGGCTTCCGTGGCCAGATCAGTGCCGACTACGGCACCCGCACGGTGCTGGCCACCGACAACTCGATCTACCAGCGCTTGCCGCAGGCGGCGGTGTTCCCGCTGGACGCCGACGATGTGGCGCGGGTCGCCACGCTGATGGCCGAGGCGCGCTTCCAGCAGGTCAAGCTGACCCCGCGCGGCGGTGGCACCGGCACCAACGGCCAGTCGCTGACCGACGGTATCGTCGTCGACCTGTCGCGGCACATGAACAAGATCCTCGAAATCAACGTCGAGGAACGCTGGGTACGGGTGCAGGCCGGTACGGTCAAGGACCAGCTCAACGCCGCGCTCAAGCCGCACGGGCTGTTCTTCGCCCCCGAGCTGTCCACTTCCAACCGCGCCACTGTCGGCGGCATGATCAACACCGATGCCAGCGGTCAGGGCAGCTGCACCTATGGCAAGACCCGTGACCACGTACTGGAACTGCACAGCGTGCTGCTCGGTGGCGAGCGCCTGCACAGCCTGCCGATCGACGATGCCGCGCTGGAACAGGCCTGTGCCGCGCCCGGCCGGGTCGGCGAGGTGTACCGCATGGCGCGCCAGATCCAGGAAACCCAGGCGGATCTCATCGAAACCACCTTCCCCAAGCTCAACCGTTGCCTGACCGGCTATGACCTGGCGCACCTGCGCGACGAGCAGGGCCGCTTCAACCTCAACAGCGTGCTGTGCGGTGCCGAGGGCTCGCTGGGCTATGTGGTCGAGGCCAAGCTCAATGTGCTGCCGATCCCCAAATATGCCGTGCTGGTCAACGTGCGCTACACCAGCTTCATGGATGCCCTGCGTGACGCCAATGCGCTGATGGCGCACAAGCCGCTGTCGATCGAGACCGTCGACTCCAAGGTGCTGATGCTGGCGATGAAGGACATCGTCTGGCACAGCGTCGCCGAGTACTTCCCGGCCGACCCCGAGCGCCCGACCCTGGGCATCAACCTGGTGGAGTTCTGCGGCGACGAGCCGGCCGAGGTCAATGCCAAGGTGCAGGCGTTCATCCAGCACCTGCAGAGCGACACCAGCGTCGAGCGCCTGGGCCACACCCTGGCCGAGGGTGCCGAAGCGGTAACCCGCGTCTATACCATGCGCAAGCGTTCGGTGGGCCTGCTGGGCAACGTCGAGGGTGAGGTACGCCCGCAACCGTTCGTGGAAGACACCGCGGTACCGCCAGAGCAACTGGCCGACTACATTGCCGACTTCCGTGCGCTGCTGGATGGCTACGGCCTGGCCTACGGCATGTTCGGCCACGTCGATGCCGGCGTGCTGCACGTGCGCCCGGCGCTGGACATGAAGGACCCTGCCCAGGCCGCACTGGTCAAGCCGATTTCCGACGCCGTGGCGGCACTGACCAAAAGCTACGGAGGCTTGCTGTGGGGCGAGCACGGCAAGGGCCTGCGCTCGGAATACGTGCCGGAGTACTTCGGCGAGCTGTACCCGGCGCTGCAGCGCCTGAAGGGCGCTTTCGACCCGCACAACCAGCTCAACCCGGGCAAGATCTGCACCCCGTTGGGCAGTGCCGAGGGCCTGACCCCGGTCGATGGCGTGACCCTGCGCGGCGACCTCGACCGTACCATCGACGAGCGCGTGTGGCAGGACTTCGGCAGCGCCGTGCACTGTAACGGCAACGGCGCCTGCTACAACTACGACCCCAACGACGCCATGTGCCCGTCGTGGAAGGCCACCCGTGAACGCCAGCACTCGCCCAAGGGCCGCGCCTCGCTGATGCGCGAATGGCTGCGCCTGCAGGGCGAGGCGAACATCGACGTGCTGGCGGCAGCGCGCAACAAGGTGTCCTGGCTCAAGGGCCTGCCGGCGCGGCTGCGCAACAACCGCGCGCGCAGCCAGGGCCAGGAAGACTTCTCCCATGAGGTGTACGACGCCATGGCCGGCTGCCTGGCGTGCAAGTCGTGCGCCGGGCAGTGCCCGATCAAGGTCAACGTGCCGGACTTCCGCTCGCGCTTCCTCGAGCTGTACCACGGCCGCTACCAGCGCCCGTTGCGTGACTACCTGATCGGCTCGCTGGAGTTCACCATCCCGTACCTGGCCCATGCGCCCGGGCTGTACAACGCGGTGATGGGCTCGAAGTGGGTGAGCAAGCTGCTGGCCGACAAGGTCGGCATGGTCGACAGCCCGCTGATCAGCCGCTTCAACTTCCAGGCTACCCTGACCCGCTGCCGCGTCGGCGTGGCCAGCGTGCCGGCCCTGCGTGAACTGACCCCGGCCCAGCGCGAGCGCAGCATCGTGCTGGTGCAGGATGCCTTTACCCGTTACTTCGAGACGCCGCTGTTGTCGGCCTTCATCGACCTGGCGCACCGCCTGGGCCACCGGGTGTTCCTGGCGCCTTACAGCGCCAACGGCAAGCCGCTGCACGTGCAAGGCTTCCTCGGTGCGTTCGCCAAGGCGGCGATCCGCAACGCCACCCAGCTCAAGGCCCTGGCCGACTGCGGCGTGCCGCTGGTGGGCCTGGACCCGGCGATGACCCTGGTGTATCGCCAGGAGTACCAGAAAGTACCGGGCCTGGACGGTTGCCCGCAGGTGCTGTTGCCGCAGGAGTGGTTGATGGATGTGCTGCCGGAGCAGGCAGCGACCGCGCCGGGCAATTTCCGCCTGATGGCGCACTGCACCGAGAAGACCAACGTGCCGGCCAGCACCAGGCAGTGGGAGCAGGTGTTCGCTCGCCTGGGCCTGAAGCTGGTGACCGAGGCGACTGGCTGCTGCGGCATGTCCGGTACCTATGGGCACGAGGCGCGCAACCAGGACACCTCGCGGACCATCTTCGAGCAGTCGTGGGCGACCAAGCTGAACAAGGAAGGCGAGCCGCTGGCCACGGGCTACTCGTGCCGCAGCCAGGTCAAGCGCATGACCGAACGGCAGATGCGCCACCCGCTGGAAGTGGTGCTCCAGTACGCCCGGCGCTGACCTTCAGGGCCTCGGGGGCTGCCTTGCAGTCCTCCTGGTTTACGCCGTCCCTGTAGGAGCAGCCTTGCGCTGCGAAGAGGCCGGTAGAGCCAATAGGTTTTCTTCGGCAGTAATGGCCTCTTCGCAGCACAAGGCTGCTCCTACAAGTCCCGTGCATGCCTTGAAGATGATGCCTGCCGATACAGATACAGACTCAACACCAACCCACAAGCCGCCGCCGCCGCGGCAAACAGAAACATCGAAGCAAAACCGAACCCCGCCGCCACCGCGCCCACCAGCGGCCCGGTCACCCCCAGCGACAAATCGATGAACAGCGAATACGCCCCCACCGCCGCCCCGCGGTTGGCCGCCGACACCTGGTTCACCGCCTCCACCCCCAGTGCCGGGAACACCAGCGAGAAGCCGAACCCGCTCAGCGCGGCCCCCGCCAAGGCCATTTCGGCGTTGGGCGCCAGCCACAACATCAGCAGCCCAAGCGTTTCCACCGACAGGCAGGCGATCGCCACCCGGAACCCGCCAATCCGGTTGATCAGGTTGCCGAACAGCAGTCGCGCGCTGATGAAGCTGGCGCCGAACAGGCTCAGGGTCAGCGCTGCATTGGCCCAGCCGTGGCTGGCGTAGTACAAGGTGATGAAGGTGGCGATGGTGCCAAAGCCGATCGAGCCCAGGGCCAGCCCCGAGCCGTGCGGGAACACCTTGCCCAGCACCCGCAGGAACGGCAGGCGCACGCCACTGACGATCGGCGCGGCTTGCCTGGGCCACGCCAGCAGCAACCCGAGTGCACACAGCAGGATGATGCTCACGCCCATGCTCCACAGCCCCAGGCCCTTGACCATCAGCACGCCCAGCGGGGCGCCGATGGCCAGTGCGCCATAGCTGGCGATGCCGTTCCAGGAGATGACCTTGGCCGTGTTTTCAGCGCCCACCCGGCCAATGCCCCAGCCAATCGCACCGGAGCCCACCAGGCTTTCGGCACTGCCGAGCACCAGGCGGCCTAGCAGCAGGCAGGCCAGGCTCAGCCACGGCAGGTGGGTGAGGAAGGCGCAGGCCAGCATGAACACCCCGCTGAGCCCGCAGCCGGCCAGGCCATACATGACCGCCTTCTTGCTGCCGTGGTTGTCGATGATGCGGCTGGCGGTGGGGCGGCTGAGCAGGGTGGCGAGGTATTGCACGCTGATCACCAGGCCCGCGACCACGGCACTGAAGCCCAGATCGTTGTGCACATAGCCGGGCAATACGGCCAGCGGGATGCCGATGTTCAGATAGCCGATGAAGGTGAAGAGGACGATGGAGACGACTTGCAGGGTGACCGCAAGGGGGCGCGGTGAGTGGGGCATGAGGGCCTACGTGGATTCTGGACGGTGTGAAAACGTGATGACGGGGGTGGCCCGCAGGTCAGCCGTTTTCACACAGTCGGGGGATGCGCGGTTATTCCTGGTCAGCGCTGGATTGATCGTCACCATCCTGCTCGACGGCAGTTGCCGGTTCGGCGTGAACGGTCACGGTTGGCTCTTCTGGGTTCAGGCTTGGGAAGGGAAGATTCGGGATTTCATGCATCTCGTCGTTCCTCGCAAGTGTGAGTGAAAAGTCTGCGCCAGGCGCGTTTGAAGCTTCGCAAAGCTGGGGCAGGATACACAAGTCTGGATGACAGTTTGGGTTTTTTACCGATCGTTTGTCGGTTTTGCGGGCGAACAGCGGACATTTTTCCTTCAAAAAACTGGGGCCGCTTCGCGCCCCTTCGCGGGCTTGCCCGCTCCCACAGTGATCGCGAAAATCAAGGATTACGCGGTCCCTGTGGGAGCGGGCAAGCCCGCGAAGGGGCGCGAAGCGGCCCCAATTCCCAAGCGGTTACTTGCGGCCTTCAGCCGTCTCCGCCACCTTGTCGGTGCGCGCGCACATGATGAAATCATTGCGGTGCAGGCCTTTGATCGAGTGGCTCCACCAGGTCACGGTGACCTTGCCCCACTCGGTCAGCAGGCCCGGGTGATGGCCTTCGGCCTCGGCGATCTCGCCCACGGCATTGGTGAACGCCAGGGCGTGCTTGAAGTTCTTGAACAGGAACACGCGCTCCAGCTCCATGTGGCCGTCACGTACTTCGATGTTCCAGTCCGGGATTTCGCGAATCAGCTCGGCCAGTTCTTCGTCGGTGACCTTTGGTGCGTCGGCGCGGCAGGCTTCGCAATGGGCTTGGTTCAAGGCATTCATGTGGTGTTTTCCGGTTCGAGTTGTTATCGGCAAGGTCGCTCAGGCAGCGACCTTGGGTGGAAACTTCGGTGCGTGCAGGCCCAGCTGCATGGCTTTGTGAACCATGCCCATGATGTCTTCGTGGGCCAGGTCGAACAGGCGCTTCATGTTCGGCAGTACGAAATACAGCGGCTGCAGGATATCGATGCGGTACGGTGTGCGCATGGCCTCGATCGGGTCGAAGGCCTGGTGCTCAGGCTCGCCAGACAGGCTGTAGACGGTCTCTTTTGGCGACGAAAGGATACCGCCACCATAGATCTTGCGGCCCTGCGCGGTTTCCATCAGGCCGAACTCGATGGTCATCCAGTACAGGCGCGCCAGGTATACGCGTTGTTCCTTGGTCGCGGCCAGGCCGAGCTTGCCATAGGTGTGGGTGAATTCGGCGAACCAGGGGTTGGTCAGCAGCGGGCAGTGGCCGAAAATCTCGTGGAAGATGTCGGGCTCTTGCAGGTAGTCCAGTTCTTCCGGGGTGCGGATGAAGGTGGCCACCGGGAAGCGCTTGCTGGCCAGCAGTTCGAAGAAGGTCTGGAAGGGGATCAGTGCCGGTACCCGGGCAACCTGCCAGCCGGTGGTGGCGCCCAGCACCTTGTTGATCTCGCCCAGTTGCGGAATGCGGTCATGGGGCAGCTTGAGCTGGTCGATGCCGTCCAGGTATTCCTGGCAAGCGCGGCCTTCGATCACTTTCAGCTGACGGGTGATCAGGGTGTTCCATACCGCATGCTCTTGCTGCGGGTAATCGATAAAACCATGCGCATCGGGCTCGCGTGCCACGTATTGCGTCTGTTTCATGTGGCTCTCCTGGTGAGGGCTTTTCTTGTTATGTGCAGGACATGCCTAAGGAATATCCCTTCGCTAGCCGCTTTGCACGGGGGTGGGCCACTGGCGGGGTCGGCTACTGGGGGTGATTTCGTAACGATAATTTTACAAAAAGGCGCAGGTGTCGGAAAATCCGAGGCATCTGGCTGATGCTTCGGCTGTTTTTGTCAGCTTATCTTTACGACTTTTCCGCGCGATGTTGAAAAACATTGGCGCTTCGAGAGCCCTCATGCGTATCAAAGTGCATTGCCAGAACCGCATTGGCATCCTGCGCGACATCCTCAACCTGCTGGTGGAATACGGCATCAACGTGCTGCGCGGCGAGGTGGGTGGTGACCATGGCAACGCCATCTACCTGCATTGCCCGAACCTGATCAATTTGCAGTTCCAGGCGCTGCGGCCGAAGTTCGAGGCCATCGCCGGAGTGTTCGGCGTCAAGCGTGTGGGGCTGATGCCCAGCGAGCGTCGGCACATGGAGCTGAATGCGTTGCTGGGGGCGCTGGACTTCCCGGTGCTGTCGATCGACATGGGTGGCAGCATCGTCGCCGCCAACCGTGCCGCTGCGCAGCTGCTGGGGGTGCGAGTGGACGAGGTGCCAGGCATGCCGCTGGCGCGTTATGTGGAGGACTTCGACCTGCCGGAGCTGGTGCGGGCCAACAAGTCGCGTATCAACGGCCTGCGCATCAAGGTCAAGGGTGATGTGTTCCTGGCCGATATCGCGCCGCTGCAGTCCGAGCACGACGACAGCGAGGCACTGGCCGGTGCAGTGTTGACCCTGCACCGCGCCGACCGTATCGGTGAGCGCATCTACAACGTGCGCAAGCAGGAGCTGCGCGGTTTCGACAGTATCTTCCAGAGCTCGCGGGTGATGGCGGCGGTGGTGCGTGAGGCGCGGCGCATGGCGCCGCTGGATGCGCCATTGCTGATCGAGGGTGAGACCGGCACCGGCAAGGAGTTGCTGGCGCGTGCCTGCCACTTGGCCAGCCCGCGCGGCCAGTCGCCGCTGATGGCACTCAATTGCGCCGGGTTGCCCGAGTCGATGGCCGAGACCGAGTTGTTCGGTTACGGCCCCGGGGCCTTCGAAGGGGCGCGGGCCGAGGGCAAGCTGGGGCTGCTGGAGCTGACCGCCGGTGGCACGCTGTTCCTTGACGGGGTAGGGGAGATGAGCCCGCGCCTGCAGGTAAAGCTGCTGCGTTTTCTGCAGGATGGCTGCTTCCGCCGCGTAGGCAGCGATGAAGAGGTGTACCTGGATGTGCGGGTGATCTGCGCGACCCAGGTGGATTTGTCCGAGTTGTGTGCCCGTGGCGAGTTTCGTCAGGACCTGTATCACCGGCTCAATGTGTTGTCGCTGCACATTCCGCCATTGCGCGAATGCATGGATGGCCTGGAAGGGCTGGTGCAGCACTTTCTCGATCAGGCCAGCCGGCAGATCGGCTGCGCCATGCCGCGCCTGGCGCCGGCAGCGATGGACAAACTCAGCCAGTACCATTGGCCGGGTAATGTCAGGCAGTTGGAAAACGTGTTGTTCCAGGCAGTTTCGTTATGCGAAGGCGGTGTGGTTAAAAGTGAACATATACGTTTGCCGGATTATGGTGTGCGTCAACCGCTGGGTGAGTTTTCGCTGGACGGGGATCTTTCGCAGATTGTCGGGCGCTTTGAAAAAGCGGTGCTGGAAAGTTTGATGGGGGAATTCCCGAGTAGTCGGGCTTTAGGGAAAAGACTGGGTGTTTCACATACCACGATTGCCAACAAGTTGAGAGATTATTCGTTGGGCAAGTCAGTGGATTAAGTAGTCGTTAATTAATAACCTGTTAATCAGTCGGTGGCTGCTTCGCGGGTAAACCCGCTCCCACAGGTATAGCGCTGGACTCAAGGCAGGCACTGTTCCTGTGGGAGCGGGTTTACCCGCGAATGGGGCCCGCAGGGCCCCCAATTCACAAGGTGTCAGCCGTTGGAGCAGCCGTTCCCCATCACGCGGTATTCGAGAATGTGCTTCTGGCCCTTGGAGTCCTCGTAGGTCATGCGCGCTGGCACGACTTCGCACACATTGGGCACTTCGCTCATGGAAATGACGCGGGCAATGTCCAGGTGCTGCGAGTAACTGTACTGTTCAACCGGAATCTGCTCGGCATCTTTGGCTTCGCCGGCCATCGCCGCGCCGCAAAGACTGCCAAGTACCAATACCAGTAAAGCTTTCATTTTCTATTTACCTGTCTAAGGTCGTGAGGGGGCACGCGGCGCTTATGGCGCCGCGAGTATTGCTGGTTTTAACTATCGGGTTTGGATGGGGATTAACGTTGCCTTCGTGGGGGCTGTTACCAGTTGTTAATCGCCTTGCCGTTGCTGGCGAGGTGAATTTTATGGCTGGGGCCCAGGCTGAAACAGTGGCTCTTTTGATAAAGTGTTTTGACAGAATCTGTAACAATCCTCGGGCAAACGGCCCCATTTTTCCTCGTCAGGGCTGGAAGGCGCATTCCAGAGCGCTTTGTCAGAACGGGCGTACCAAATTACTACCAACGTCGAATGGTTTTTGTCGCTCTGGTACAGTTACAAACGGTTCCATACAAAAACAACTATTACACCGAGGTAACACAGATGAGTGCGGCTCCACTGTATCCCGTTCGTCCCGAGGTTGCGGCCACCACCCTGACCGACGAGGCCACCTACAAGGCCATGTACCAGAAATCGGTGATCAACCCGGACGGCTTCTGGCGCGAGCAGGCCCAGCGCATCGACTGGATCAAGCCGTTCACCAAGGTCAAGCAGACCTCCTTCGATGACCATCACGTCGATATCAAATGGTTCGCCGATGGCACTCTGAACGTGTCCTCCAACTGCCTGGACCGCCACCTCGAACAGCGCGGCGACCAGCTGGCCATCATCTGGGAAGGCGACGACCCTTCCGAGCACCGCAACATCACCTACCGCGAACTGCACGAGCAGGTCTGCAAGTTCGCCAACGCCCTGCGTGGCCAGGATGTGCACCGGGGTGACGTGGTCACCATCTATATGCCGATGATCCCCGAGGCCGTGGTCGCCATGCTGGCCTGTGCCCGTATCGGTGCTATCCATTCGGTGGTGTTCGGCGGCTTCTCGCCCGAGGCACTGGCCGGCCGTATCATCGACTGCAAGTCCAAGGTCGTGATCACCGCCGACGAAGGCGTGCGCGGCGGCCGACGTACCCCGCTAAAGGCCAACGTCGACCTGGCGCTGACCAACCCTGAAACCAACAGCGTGCAGAAAATCATCGTGTGCAAGCGCACCGGTGGCGACATTGCCTGGCACCAGCACCGTGACATCTGGTACGAAGACCTGATGAAAGTGGCCTCCAGCCACTGCGCGCCGAAAGAGATGGGTGCCGAGGAAGCGCTGTTCATCCTTTATACCTCCGGTTCCACCGGCAAGCCGAAGGGCGTGCTGCACACTACCGGTGGCTATCTGGTATATGCCGCGCTGACCCATGAGCGCGTGTTCGACTATCGCCCGGGCGAGGTGTACTGGTGCACCGCCGACGTGGGCTGGGTCACTGGCCACAGCTACATCGTCTACGGCCCGCTGGCCAATGGCGCCACCACCCTGCTGTTCGAGGGCGTGCCGAACTACCCGGACATCACCCGTGTGTCGAAGATCATCGACAAGCACAAGGTCAACATCCTGTACACCGCGCCAACCGCCATCCGCGCGATGATGGCCGAGGGCGAGGCCGCGGTTGCCGGTGCCGATGGCTCCAGCCTGCGTCTGCTTGGCTCGGTGGGTGAGCCGATCAACCCTGAAGCCTGGAACTGGTACTACAAGGCTGTGGGCAAGGAGCGTTGCCCGATCGTCGACACCTGGTGGCAGACCGAGACGGGCGGCATCCTGATCAGCCCGCTGCCGGGCGCTACCGGCCTCAAGCCGGGCTCGGCAACCCGTCCGTTCTTCGGCGTGGTGCCAGCGTTGGTGGACAACCTGGGCAACCTGATCGAAGGTGCCGCCGAGGGCAACCTGGTAATCCTCGATTCCTGGCCGGGGCAGTCGCGCTCGCTGTACGGCGACCACGACCGTTTCGTCGACACCTACTTCAAGACCTTCCGTGGCATGTACTTCACCGGCGACGGTGCGCGCCGCGACGAGGATGGCTACTACTGGATCACCGGCCGCGTGGATGACGTGCTGAACGTGTCCGGTCACCGCATGGGTACTGCCGAGATCGAAAGCGCCATGGTGGCGCATGCGAAAGTGGCCGAGGCGGCGGTGGTGGGTGTGCCGCACGACATCAAGGGGCAGGGTATCTATGTGTATGTCACCCTCAATGCCGGTGTCGAGGCCAGCGAGCAGTTGCGCCTGGAGCTGAAGAACTGGGTGCGCAAGGAAATCGGCCCGATCGCCTCGCCGGATGTGATCCAGTGGGCGCCGGGGCTGCCGAAGACTCGTTCGGGCAAGATCATGCGCCGCATCCTGCGCAAGATTGCCACGGGTGAGTACGGTGCCCTGGGCGACATCTCGACGCTGGCCGACCCGGGTGTGGTGCAGCACCTGATCGATACCCACAAGGCCATGAGCCTGGCTTCGGCCTGATAGCGAAGCAGGGCGCACGCTGAAGGCTTTGTGCGCTCCCACAGGGTAAGGCGTGTGCTGTACCTGTGAGATCAGCCAATAAGAACCCCGTCCGGGCAACCGGCGGGGTTTTTTGCTTTACTGTTACCCGACATTCATCGGTAACTGTTCTGTCACCGGCCCCGCACCCTATCGGGGCGCCAGGAAACAATTGCGGCCCGTTTCGGTGCGTTCCCGCAGCCATTTTTTGCAACACAGCACGCTGCACTTGCCGTACTACAAGGCTTTGCCAATAATAGGCCCGGGAATTGCTAGGTCTATAGGTTCTATTTCTTGCGCTTTTGCATATTTTGCAATGGCTGTCAACATTGCCCGCTGCGGTTTCAAGCGCTTCTGTAAGTAGTTGTCGCTTTGAAGAAATATCGACTACCGGGCTGTCGTTAAAATGCCACTCACTCGCTCGTGGTCTGCGGCCTTGGTCGAACCCTGCGCGGCTCGCGTTGTACCCATTCGCATATCGGGCAGCCGTTACCTGCCTTGTATTGCCCCGTACCGATGGAGTTACCTGATGAAGAAGCTCGCACTGCTTGGCGCCCTGGCGCTGTCCGTGTTTTCCCTGGTGTCGCAGGCCGATGAAAAGCCGCTGAAAATCGGCATCGAAGCCGCTTACCCACCCTTCGCCTTCAAGCAGCCAGACGGCAGCATCGCCGGTTTTGACTACGACATCGGCAACGCCCTGTGCGAAGAGATGAAAGCCAAGTGCACCTGGGTCGAGCAGGAGTTCGACGGCCTGATCCCGGCGCTGAAAGTGCGCAAGATCGACGCCATCCTGTCGTCCATGTCGATCACCGAAGACCGCAAGAAATCGGTCGACTTCACCAAGCGCTACTACCTGACCCCGGCGCGCCTGGTGATGAAGGAAGGCACCGCTGTCAGCGATAGCCTGGATGAACTCAAAGGCAAGAAGATTGGTGTGCAGCGCGGCTCGATCCATGACCGCTTCGCCAAGGAAGTGCTGGGCGCCAAAGGTGCGACCGTGGTTCCTTACGGCACCCAGAACGAAATCTACCTGGACGTTGCGGCTGGCCGCCTCGATGGCACCGTGGCTGACGCCACCCTGCTGGAAGACGGTTTCCTCAAGACCGACGCCGGCAAGGGCTTCGCCTTCGTAGGCCCGTCCTTCACCGACGCCAAGTACTTCGGTGACGGCATCGGCATTGCCGTGCGCAAGGGTGACAAGGCCAACGTCGACCGCATCAACGCGGCCATCGACGCCATCCGTGCCAACGGCAAGTACAAAGAAATCGAGAAAAAGTACTTCAACTTCGATATCTACGGTCCAGACTCGAACTAAGACGTCGGGTTTCACCTGTGCAATGGTGCAAACAGCAGAGGCTCTGAGGTTTGCACCATTTTTCATTCTCTAGGTCGAGGACCTCATCATGTTGAAAGGCTACGGGGCAGTCATCCTCGACGGGGCGTGGCTGACGCTTCAGCTCGCCCTGTCGTCGATGGCCCTGGCCATCGTGCTCGGCCTGATCGGTGTGGCGCTGCGCTTGTCGCCGGTGCGCTGGCTGGCCTGGCTGGGCGATCTGTATTCCACGGTGATTCGTGGCATTCCGGACCTGGTCCTGATCCTGCTGATCTTCTACGGCGGTCAGGACATCATCAACCGGGTGGCGCCGCTGCTCGGCTATGAAGACTACATCGACCTGAACCCGCTGATCGCGGGTATCGGTACCCTGGGCTTCATTTTTGGCGCCTACCTGTCGGAAACCTTCCGCGGTGCGTTCCTCGGTATTCCGAAAGGCCAGGCCGAAGCGGGCGTGGCGTACGGCATGAGCAACCGCCAGGTGTTCTTCCGCATCCAGGTGCCGCAAATGATTCGCCTGGCGATCCCGGGCTTCACCAACAACTGGCTGGTGCTGACCAAGGCCACCGCGCTGATCTCGGTGGTGGGCCTGCAGGACATGATGTTCAAGGCCAAGCAGGCGGCTGACGCCACCCGCGAGCCTTTCACCTTCTTCCTGGCGGTGGCGGCCCTGTACCTGGTGCTGACCAGCATCTCGCTGCTGGCCCTGAAGTATCTCGAGCGCCGCTACTCGGTGGGCGTCAAGGTGGCTGAACTATGATCTTCGACTACAACGTCGTCTGGGAGGCATTGCCGATGTACTTCGGCGGCCTGCTGACCACCCTCAAGCTGCTGGCGATTTCGCTGTTCTTCGGCCTGCTGGCGGCCATTCCGCTGGGCCTGATGCGGGTGTCCAGGCAGCCAGCGGTCAATTTCGTGGCGTGGCTGTACACCTACGTGATCCGCGGCACGCCAATGCTGGTGCAGCTGTTCCTGATCTACTACGGTCTGGCGCAGTTCGAGGCGGTGCGCGAAAGCTTCCTCTGGCCGCTGCTGTCCAGCGCTACCTTCTGCGCCTGCCTGGCATTCGGCATCAACACCAGCGCCTACACCGCCGAAATCATCGCCGGCAGCCTCAAGGCCACGCCCCATGGCGAAATCGAGGCGGCCAAGGCCATGGGCATGTCGCGCATGAAGATGTACCGGCGCATCCTGCTGCCGTCGGCCCTGCGCCGGGCGCTGCCGCAGTACAGCAACGAAGTGATCATGATGCTGCAGACCACCAGCCTGGCGTCGATCGTCACCCTGATCGACATCACTGGCGCTGCGCGCACGGTCAATGCCCAGTACTACCTGCCTTTCGAGGCCTACATCACGGCGGGCGTGTTCTACCTGTGCCTGACCTTCATCCTGGTGCGCCTGTTCAAGATGGCCGAACGCCGCTGGCTCGGCTACCTGGCGCCGCGCAAGCACTGACCGCTTTGTGAGAATCGACAGCATGTACAAACTCGAAGTCCAAGACCTGCACAAGCGCTACGGCAGCCATGAAGTGCTCAAGGGCGTGTCCCTGTCGGCCAAGGCAGGCGATGTCATCAGCATCATCGGCTCCAGCGGTTCGGGCAAGTCGACCTTCCTGCGCTGCATCAACCTGCTGGAGCAGCCGCACGCCGGCAAGATCCTGCTCAACAATGAAGAGTTGAAGCTGGTGCCGGGCAAGGACGGCGCGCTCAAGGCTGCCGACCCGCGTCAGCTGCAGCGTATGCGCTCGCGCCTGTCGATGGTTTTCCAGCACTTCAACCTGTGGTCGCACATGACTGCGCTGGAAAACATCATCGAAGCGCCGGTCCATGTGCTGGGCGTGAACCGCAAGGAGGCCCTGGAAAAGGCCGAGCACTACCTGGCCAAGGTTGGTGTCGCGCACCGCAAGGACGCCTTCCCTGGGCACATGTCCGGCGGTGAGCAGCAACGGGTGGCCATTGCCCGGGCGCTGGCCATGGAGCCGGAGGTCATGCTGTTCGACGAGCCGACCTCGGCGCTGGACCCGGAGCTGGTGGGCGATGTGCTCAAGGTGATGCAGGCGCTGGCCCAGGAAGGCCGCACCATGGTGGTGGTGACCCACGAAATGGGCTTTGCCCGCGAGGTGTCCAACCAGCTGGTGTTCCTGCACAAGGGCCTGGTGGAAGAAACCGGTTGCCCGCGCGAAGTGCTGGCCAACCCGCAGTCGGAGCGCCTGAAGCAGTTCCTCTCCGGCAGCCTGAAGTAAAAACTGCATTTTTGCACCAGAATAGGGCATGCTGCGCGGCGAGCGCAGCCTGACCCGGCGCACAGACTCGAACGACCTCAGGTTTCGGACCGCACCCTATGACCACCCAGCGAATCGGTTTTCTCATCTGGCCCAGCACCAGGCCCCTGACCCTGGCGCTGGCCGAGGAAGTGTTGCTGGTGGCGCAGCGGGTGCATCCGGAGGTGGCCTATGAACTGGTCTTCTTGCAGGCGGAGCCGGCGCAGGAGGGCAGCTGGCGTCTGCCGGGCGAGGCGTGGAATGGTCGCCTGGATGGGTGTCACAAGCTGTTTCTGGTGGCCGACGAGCCGCCATCGGCGGTGGGGGCGGCGTTGTCGGCGGCGCTCAAGCAGCTGGCGCGCAGTGGCTGCATGATCGGCGGCCTGTCGGCCGGGGTTTATCCCCTGGCGATGCTGGGCATGCTCGACGGTTACCGCGCTGCGGTGCACTGGCGCTGGCAGGATGATTTTGCCGAGCGCTTCCCCAAGGTCATCGCCACCAGCCACCTGTTCGACTGGGACCGCGATCGCCTGACTGCCTGTGGCGGCATGGCCGTGACCGACCTGCTGCTGGCGGTGCTGGCCCGTGACCATGGGGCGGAGCTGGCCGGGGCGGTGTCGGAGGAGCTGGTGGTCGAGCGCATCCGCGAGGGTGGCGAGCGCCAGCGCATTCCGCTGCAGAACCGCCTGGGTTCGAGCCATCCCAAGCTGACCCAGGCGGTGCTGCTGATGGAGGCCAACATCGAAGAACCGCTGACCACCGACGAAATTGCCCAGCACGTGTGCGTGTCGCGCCGGCAGCTGGAGCGCATCTTCAAGCAGTACCTGAACCGCGTGCCGAGCCAGTATTACCTGGAGCTGCGGCTGAACAAGGCGCGCCAGATGCTGATGCAGACCAGCAAGTCGATCATCCAGATCGGGCTGTCCTGCGGCTTCTCGTCGGGGCCGCATTTTTCCAGTGCCTACCGCAACTTCTTTGGCGCAACGCCGCGGGAAGACCGTAACCAGCGGCGCAGCAGCAGCCCGTTCGAACTGAGCTCGGCGCCTGCCGAAAAAGGCTGATATTTCCTTATCCTGTGCCGGCCCTTTCGCGGCTGAAGCCGCTCCCACAGGGGGGCGCACAAGCTTCAAATCCTGCGCAGGTCGTGTGGGAGCGGGTTCACCCGCGAAGGGGCCAGTGCAGGCAGCACCATTTCTCTCGGGGCTGTGCGGTGTTTGAAACCTGTGCGGTCCATGTGGGAGCGGGCGTGCCCGCGAATGGGCCAGCACAGGCAACCACGCTTCTACATGTGAACACCCGTTCACCCAGCCCCCTCTCTCCCGTACACTGCGCGATTGCGACAGTGTTTGTCGCATTGCCGAAAGCCTTGTCAAAACTGGGTTTTGCGCTGTAACAAGTTGTCGCTTGGCCGCAAGGACAGGCGCGGATCAGTCCTTACAATCCCCCCATCGCTCGCCACTTCCAGGCCAGCGTTCCTCTTCAGGAGACTCAGATGTCCGTTGAGCAAGCCCCGGTGCAACGTGCCGATTTCGACCAGGTCATGGTCCCCAACTATTCTCCGGCGGCCTTCATTCCTGTGCGAGGCGAGGGTTCCCGTGTTTGGGACCAGTCAGGTCGCGAGCTGATCGACTTTGCCGGTGGCATCGCGGTCAACGCCCTGGGCCACTGCCACCCGGCACTGGTCAAGGCCCTGACCGAGCAGGCCAACACCCTCTGGCACGTATCCAACGTGTTCACCAACGAGCCGGCCCTGCGCCTGGCCCACAAGCTGGTGGACGCTACCTTTGCCGACCGTGCGTTCTTCTGCAACTCCGGCGCCGAATCCAACGAGGCCGCCTTCAAGCTGGCCCGTCGCGTTGCCCATGACCGCTTCGGCCCGGAAAAGCACGAAATCATCGCCACCGTGAACAGCTTCCACGGCCGTACCCTGTTCACCGTCAGCGTCGGTGGCCAGCCGAAGTACTCCGACGGCTTCGGCCCGAAGATCACCGGCATCAGCCATGTGCCGTACAACGACCTGGAAGCGCTGAAGGCACAGATTTCCGACAAGACCTGCGCCGTGGTGATCGAGCCGATCCAGGGCGAGAGCGGCGTGGTACCGGCCGACAAGGCCTACCTGGAAGGCGCGCGCAAACTGTGTGACGAACACAACGCCCTGCTGATCTTCGACGAAGTGCAGACCGGCGTGGGCCGTACCGGTTCGCTGTATGCCTACCAGCACTACGGCGTGACCCCGGACATCCTGACCAGCGCCAAGAGCCTGGGCGGCGGTTTCCCGATCGGCGCCATGCTGACCACCACCGAGCTGGCCAAGCACCTGGCCGTCGGCACCCACGGTACCACCTACGGCGGCAACCCGCTGGGCTGCGCCGTTGCCTGCGCGGTGCTGGACGTGGTCAACACTCCGGAAACCCTGGGCGGCATCAAGACCAAGCATGAGCGCTTCAAGGCCCGTCTGGAGCAGATCGGCCAGAAGTACAACCTGTTCAGCCAGGTGCGTGGCGTTGGTCTGCTGCTGGGCTGCGTGCTGACCGAGGCCTGGAAAGGCAAGGCCAAGGACGTGCTCAACGCTGCCGAGAAAGAAGGCGTGATGGTGCTGCAGGCCGGCCCGGACGTGGTCCGCTTCGCGCCAAGCCTGGTGGTTGAAGACGCCGACATCGATGAAGGCCTGGACCGCTTCGAGCGCGCCGTGGCTACCCTGACCCAGGGCTGATCCGCCTGCTGTCCCCTCACCGGCCACGGCGCAGGCTCAGCCCGTGCCTGGGCCGGTGATACCCGATTCCAGTGCAGGTGCCAATGCACCTGCCGTTTTTCCGTGCCGCCGTGAGCGGCCCGTATTCCAAAGGAGTGACACCATGCTGGTGATGCGCCCCGCGCAAATGGCTGATCTGAACGAAGTGCAGCGCATGGCTGCAGACAGCCCCATTGGTGTCACCTCGTTGCCGGACGACGCTGCTCGCCTGGGCGACAAGATCGCCGCTTCCGAGACTTCCTTCGCCGCCGAGGTCAGCTTCAACGGTGAAGAAAGCTACTTCTTCGTGCTCGAAGACAGCGAAACCGGCAAGCTGGCCGGCTGCTCGGCCATCGTCGCTTCGGCCGGCTATTCCGAGCCGTTCTACAGCTTTCGTAACGAGACCTTCGTGCATGCCTCGCGCGAGCTGAAGATCCACAACAAGATCCACGTGCTGTCGCTGTGTCACGACCTGACCGGCAACAGCCTGCTGACCAGCTTCTATGTGCTGCCGGAACTGGTGAACAGTGCCTGGGCCGAGCTCAATTCGCGTGGCCGCCTGCTGTTCATGGCCGCGCACCCGGAGCGTTTCGCCGACTCGGTGGTGACCGAGATCGTCGGCTACAGCGACGAACAGGGTGAATCGCCGTTCTGGGATGCCATCGGCCGCAACTTCTTCGACCTCAACTACGCCGACGCCGAGCGCCTGTGCGGCCTGAAGAGCCGCACCTTCCTCGCCGAGCTGATGCCGCACTACCCGATCTACGTACCGCTGCTGCCGGACCTGGCGCAAGAGGCTATGGGCCAGGTGCACCCGCGTGCGCAGATTACCTTCGACATCCTCATGCGCGAAGGCTTCGAGACCGAGCACTACATCGACATCTTCGACGGTGGCCCGACCCTGCATGCGCGTACCTCGGGTATCCGCTCGATCGCCCAGAGCCGGGTGGTGCCGGTGAAGATCGAGGACGCGCCGGTCAAGGGCGGGCGCCCATACCTGGTGTGCAACGGCCAGTTGCAGGACTACCGCGCAGTGTTGCTGGACCTGGACTGGGTGCCTGGCAAGCCGGTCAGCCTGAACCTGGCTGCCGCCGAGGCGCTGGGGGTGGGCGAGGGTGCCAGCGTGCGCCTGGTCGCGGTCTGAGGTCTGGCAACAGACGTTTGCGGATTGATGCGTTAGCAGAGTTTCGCGCCGGCTGCCGCCGTCGCACAAGGAGATAGCATGATCGTTCGTCCTGTACGCAGCAGCGATTTGCCTGCGTTGATCGAATTGGCACGCAGCACCGGGACCACCGGGCTGACCACGCTGCCGGCCAACGAAGAGCGCCTGGGGCATCGCGTTGGCTGGGCGGAAAAAAGCTTCCGTGGCGAAGCCGAGCGCGCCGACACCGACTACCTGTTCGTGCTGGAAAACGACGAAGGCCTGGTGGTTGGCATCAGTGCCATCGCCGGTGCCGTCGGCCTGCGCGAGCCCTGGTACAACTACCGGGTCGGCCTGACCGTCAGCGCCTCGCAGGAGCTGAAGATCTACCGCGAAATCCCCACCCTGTTCCTGGCCAACGACCTGACTGGCAACTCCGAACTGTGCTCGCTGTTCCTGCGCAGCGACTACCGCTCTGGCCTCAATGGCCGCCTGTTGTCGCGGGCGCGCATGCTGTTCATGGCCGAGTTCCCCGAGCTGTTCGGCAAGAAGATCATTGCCGAAATGCGCGGCATGTCCGACGAGCAGGGCCGCTCGCCGTTCTGGGAAAGCCTGGGCCGGCACTTCTTCAAGATGGAGTTCAGCCAGGCCGACTACCTCACCGGCGTGGGCAACAAGTCGTTCATTGCCGAGCTGATGCCGAAGTTCCCGCTGTATACCTGCTTCCTGTCCGAGGCAGCGCGCAACGTGATCGGCCGTGTGCACAAAGACACCGAGCCGGCGCTGGCGATGCTCAAGCAGGAAGGCTTCAACTACCAAGGCTACGTCGACATTTTCGATGCCGGCCCTGCCATCGAGTGCGACACCGACAAGATCCGCGCCGTACGCGAAAGCCAGACCCTGGTGCTGGCCGTGGGCACACCGGGCGATGACGCCACTCCTTACATCATTCACAACCGCAAGCGCGACGACTGCCGCATCACGGCTGCACCTGCGCGGTTGGCCGCCGGTACCCTGGTGGTCGACCCCTTGACGGCCAAGCGCCTGCGCATGGGTGCCGGCGACAACGTGCGCGCGGTGCCGCTGTCGGCAAGCCGGGAGGCCAAATAAATGACCACGCATTACATCGCAGGCAACTGGCAGGCCGGCCAGGGCGAAACCCTGCAGTCGCTCAACCCGGTGACGCAAGCTGTCGTATGGGAGGGGCAGGGCGCCGACGCCAGCCAGGTGGAGGCTGCCGTGCAGGCTGCGCGCCATGCCTTCCCGGCCTGGGCGCAGCTGAGCCTGGACGCGCGCATCGATGTGCTGGAGAAGTTCGCCTCGCAACTGAAGGCGCATGCCGAAGCGATGGCCCAGTGCATTGGCGAGGAAACCGGCAAGCCCCTGTGGGAGTCGGCGACCGAAGTCACCAGCATGATCAACAAGGTGGCGATCTCGGTGCAGAGCTATCGCGAGCGCACCGGCGAAAAGAGCGGCCCGCTGGCCGATGCCACGGCCGTGCTGCGGCACAAGCCCCACGGTGTGGTGGCGGTGTTCGGCCCGTACAACTTCCCCGGCCACCTGCCCAACGGCCATATCGTGCCGGCGCTGCTGGCGGGCAACTGCGTGGTGTTCAAGCCCAGTGAGCTGACGCCCAAGGTCGCCGAACTGACCGTCAATTGCTGGATTGCCGCCGGGCTGCCGGCGGGTGTGCTCAACCTGGTGCAGGGCGCGCGTGAAACCGGTGTGGCGCTGGCCGCCAACCCGGGCATCGATGGCCTGTTCTTCACCGGCTCCAGCCGCACCGGCAACCTGCTGCACCAGCAGTTCGCCGGCCGCCCGGACAAGATCCTGGCCCTGGAAATGGGTGGCAACAACCCGCTGGTGGTGGATGAGGTCAAGGACCTCGATGCGGCGGTGTACACCATTATCCAGTCGGCGTTCATTTCCGCCGGCCAGCGCTGCACCTGTGCCCGTCGTCTGCTGGTACCGCAAGGCGCCTGGGGCGATGCGCTGATCGCGCGGCTGGTCGAGGTGAGCAGATCCATCACGGTTGGCGCGTTCGACCAGCAGCCGGCGCCGTTCATGGGCTCGGTGATTTCGCTGCAGGCGGCGCGGGCGCTGATTGCGGCCCAGGCCGAACTGGTCGCCAAGGGGGGCGTGAAACTGCTGGAAATGACCCAGCCGCAGGCCGACGCAGCACTGCTGACCCCAGGCATCGTCGATGTCACCGCTGTGGCCGAGCGCCCGGACGAAGAGTTCTTCGGCCCGCTGTTGCAGGTGATCCGCTACGCCGACTTCGATGCTGCCATCGATGAGGCCAACAACACCCAGTACGGCCTGGCCGCCGGCTTGCTGTCCGATTCCCGTGCCCGTTACCAGTACTTCTGGCTGCGCAGTCGCGCAGGCATCGTCAACTGGAACAAGCAACTGACCGGTGCCGCCAGCAGTGCGCCGTTCGGCGGCGTGGGTGCCAGTGGCAACCATCGCGCCAGCGCCTATTACGCGGCAGACTACTGCGCGTACCCCGTGGCTTCGCTGGAGACCGCCAGCCTTGCCTTGCCGGCAACCCTGACGCCGGGCGTCACCCTATAACAACAGGTCACGGAGCCTAGCCGATGAAATCCTACGAAGTGAATTTTGATGGCCTGGTGGGGCCTACCCACAACTATGGCGGCCTGTCCTACGGCAACGTGGCTTCGCAGAGCAACAGCCAACAGGCTTCCAACCCGCGCGAAGCTGCGCGCCAGGGCCTGGCGAAGATGAAAGCGCTGGCCGACATGGGCTTCAAGCAGGGCGTGCTGGCGCCGCAGGAGCGCCCGGACGTGGCCGCACTGCGCCGCCTGGGCTTCAGCGGCAGCGATGCCGAAGTGATCCAGCGCGCCGCCAGGGAGGCCATGCCATTGCTGGTGGCCAGCTGCTCGGCCTCGAGCATGTGGGTGGCCAACGCCGCCACGGTCAGCCCCAGTGCCGACACCGCCGACGGCCGCGTGCACTTCACTGCTGCCAACCTCAACTGCAAGTACCACCGCAGCATCGAGCACCCGACCACCAGCCGCGTGCTGGGTGCCATGTTCAGCAACGACAAACACTTTGCCCACCACGCAGCGCTGCCTGCCGTGGCGCAGTTCGGTGACGAGGGCGCAGCCAACCACACGCGCTTCTGCCGTGCGTACGGCGAGGCCGGCGTGGAGTTCTTCGTCTACGGCCGCAGTGCCTTCGACAGCCGCTTCCCGGCACCGCAGAAGTACCCGGCCCGGCAAACCCTGGAAGCCTCCCAGGCCGTGGCTCGGCTGCATGGCCTGAGCGATGACGGCGTGGTCTACGCTCAACAGAACCCGGCCGTGATCGACCAGGGCGTATTCCACAACGATGTGATTTCGGTGGGCAACGGCGAGGTGCTGTTCTACCACGAGGACGCGTTCCTCGAGACCGACGCGGTACTTGGCCAGCTGCGGGCTAAACTGGCCAGCAAGGGTGGCAACTTCCAGGCCATCTGCGTGCCGCGGGCAGCGGTGACGGTGGAGGACGCGGTGCGTTCCTACCTGTTCAACAGCCAGCTGCTCAGCCGCGACGACGGCTCCATGCTGCTGGTGGTGCCGGAAGAGTGCCGCAACAACGAGCGGGTCTGGGCCTACCTCGGCCAGCTGACCGCCCAGGGCGGCGCGGTGAAGGAGGTCAAGGTGTTCGACCTCAAGCAGAGCATGCAGAACGGCGGTGGGCCGGCTTGCCTGCGTTTGCGCGTGGCGTTGAAGGAAACGGAACTGGCAGCGGTCAACCAAGGCGTTATCATGACCGCCTCGCTGTACGACACCCTGGTGCAGTGGGTCGACAAGCACTACCGCGATCGCCTTGGCGAAGCGGACCTGGCCGACCCGCAGCTACTGGTGGAATGCCGTACGGCACTGGACGAATTGACCCAGATCCTGAAGTTGGGCTCGGTGTATCCGTTCCAACGCCAACCTTGAAGAGAGACTTTGCAATGACCGACGCCCTGCGCCTGATCCTCGAAGATGAAGACGGCACCCAGCTGGAAACTTCCTGCACCCGCTTTGCCGTGGTCTGGCAGGGCAAGGAAGTGTGGATTCAGCAGGATGGCCGTGGCCAGCTGCTGATCGGCGTGGATGTCGAGGAAGACGACACCGAGTACGCCAACCTGCTATTGCGTCCGATGGCCACCAACCTGGTCAGCCTGCAGCTGGAAATGGAGCCGGCTGAAGTCGCTGAAGACGACGATCACGTCCATGGCCCTGACTGCGGCCACCACCACTAAGGAAGTCCCTATGCTCGCCCTTGGCAAATTGCTTGAGCTGACCCTCACCGATCACGAACCGGCCGAGAAGACCCAAGTGACACCCAAGGGCGCGCGTTTGCGCTGGCTGGGGGAGGGCGCGCTCGAAGTGCGCCCGGCCGAAAACGAGGATTGCGGGCTGGACTTGCTGTTGTCCGCCGGCATCCATGGCAACGAAACGGCACCGATCGAGTTGCTCGAGCGGCTGCTGCATGGCGTGGCCAACGGCAAGATCCTACCCAAGGCGCGGGTGCTGTTCCTGTTCGGCAACCCGGCTGCGATCCGTAAGGGCGAGCGCTTCATCGAGCAGGACATCAACCGCCTGTTCAACGGGCGCCACGAGCTGTCCAGTGGCCTCGAGGCATTGCGTGCCGCCGAGCTGGAACAGTTCGCCCGGGTGTTCTTCAGCAAGCCGGGGCGCAGCCGCCTGCATTACGACCTGCATACTGCCATCCGAGGCTCGAAGATCGAGCAGTTCGCCTTGTACCCCTATAAAGAGGGGCGCAAGCACTCCCGTCGCGAGCTGGCACGCCTGGCGGCGGCGGGCATGGAGGCGGTGTTGTTGCAAAGCAAGTCTTCCATTACCTTCAGCGCCTTCACCTACGAGCAGCTCGAGGCCGAAGCCTTCACCCTGGAGCTGGGCAAGGCTCGACCGTTTGGCCAGAACGAGCTGGTCAACCTCGACAAGCTGGAAGCGCGGCTGATCCACATCATCGAAGACACCGAGCCGCAGGGCGAAAGCTCGCTGGATGGCCTGCAACTGTTCAGTGTCTCCCGCGAGATCATCAAGCACAGCGACAGCTTCCACCTGCACTTGCCGGCGGACATCGAGAATTTCTCCGAGCTGAGCAAGGGTTACCTGCTGGCCGAAGACCTGGCCGAAACACGCTGGGTGGTCGAGGAGGAAGGGGCACGCATCATCTTCCCCAACCCCAAGGTCAAGAATGGCCTCAGGGCGGGGATTCTGATCGTGCCCGACTCCGGTCAGCGACTAGGCTGAGCTTGCCGCAATGGCCGGGGCTTACGCCTGTGTGCGCAGCTCCAGTTGTAGCGCCTGCCGTAGCCCGTTTTCAGTGAAGTCGGGTGGATTGGTGTTCAGGGCGGTGCTGGTGTCGAATGTGAACTTGCAATCGGTAGGCAAGCCGATGCTCTGTAGCAGCAGGTTGTCCACCGGATAAACGCCGTTTTTTCCTTGAACCTCTGTCTGGCCTGGAAAGACGGTTCCTGACACCGAGTTCCAGCCTTGGCACAGGCAGCGGTACAGGTCGAGTAGTGGCAGTTGCGCAGCGGTCGACCAGCCTGGGTTGTAGGCCAGGGTGCCACCGCTGTAACCCCAGCTGCTCTGGCTTTCATCGATGATGAAGTGGCCTTCGTCTTCATCCTCTTCATGATCGCTGGGTGTATAGGCGGTGAACTGGTGCCTGGAAGCTTCGATCACGCTGATCGGGTTCCCGGACTGCCCGGCTTTTTCATCCAGGCCCGCCAGCAGCGCCTGGCCGCAGGGGAGTTTGCGCAGTAGCTCCAGTGCGTCCTGAACCGCTTGCCGGAAATGGTCGCTACCTGTCACTCGGATGCCGACGTTGCCCAGGGACTGGTGTTCGGCCGCGACAGGTCTGGCCAGTTGCGCATCGTTTTCGGTATTGCGGTAGAGCTCTACCCTGGAAGATTCACGGCCAAGCAAGCGGTGCCCCGTGACGTTGACAACCGCGTCGCCTTTGTCGATGAGCACCGGGCCGCTACCCGCCACAATCTGGTGCGTGCCGGTGTGGGCATCGATGTGGACGATACCTGCGCCTGTCTCGATTTTGTTGCCGCTCCCTATCATGTCGATCAGCACCGTCTTCTTCACCTCCGGGGCGATGACAAGGTGGTGATTGCCATCCGTGAGGCGAATGGCAATGGCTTGAGCGGTATGCGCGGCGACCATGAATACTGCATCGTTGATGGTCACTTCCAGCAGGCATTCGCCAGGGGCGATACGTACCCGCTTTTTTTGCTCTTCCGGGCGCAGCACGCGCGGGGCCACGTTGAAGACCAGCAGCTCGCTGTTCTGTGTGTTGCGGTGATAGCGCCGCCCCAATGGATAGGTGCGCTCCAGGGTGATTCGCACATTGGTGTCAGCCTGGATGTACTTGACCTCGGTCTGCTGCTGAGGGTTCTTTTCATTGTCGAAAGCGGTCTGGGCGTAACCAGGTCGGCGAGCGTCGATGTAGTAGATCGGGTTCGGATTGGCCAGGATGGCCTTGTGGGGCAGCGGGTGTGGGTCCGAGTGGAGTTTGGACAGATCTGGCTCAGGCATCGTGTGCTCCGGAATCAGGGATGGGGGAGCATCCTCCCATCGCGCCCGGGGGCTCAGGTGTTGTTTATGTATAGCCTGCCTAACCCGTCAGGCTCGCTTTGCGGTGTTGGTCATGTCCATGAACGCCTTTTCATCCGCCGATTGCTGTTCTGGTGTACAAACACGCTGTATCTCCTGTTCAGGCTAGCTATAATGGCGCCCTTTGCCGTCGTTTCGTCGATTCGACGTATTAGCCCAAACGGCCGCCGTTTCCGTGGAAGAACCTATGAAAAGCGCAGAAATCCGTGAAGCCTTCCTTCGCTTCTTCGAAGAGCAGGGACATACCCGAGTCGCCTCCAGTTCGCTGATCCCGAACAACGACCCGACCCTGCTGTTCACCAACGCCGGCATGAACCAGTTCAAGGACTGCTTCCTCGGTGCGGAGAAGCGTGCCTACACCCGTGCCGTCAGCAGCCAGAAGTGCGTGCGCGCCGGTGGCAAGCACAACGACCTGGAAAACGTCGGTTACACCGCGCGTCACCACACCTTCTTCGAAATGCTGGGCAACTTCAGCTTCGGCGACTATTTCAAGCGCGACGCCATTACTTTCGCCTGGACCTTCCTGACTTCGGAAAAATGGCTGAACCTGCCCAAGGAAAAGCTCTGGGTCACCGTCTACGCCACTGACGACGAAGCCTACGATATCTGGACCAAGGAAGTCGGCGTGCCGGCCGAGCGCATGGTGCGCATCGGCGACAACAAGGGCGCCCCATACGCCTCCGACAACTTCTGGACCATGGGCGACACCGGCCCGTGCGGCCCATGCACCGAGATCTTCTACGACCACGGCCCGGACATCTGGGGCGGCCCACCCGGCTCGCCGGAAGAAGACGGCGATCGCTACATCGAGATCTGGAACAACGTCTTCATGCAGTTCAACCGCACCGCCGACGGCGTGCTGCACCCGCTGCCAGCGCCGTCGGTGGACACCGGCATGGGCCTGGAGCGCGTCAGCGCCGTGCTGCAGCACGTGCACTCGAACTACGAGATCGACCTGTTCCAGAACCTGCTGGCGGCCGCGGCCAAGGCCATCGGTTGCAGCAATGACGGCCAGGCCTCGCTGAAAGTGGTCGCCGACCACATCCGTTCGTGCGGCTTCCTGATTGCCGACGGCGTGCTGCCGTCCAACGAAGGCCGTGGCTACGTACTGCGCCGCATCATTCGCCGCGCCTGCCGCCACGGTAACAAGCTGGGCGCCAAAGGCAGCTTCTTCTACCAGATCGTTGCCGCGCTGGTTGCTGAAATGGGCGAGGCCTTCCCGGAACTGAACAGCCAGCAGGCGCACATCGAGCGCGTGCTCAAGGCTGAAGAAGAACAGTTCGCCAAGACCCTGGAGCAGGGCCTGCGCATCCTCGAGCAGGACCTGGCCCAGCTCAAGGGCGAAGTAGTGCCGGGCGACGTGGTGTTCAAGCTGTACGACACCTACGGTTTCCCGATGGACCTGACCGCCGATATCGCCCGCGAGCGCGAGCTGACCATCGACGAGGCCGGCTTCGAACGCGAGATGGACGCCCAGCGTGAGCGTGCCCGTTCTGCCAGCGCCTTCGGCATGGACTACAACAGCCTGGTCAAGGTCGACAGCGCCACCGAGTTCCTCGGCTACGATGCCACCGAGGGCCAGGGCAAGATCATCGCCCTGTACAAGGACGGCCAGGCCGTCGACCAGCTGGGCGAAGGCGAGCAAGGCGTGGTCGTGCTCGACCGCACGCCGTTCTACGCCGAGTCCGGTGGCCAGGTGGGTGACACCGGCTTCCTGCAGGCCGGTGCTGCGCGCTTCGACGTGCGCGACACCACCAAGACCGGCGGTGCCTTCCTGCACCACGGCGTGGTTGCCAGCGGTGCGCTGGTGATCGGTTCGCCAGTCGTGGCCAAGGTCGATGCCGACGTGCAGCACGCCACCTCGCTGAACCACTCCGCCACCCACCTGCTGCACGAAGCGCTGCGCCAGGTACTGGGCGAGCACGTACAGCAGAAAGGCTCACTGGTCGACAGCCAGCGCCTGCGTTTCGACTTCAGCCACTTCGAGGCGGTGAAACCAGAGCAGATCAAGGCCCTGGAAGACATCGTCAACCGCGAAGTGCGCAAGAACACTGCGGTGGAAACCGAACTGACCGACATCGAAACCGCCAAGGCCAAGGGTGCCATGGCGCTGTTCGGCGAGAAGTACGGCGACACCGTGCGTGTGCTGAGCATGGGCGGCGATTTCTCGGTGGAGCTGTGCGGCGGTATCCACGCCAAGCGCACCGGTGACATCAGCCTGTTCAAGATCATCAGCGAAGGCGGCGTGGCTTCTGGCGTGCGCCGTATCGAAGCGGTCACCGGCGCTGCTGCGCTGGCCTACCTGAACGCTGCCGAAGAGCAGGTCAAGGAAGCCGCACAGCTGGTGAAGGGTAACCGCGACAACCTGATCGACAAGCTGTCGGCTGTGCTCGAGCGCAACCGCCAGCTGGAGAAGCAGCTGGAACAGCTGCAGGCCAAGGCCGCCAGCGCCGCCGGGGACGATCTCTCCAACGCGGCCGTTGAGGTCAAAGGCGCCAAGGTGCTCGCCGCCCGCCTGGATGGGCAGGACGGCAAGGCCCTGCTGGCGCTGGTCGATCAGCTGAAGAACAAGCTCGGCCATGCAGTGATCCTGCTGGGCAGCGAGCATGAGGGCAAGGTCGTGCTGGTGGCCGGTGTGACCAAGGACCTCTCCAGCCAACTCAAGGCTGGCGATCTGATGAAACAAGCCGCTGCGGCGGTGGGTGGCAAGGGCGGTGGCCGTCCGGACATGGCCCAGGGTGGTGGCGTCGACGTCGCTGCACTGGACCAGGCCCTGGCGCTGGCCGTGCCATTCGCAGAGCAGGGACTTTGAGATGAGGGGGCCGGCGGTCTAGTGGCCACACAGGCCACTCCTGCCGGCCTCTTCATGTTGGATTGTTTTTTGGGGCCCTGTATGGGCTGAGGCACCATTGAAATGGCGTTGATCGTACAGAAATTTGGCGGCACCTCTGTCGGTTCCATCGAGCGGATCGAGCAGGTAGCCGATAAGGTCAAGAAACACCGTGAGGCGGGCGACGACCTGGTGGTTGTGTTGTCGGCCATGAGCGGTGAAACCAATCGCCTGATCGACCTGGCCAAGCAGATCACCGATCAGCCGGTTCCGCGTGAACTGGACGTGATCGTGTCGACCGGTGAGCAGGTCACCATTGCCTTGCTGACCATGGCCTTGATCAAGCGTGGTGTGCCAGCGGTGTCCTACACCGGCAACCAGGTGCGCATTCTCACCGACAGCGCGCACAACAAGGCGCGCATCCTGCAGATCGACGACCAGAAGATTCGTGCCGACCTCAAGGAAGGCCGCGTGGTCGTGGTGGCGGGCTTCCAGGGCGTCGACGAGCACGGCAGCATCACCACCCTGGGCCGTGGCGGCTCCGACACCACGGGCGTGGCCCTGGCGGCTGCGCTGAAGGCTGACGAGTGCCAGATCTACACCGACGTCGATGGCGTCTACACCACCGACCCGCGCGTTGTGCCACAGGCCCAGCGCCTGGAGAAGATCACCTTCGAAGAGATGCTGGAAATGGCCAGCCTCGGTTCCAAGGTGCTGCAGATCCGTTCGGTGGAGTTCGCCGGCAAGTACAACGTTCCGCTGCGCGTGCTGCACAGCTTCAAGGAGGGTCCGGGTACCCTCATTACCATTGATGAAGAGGAATCCATGGAACAGCCGATCATTTCCGGTATCGCCTTCAACCGTGATGAAGCCAAGCTGACCATTCGCGGCGTGCCGGACACCCCGGGCGTGGCCTTCAAGATCCTCGGCCCGATCAGCGCCTCGAACATCGAGGTCGACATGATCGTGCAGAACGTTGCCCACGATAACACCACCGACTTCACCTTCACCGTACACCGCAACGAGTACGAGAAGGCGCAGAGCGTGCTGGAAAACACTGCCCGCGAAATCGGTGCCCGTGAAGTGATCGGCGACACCAAGATCGCCAAGGTTTCGATCGTCGGCGTCGGCATGCGTTCGCACGCCGGTGTTGCCAGCCGCATGTTCGAAGCCCTGGCCAAGGAGAGCATCAACATCCAGATGATCTCCACCTCCGAGATCAAGGTTTCGGTCGTGATCGAAGAGAAGTACCTGGAGCTGGCCGTACGCGCGCTGCACACCGCGTTCGAGCTCGACGCTCCGGCACGACAGAGCGAGTAATACGCTGCCTGGAAGGGCGCGGCTTGCCGCGCCCTTCGCGTTTCTGCTCGCCACGCAGGCCTGTCCTGCCCTGTGTGGCGATCAACCGGGCCCTGGTCGTCGTCCACGACCAGGCCGCGACACCCAAGACTGTTACCCCTGAATGTTTTGCGTAAGGAGAAAGCTATGTTGATTCTGACTCGTCGGTGCGCCGAGAGCCTGATCATTGGAGACGGCGAGATCACCGTGACGGTGCTCGGCGTCAAAGGCAACCAGGTGCGTATTGGCGTCAGCGCCCCGAAAGAAGTGGCTGTGCACCGCGAAGAAATCTACCTGCGGATCAAGAAAGAGAAGGACGAGGAGCCAAGCCTTTAATTTTTTTGAAGTTTTTTTCAAAAAAAGGGTTGCAAACGAGGAAGAGCCTGTTTAATATTCGCCTCGTGTTGCGGTGAGGTGGCCGAGTGGCCGAAGGCGCTCCCCTGCTAAGGGAGTATACCTCATAAGGGTATCGGGGGTTCGAATCCCCCCTTCACCGCCATTATTCGCTTAGGGCGCTGTAAACAGTAAGAACGCTAAGTAGTTGATTTTAAACGAAAAAGTTCTTGCAAAAATGTTTCAGCGACCTATAATGCGCGGCAAGACACGGACTCATAGCTCAGCTGGATAGAGTACTCGGCTACGAACCGAGCGGTCGGAGGTTCGAATCCTCCTGAGTCCGCCACTTTTGAAGTGGCTTTGCTTGCAAGGCTGCTTCAAACAACCAGTGGTAACCTGGTCTAAAACTACCATCGCGGACTCATAGCTCAGCTGGATAGAGTACTCGGCTACGAACCGAGCGGTCGCAGGTTCGAATCCTGCTGAGTCCGCCACTTTTTGAAGTGGCTCTGCTTGCAAGGGCGCTTCAACCAACCAGTGGTAACCTGGTCTAAAACTACCACCACGGACTCATAGCTCAGCTGGATAGAGTACTCGGCTACGAACCGAGCGGTCGGAGGTTCGAATCCTCCTGAGTCCGCCACACCCAATCAAGAAGCCCGCTCAATTGAGCGGGCTTTTTGTTTTTCTGCGCCAATGAATTGTTGGTGATGTCGATCTAAGCTCTTCTGTAGATTGAGCATGTGCCTTTGGGGGCTGCAAAGCAGCCCCAAGATCGATCAGGCACCGCATACACATCCAGGCACACAACAAATGTAACTTGACCGCCAGACCCGCCGTCGCACTGATAGCTTCGAGCGTTGTCCCAGCTTTATCACGCAAACGATTGTTCTGGCCAAAATTTTAAGCGATCTGACAGCTCTAGCAGTGTATGATTGCGCCCGTCAGCCCCGCCGGGGCTTGTGGAAAACCACCATGGACTTACCCAGTAGTTACTCGCTAACAAGATTCATACAGAAAGATCTGACCGATTGATTCTCCCGGCGTGCTCCGCTGCTGGGAGTGGAGTTCGCCTATGACTGAAGTAGAAGTAAAAAAAGCGCAGGAAAGCCTGCAGGACCGCCTGGCCCAGGTGGTCGAACTGCTGCAACGCCAGCGCGTGGTCGAAGACCTGACCCACCGTCAGGAGGGCGCCCACAACGACCTGGTGGAAAACCTGGTCCACCGCCAGAACCTCGTCGAGCTGCAGCGCAAACTCGATGACCTGCACCCCGCCGACATCGCCTACATCCTCGAAGCCTTGCCCCTGGAAGACCGCCTGACGGTCTGGCAGCTGGTGCGCTCGGATCGCGACGGCGACATCCTGCTGGAAGTGTCCGACGCCGTGCGGCAATCGCTGATCGCCGACATGGACGATCACGAGCTGCTCGCCGCCGCCAAGGAAATGGACGCCGACGAGCTGGCCGACCTGGCGCCTGAGCTGCCGCGTGACGTTGTTCACGAGCTGATGGAAACCCTCGATGCCCAGCAACGCGAGCGCGTGCGTTCGGCGCTGAGCTACGACGAGGAGCAGGTCGGTGCGCTGATGGACTTCGAGATGGTCACCATCCGCGAAGACGTCAGCCTGGAAGTGGTGTTGCGCTACCTGCGCCGCCTGAAAGAGCTGCCGAACCACACCGACAAACTGTTCGTGGTCGACTATGACGGCATCCTCAAGGGCGTATTGCCGATCAAGCGCCTGCTGGTCAACGACCCGGAGAAGAAGGTGGCGGAGGTCATGGCGACCGACCCGGTCTCCTTCCACCCCGAGGAAGATGCCTATGATGCGGCGCAGGCCTTCGAGCGTTATGACCTGGTGTCAGCGCCGGTTGTGGACAAGAACGAACGCCTGATCGGCCGCTTGACCATCGACGAAATGGTCGACCTGATTCGTGAAGAAAGCGAAAGCGAAGTGCTGAACATGGCCGGTTTGCGCGAGGAGGAAGATATCTTCGCCTCGGTCTGGCGTTCGCTGCGCAACCGCTGGGCCTGGCTGGCCATCAACCTGATTACCGCTTTCGTTGCGTCGCGAGTGATCGGCCTGTTCGAAGGTTCGATCGAGAAGCTGGTGGCCCTGGCCGCGTTGATGCCGATCGTGGCGGGTATTGGTGGCAACTCCGGCAACCAGACCATCACCATGATCGTGCGTGCCATGGCGCTGGACCAGGTGTCGCCGGGCAACACCAGCCGCCTGATGCGCAAGGAGCTGGCGGTATCGCTGCTCAACGGCCTGATCTGGGGTGGGGTGATCGGTGCGGTGGCATTCTGGCTGTATGGCAGCTGGTCGTTGGGCCTGGTGATGACCGCGGCGATGACCTTGAACCTGCTGTTGGCAGCCTTGATGGGGGTGTTGATCCCGATGACGCTGACTCGTCTGGGGCGCGACCCGGCGATGGGGTCGAGTGTGATGATTACTGCCGTTACCGACAGCGGTGGCTTCTTCATCTTCCTCGGCCTGGCCACACTGTTCCTGCTGTAACCGATTAACTTCCAGACGCTGATGAGGTCTCTGTGGGAGCGGCCTTGTGTCGCGAAAGGGCTGCGAAGCAGCCCCGGATTTGTGCGGCGCTGCTGACATCGTGGGGCCGCTCTGCGGCCCTTTCGCGACACAAGGCCGCTCCCACGGAGATAGTGATCCCACAGCCGTGGTGAGCCCACAAAAAAGCCAGCTTACGCTGGCTTTTTCATGTTCGCTGCAAACCTCAGGAGGCGTCGGCGGCCATTTCCACATCGTGAGCGATGAGGGCAACCAGCGCGTTCTGCTGGCGGTGGGACAGTTGGCGGAAGCGTTGCAGCAACTCGCGTTCATGCAGGGACAGTTCGGGGCTGTCCAGACGCATGCTCAGCTCGTCACCCAACGCACCTTCCTGGATGAGGCTCTGTTCCAGGCGCGCGATGATCTCGGAGTTCATGCTGCGGTGATGGTTGCGCGCTACCTCGGCAATGCGCTCACGCATTCCGTCTGGCAGGCGGACGACGAACTTGTCAGCGGTGCGGCTCGAATAAATAGCCTGTTTCATTGGGCGCATATAAATTGACCGGATTTTGGTTCAGGGGAAGCGGTTCTCAAATTGGCCGCACGGGGTGGTAGTACGACCGTGACGACGACAAAATGTTCAACCGTCGGTGAAAAATGGATGCTCATCTTGCCTCATGGTCGCCGTTTCCTTGGCGTCAATTCTGTGACAAATAGTGAGCCGGATAAAGGCTTTATGCCAGTACCAATTATCAGAAATGAGTACTGGTTTGAAAAGTTTTACATGCGCCGGCTTGCCAAACTGTCAGACTTTTGCCGTCAAAAACTGGTAAAACGCAGCAAAAGGCCTGGAAAACCCCTAGAATGCGCCGGTTTCCCTTTCATAGAGCATAGTGGCTATGCAACATGACGCAAGCGACCGCCAAACAGGGACAGGCCGGTTGATATTTCTTATAGGACCGTCGGGGTCAGGGAAAGATTCCCTGATCGACGCTTCACGTGAGCGACTGGCCGCCGCCGGGGTGGAAGTCGCCCGTCGCGTTATTACCCGTTCGGCCGAAGCCAAGGGCGAAGCCGCCCATGGGGTCACGCCCGAGCAGTTCGAAACACTGCGCGCGCAGGGGGCGTTCGCCATGCATTGGCGGGCCAATGGCCTGGATTACGGTATTCCGCAACAGGTGGACCAGTGGTTGGCGGCGGGCAGGGCGGTACTGGTGAATGGTTCGCGGGCGTACCTGGCCGAGGCGCGCCAGCGTTACCCGAACCTGTTGGCAGTGCTGGTCGAGGTCAGGGCCGAGGTGCTGCGCGAGCGCTTGCTGGCCCGCGGCCGGGAAAGCGCAGAGGAAGTCGAGCAGCGCCTGGCACGTAATGACCGTTTGCAGGCGCTGGCCGATCCGTCGGTGCATGTGCTGGACAACTCCACCACCCTGGAAGCAGCGGTCGCGGCATTGTTCGCGCTGCTGCGTGATGAAGGTGTGTTGCCGCAGGTGTAGCATTGGCAGAAAAGGATTACGCGAAAAAGCCCGGTTGAGGCATGACAAATGCCAGCATGCTGGTTAACATGCTGGCCGTCCCGCTGTGCAGCGCTCGCTGTCGGCACTTGCGTCTCAGTAGCTCAATTGGATAGAGCATCCCCCTCCTAAGGGGAAGGTTGCAGGTTCAATTCCTGCCTGGGACGCCATTTCTCATCGCGTCTTCCTAGCCCCCCAAGTGCTTCAAAGCCCACAGCGCTCCCATGCCCACGATCAGCGTCAGCATCGTGCTGCGCGTACGCCACGCTACCAGCGCGGCCAGTATCGCTGCGGGTATCTGCGGGTTCATCCAGTCGAACCCCGCCAGCCGGTCAGGGAACACCACGGCCGGCAGTACCAATGCCGCCAGTACGCTGGCCGGCACATACGCCAGGGCACGGCGAAACAGTGGGGGGATGCGCAGCACCGTGTGCAGCTCGATGAACGACAGGCGGATGGCGAAGGTGCCCAGGCCGATCAGCATGAAGGTTATCCACTGGGTCATTTCGCTCATGATGCTTCCTGCTCGGTGTTGGCTTCAGGCCCGGTTTGCTGTTTTTGCCAGCTTTCGATGGCCAGCCCGGCAATGATGCCGCCCAGCGCGCCGGTCAGCAGGCCCAGGTTGTAGGGCAGATTGGCTGCCAGTACCGCCAGCACGCCCCCGGTAAGCGCCGCACCGAGGGTGGCAGCGTTACGAATACCAGGTATCAGCAATGCCAGGAACGACAACGGGATGGCGAAGCCCAGCGACCAGTCTTCAGGAATGCTCGCGCCCAGGTACATGCCCGCCAACACCGAGAGGTTCCAGCCGAAGAACATGGTGATTGCCGTACCGGCATAGTAGGGGTAGGCATACTGCCCCAGCCCACCCGAGCCCATCTTCAGTGTGCACAGGGCAAAGGACTGGTCTGACAGCATGTACGCCATGGGCCATTTGCGGTGACGTGGCAGCTGGCCCAGGTGCGGCGCAAGGCTGGCGCTGTACATCAGAAAGCGCAGGTTGATCACCAACGCGGTGACCACCATGGTCACCGGCAGGGCGGCGCTTTGCATCAACTGCATCACCACCATCTGCGCCGAACCGGAGTAGAACAGCAGGGTCATGCCGATGGCATCGGCCGGCGACAGGCCCATGCCGATCGCCGTGACCCCGGTGATCAGGCCGAAGGGCACGATGCCGGAGGTCAACGGCAGGGCGCTGTGGGCCCCCTGCCTGAACGCTTGGGTCCCGCTTGGATACGGCATTTGAGTTCCTTGAATGTACAGACGGTGCAACGGCGCTACCCCCCACGTTAATGCGTGTGAAAGTTGGACACAACGCTGCCAGGTGGCCGCTGTGGAAGAGGCGTCGTTGCAGTTGGCTTGAGCGCCCTCAAGCCCTGTGCAGTATCTGTGGGAGATGGCCCAGCCCTTTGGGCTGCGCTGTCGCGTAGATAACTGAAATTGCACGCAATCCGCGTACCCTGTGGGAGCGGCTAAAGCCGCTCCCACAACGCCCCTGCCATTCAATGAGTCATGTGCAGTTCAATGAGCGGGCGTGCCCGCGAACACCGGCGAAGCCGGTGCCATTCATCGCGGCGTCAGGCTTGAACTGTGCGCGCTGCCAGGTCCTGCTCATCCTCGGCGGTTTCCCGCGGGGCGGCCTGGGCGTTGATCTTCGCCTGAGTCTTTATCTCCACGTCTTCCTGCATGCGTTGGGCAAGCTGCTGGTCGATCTTTTTCCTCTGTTCGGGCGGCAAGGCGTTGTACTCGTCCTCGGTCAGGCCCAACTCACGCAACAGCTTCTCCTTGATCAACTCGCCCGGCGTCTTTTCCATGTAGTCGTGAAAGGCCTGGCGGGCGCTGCTGGTTTCTGTGGTCGCCACGTTACCCTGCTGGCTGGCGGCTGCCTCGGGGTTCTGCAGCTGTACCTTGAGCTTGGCAAAGGCTTCCTCGCGGGCGTCCTCGGCATCCTGCTGCGCAGTATTGCCCTGGCTGTTCTGTTGCGCCGTGGCATTGCCGGCGGCCACCGGCGGGCGGAACTGCGGTACATCGGCCAGGGTTTGCTCGTTGCTGGTGCGTTGTTGCTGATGCACTGTGGCCTGCCAGCCGAGGCCGGTGATGGCAATCGTCATGGGGTCCTCCTTGGAAAAGTGATTGGCAGGGTGGCGTGGCAAATGCCATGCCAGTCGTCAACACCGCGAAAACAGGGCGGTGGGGTATTCCGATGGCACCACGCTGGGCATATGCTTGCCCGTCAGAGGCATGACCTTGCCGCCTGCGGCAATGACCACCACTGTCGGCAGCCCCTTGATCGGAGCGCAGTTGCTGGGCATCAGGGAGAGCATCCATGAGTCAGGAAACCCGGCCGGTACCCGCCGGCTTCAGTGAGCAGCAGTTGCATACGCTGTTCGATTTGATCAGCGATGGTATCTGGGACTGGAATGCCAATACCGGCTACGTCTATCGCAACCCGGGCTGGTACGCCATGCTCGGCTACCCCAGCCACTCCATGGCCAACTCGGTGCTTACCTGGGAAAGCGTGATCCACCCGGAGGACTACCCGCGGGTAATGGCGCATTTCGAGGCGTACATCAATCAGCGCAATGAGCACTACCTGATCGAATACCGCTGTCGTTGCCACGATGGCAGCTACCTGTGGATCGAGGACAGCGGCTACATCATCGGCCATAACGAGGACGGCTCGGTGGCGCGCATGCTCGGTGCCCACCGCAATATCGACGCCAACAAGCGCCTGGTGGCGCAGCTGGAACAGAGAAACCAGTCCCTGGAAAGCCAGGTGGCCGAGCGCACCCGCGAGCTGTCCTGGGTGAACCAGCAGTTGCAGCGGCAACTGGACGAAAACCGCGAGCTGGCCGAGCGCGATGCATTGACCCGCACTGCCAACCGCTATCGGTTGGAGAAGGCGCTGCAGCTGGAGTGCGAGCGTGCCCAGCGCTTCCGCCAGCCGTTGTCGCTGATAGCCATGGACCTGGACGACTTCAAACCGATCAACGACCGCTATGGCCATGCCCGTGGCGATGCGGCGCTGGTACGGGTGGTCGACAACCTGCATACCTGCCTGCGTGAGCTGGACCTGCTGGCGCGCTGGGGTGGTGACGAGTTCATCATCGTACTGCCGCAGACCTCGCTGGGTGAGGCGCTGGAGGTGGCAGCGCGCTTGCGCCAGGCGATGGCGCAGGTGGAGCCGGTGGGCGACTGCCGGTTGACCATGAGCTATGGCGTGGTGCAATGGGAGGAAGGGGAGGACCGGCATGCGCTGCTGGCGCGTGCCGACAAGGCGCTGTACCGGGCCAAGGGGAACGGCAAGAACGCGATAGCCCAATAGATCGCGATCATTGTGGGAGCGGGCGCGCCCGCGAACACCGTGTTGGGGGCTTCGCGGGCATGCCCGCTCCCACAGAGACCGCGGTGGTTTCAGGTTTTGTGTTGGACCGCCGTAAGGGCTGAATGAAAAAAGACCCGCGGCGCCTTGGGCGCAGCGGGCCAAATCGGCCTCGGCCGCTTCAGTGTCAGATATGCAGGGCGTGCCCAAGGGCGCGCAGTGCTGCTTCCTGTACCGCTTCACCCAGTGTCGGGTGGGCATGGATGGTGCCGGCCACATCCTCCAGGCAGGCGCCCATCTCCAGCGACTGGGCAAACGCCGTCGACAACTCGGAAACCGCTACGCCAACCGCCTGCCAACCCAGGATCAGGTGGTTGTCACGGCGCGCCACCACTCGCACGAAACCGCTTTTCGATTCCAGGCTCATGGCCCGGCCATTGGCGGCGAACGGGAACTGCGCGACGATGCAGTCCAGCCCTTGCTGGCTGGCTTGCTCCGGGGTCTTGCCGACCACTACCACTTCCGGGTCGGTGAAACACACCGCGGCAATTGCGCTGGGTTCGAAACGGCGTGCCTTGCCGGCGATGATCTCCGCGACCATTTCGCCCTGGGCCATGGCCCGGTGCGCCAGCATCGGTTCACCGGCCACGTCGCCGATGGCCCAGACGTTGCGCATGCTGGTCTGGCAGCGCTCGTCGATGGCGACGGCAGCGCCGTTCATCTTCAGGTCCAGGCACTCCAGGTTGAAACCTTGTGTGCGCGGCCGGCGGCCAACGGCCACCAGTACCTGGTCGGCTTCCAGGCGCAGTTGCCCGCCCTGGCCATCACGGGCCAGCAGGTAGCCGCCTTCGTAACCCTCGACGCTATGGCCCAGGTGCAGGGCGATACCCAGCTTCTTCAGCGATTCGGCCACCGGGGCGGTCAGCTCGCTGTCGTAGGTCGGCAGGATGCGCTCGCGCGCTTCCACCACGCTGACCCGCGCACCCAGCTTGCGGTAGGCGATGCCCAGCTCCAGGCCGATATAGCCGCCGCCCACCACCACCAGGTGCTGCGGCAGGGCTTTCGGCGCCAGGGCTTCGGTCGAGGAAATGATCGGCCCGCCCAGGGGCAGCATCGGCAGTTCGACACTGCTGGAGCCAGTGGCCAGCAACAGGTGCTCGCACTGGATACGCTGGCCATCGACCTCGACCTGCTTGCCGTCGAGCACCTTCGCCCAGCCATGGATCACCTTGACCCCGTGCTTTTTCAGCAGGGCGGCAACGCCAGTGGTCAGGCGGTCGACGATGCCGTCCTTCCAGGCCACGCTCTGGCCGATGTCCAGGCGCGGCGAAGCGACGCTGATGCCCAGCTCCGACGGCCCGGCAAAGCGCGAGGTCTGGTGAAACTGCTCGGCCACGTGGATCAGCGCCTTGGACGGGATGCAGCCGATGTTCAGGCAGGTACCGCCCAGTGCCTGGCCTTCCACCAGCACGGTGGGGATGCCCAGTTGTCCGGCGCGGATGGCAGCCACGTAGCCGCCAGGGCCGCCGCCGATGATCAACAGGGTAGTCTGGATAGTCTGTTGCATGCTCACTCCACGAACAGGCAGGCGGGTTGTTCGAGCAGGCCGCGCACGGCCTGGATGAACAGCGCGGCGTCCATGCCATCGACCACGCGGTGGTCGAACGAGCTGGACAGGTTCATCATCTTGCGCACCACGATCTGGCCGTCGATCACCACAGGCCGCTCGACCATGCGGTTGACGCCGACGATCGCCACTTCCGGGGTGTTGACCACCGGCGTGCTGACGATACCGCCCAGGGCACCCAGGCTGGTCAGGGTGATGGTCGAACCGGACAGCTCATCGCGGTTGGCCTTGTTGTTGCGGGCAGCGTTGGCCAGGCGGGCGATTTCGCCAGCATTGCTCCACAGGCTGCCTGCTTCGGCATGGCGCAGCACCGGCACCATCAGGCCGTTGTCACCTTGGGTGGCGATGCCCACATGCACCGCGCCATGGCGGGTGATGACCTGGGCTTCGTCGTCATAGGTGGCGTTGATCTGCGGGAAGTCGCGTAGCGCCACGACCAGGGCGCGCACCAGGAACGGCAGCAGGGTCAGCTTGCCGCGGCTGTCGCCGTGCTTGCTGTTGAGTTGCTGGCGCAGGGCCTCCAGCGCGGTGACGTCGATTTCTTCCACATAGCTGAAGTGCGCGACCCGGCGCTTGGCGTCCTGCATGCGCTGGGCGATCTTGCGGCGCAGGCCGATCACCGGCACCTGCTCGCTGTCGGTGCGCTTGGCATAGCCACTCGATGCTTGCCCGCCAGCGCTCTGCGGCTTGCTCATGAAGGCGTCGAGGTCTTCGTGGAGGATACGCCCGGCCGGGCCGCTACCATGCACGTAACGCAGTTCGATACCGGCATCCAGGGCGCGTTTGCGAACCGCCGGCGAGGCCAGCGGTTTGTCGCCCGGCTGGCGCGGCACGATCGGGGCTGCCTCGTGATTGACAGGCGCCTGGCACGCAGCCGGTCTGGCTTCCTTCTGCGGCTCTGGCTTGGTGGCCGCCGGGGCGGCAGGGGCTTCCACCTGCTTGGCTTGCGGCACATCCACGTGGTTGCCGCTGCCTTCCACTTCGATACGGATCAGCTCGCTGCCGACCGCCATCACTTCACCCGGCTGGCCACCCAGGGCCAGCACCTTGCCGCTGACCGGCGAAGGGATTTCCACGGTGGCCTTGTCGGTCATGACATCGGCCACCACCTGGTCTTCGGCGATCATGTCGCCGACCTTGACGAACCACTCGACCAACTCGACCTGCGCGATGCCTTCGCCAATGTCCGGCATCTTGATGACGTGCGTGCCCATTCAGACCTCCATGACCTTTTTCAATGCCGCACCTACCCGCGAAGGCCCTGGGAAGTAAGCCCATTCCTGTGCGTGAGGGTAGGGGGTGTCCCAGCCGGTGACGCGCTCGATCGGCGCCTCCAGGTGGTGGAAGCAGTGTTCCTGCACCAGTGACACCAGTTCGGCGCCGAAGCCGCAGGTACGGGTGGCTTCGTGTACCACCACGCAGCGGCCGGTCTTTTTCACCGACTCGACGATGGTGTCCAGGTCTAGCGGCCATAGGCTGCGCAGGTCGATCACTTCGGCGTCGACACCGGTTTCTTCGGCAGCCACCTGGGCCACGTACACCGTGGTGCCGTAGGTCAGCACGGTGACGTCATTGCCGGGGCGGGTAATGGCTGCCTTGTCCAGCGGCACGCTGTAGTAGCCATCGGGCACGGCGCTTTGCGGGTGCTTCGACCAGGGGGTGACAGGGCGGTCGTGGTGGCCGTCGAACGGGCCGTTGTACAGGCGCTTGGGTTCGAGGAAGATCACCGGGTCATCGCATTCGATCGAGGCGATCAGCAGGCCCTTGGCGTCATACGGGTTGGACGGCATGACAGTGCGCAGGCCGCACACCTGGGTGAACATCGCTTCCGGGCTCTGGCTGTGAGTCTGGCCGCCATAGATCCCGCCGCCGCAGGGCATGCGCAGGGTCAGCGGGGCGATGAATTCGCCGGCCGAACGGTAACGCAGGCGCGCCATCTCGGAAACGATCTGGTCGGAGGCCGGGTAGAAGTAGTCGGCAAACTGGATTTCCACCACCGGGCGCAGGCCGTAGGCCCCCATGCCCACGGCGGTGCCGACGATGCCGCTCTCGGAGATCGGCGCGTCGAACACGCGAGACTTGCCGTACTTGTTCTGCAGGCCTTCGGTGCAGCGGAACACGCCGCCAAAGTAACCGACGTCCTGGCCGTAGATCACCACATTGTCGTCGCGCTCGAGCATGACATCCATGGCCGAGCGCAGGGCCTGGATCATGGTCATGGTAGTGGTGGCCATGGCGGTTTCCGGGTTGATGCTGTTGTTGTGGTCGTTCATCTCAAACCCCCAGTTCCTGGCGTTGACGGCGCAGGTGGTCAGGCATTTCCTTGTACACGTCCTCGAACATCGAGGCGGCACTCGGGATGTGACCGTTGGCCAGGGTGCCGTACTGCTCGGCTTCCTTCTGCGCGGCGATCACCGCGGCTTCGAGCTCGGCAGTGGCGGCCTGGTGTTCTTCTTCGGACCAGTGGCCGATCTTGATCAGGTGCTGCTTCAGGCGGGCGATCGGGTCGCCCAGCGGGAAGTGGCTCCAGTCATCGGCCGGGCGGTACTTGGACGGGTCGTCCGAGGTCGAGTGCGGGCCGGCACGGTAGGTGACCCACTCGATCAGGCATGGGCCCAGGCCGCGACGGGCGCGTTCGGCGGCCCAGCGCGAGGCCGCGTACACAGCGACGAAGTCGTTGCCGTCAACCCGCAGCGAGGCGATGCCGCAACCCACGCCACGGCCGGCGAAGGTGGTCGACTCGCCACCGGCGATGGCCTGGAAGGTGGAGATCGCCCACTGGTTGTTGACCACGTTGAGGATCACCGGAGCGCGGTACACGTGGGCGAAGGTGAGGGCGGTGTGGAAGTCCGACTCGGCAGTGGCGCCGTCGCCGATCCACGCGGAGGCGATCTTGGTATCGCCCTTGATCGCCGAGGCCATGGCCCAGCCGACCGCCTGCACGAACTGGGTCGCCAGGTTGCCGCTGATGGTGAAGAAACCGGCCTCGCGCACCGAATACATGATCGGCAGCTGGCGGCCCTTGAGCGGGTCGCGCTCGTTGGACAGCAGCTGGCAGATCATCTCGACCAGCGACACGTCGCGGGCCATCAGGATGCTTTGCTGGCGGTAGGTGGGGAAGCACATGTCGGTGCGGTTCAGCGCCAGGGCCTGGCCGCTGCCGATGGCTTCTTCACCCAGGCTCTGCATGTAGAAGGACATCTTCTTCTGGCGCTGGGCGACCACCATGCGGCTGTCGAAAATCCGCGTCTTGAGCATGGCGCGCATGCCTTGGCGGAGAACTTGCGGGTCGATGTCTTCGGCCCATGGGCCTTGCGCGTTGCCTTGCTCGTCGAGCACGCGGACCAGGCTGTAGGCCAGGTCGGCGGTGTCGGCAGCATCGACGTCGACAGGGGGCTTGCGGGTTTGACCTGCATCGTTCAGGCGCAGGTAGGAGAAATCGGTCTGGCAGCCTGGCCGGCCGGTAGGCTCGGGCACATGCAAACGCAGGGGGGCGTACTCGTTCATGCTTTTTACGCTCGCTCGGGTATTTGTTTTTGTGAGCTCTGAAGCGGCCGCCGCTGAGTACCGGCTTGTGACTGGTAGGTCAGCGTCCCCTACATCTTAGTGGCCCGGCAGGAGAATTTTTCTCTCAAGTTGATTGCCTTTGCCGAGCGGGGCAGATAAACATTCCGTATAAACACAAAAAACCGGTGATTTTGTCTCATGCGCAAACTCGATCGTACCGATATCGGCATTCTCAACAGCCTGCAGGAAAATGCCCGCATCACCAACGCCGAGCTGGCCCGCTCGGTGAACCTGTCACCCACGCCCTGTTTCAACCGGGTGCGGGCCATGGAAGAACTGGGGGTGATCCGCCAGCAGGTGACTTTGCTGTCGCCCGAGGCGTTGGGGCTGGATGTGAACGTGTTCATCCATGTGAGCCTGGAAAAACAGGTGGAGCAGTCGTTGCACCGCTTCGAGGAAGAAATTGCCGAACGGCCCGAGGTGATGGAGTGCTATTTGATGACCGGCGACCCGGATTACCTGCTGCGGGTGTTGTTGCCGAGCATCCAGGCGCTGGAGCGTTTTCTCGACTACCTGACGCGGTTGCCGGGGGTGGCCAACATACGTTCGAGTTTTGCCCTCAAACAGGTTCGCTACAAGACCGCCTTGCCACTGCCGGCCAATGGCATGACCTTGCGGGAATAGCCGTCTCCTGTGCCGGCCTCTTCGCGGGCTCGCCCGCTCCCACAACGGTACCACTGCCCTCAAGGCCAGCGCGGTCCCTGTAGGAGCGGGCATGCCCGCGAAGAGAGCCACGCGGTATCGAGAGTGCTGCTTGATATTTTAAACACCCCCAGCCTATGTTGTTGTCAGCCGACCACAACAAGGACAAGCGTCATGAACACCGGGCACCTGCAGGGCATCGATGAAATCGAATGCGTCACTCCCGACCTCAACGGCGTCCCGCGCGGCAAGGTGATGACCGCCGAAGGCTTCCGCGAAGGCCGCCGCCTGCAGATGGCCCGGGGTGTGCTGCTGCAATGCATCATGGGCGGCTACCCGCCGGCTAAGTTCTACGGCAGCGACGACGGCGACCTGGCGCTGGTGCCTGACTCCGGCCAGGTCCACCGCCTGCCCTGGAGCGACGACGGCCGTGCCCTGGCGATCTGCGATGCCAACGAACTGGATGGCCGGCCTTCGGCATTGTCCACCCGGGGGCAGCTCAAAGCCGTGATCGCCCGCTATGCGGCGCTGGGCCTGGCGCCAGTGGTGGCGACCGAGTTGGAGTTCTTTGTCTTTGCTCCGAATACCGACCCGCAACAGCCATTCCAGCCGCCCGTGGGCATCGACGGCCGCCGCGAGCTGGGCCATTCGGCGTTCAGTGTCAGTTCCAACAACGGCCTGCGCCCGTTCTTCAAGGAGGTGTATCGGTGCATGGCCGCGCTCGGCTTGCCGCGCGACACCTTCATGCACGAAATGGGCACCAGCCAGTTCGAGATCAATCTGCTGCACGGCGACCCGTTGCTGCTGGCCGACCAGACCTTGCTGTTCAAGCACCTGCTCAAGGAAGTGGCGCTCAAGCACGGCCTGACCGTGGTGTGCATGGCCAAACCGCTGGCACGCACGCCCGGCAGCTCCATGCACATTCACCAGAGCCTGGTGGAGGTGGGCAGCGGGCGTAATGTGTTCAGCGATGAGCAAGGTTTGCCGACCGAGACCTTCCACCATTTCATTGGCGGCCTGCAGGCGTGCATGGCCGACTTCACTGCGCTGTTCGCGCCCAATGTCAACTCCTACCAGCGGCTGTGCCACCCCTATGCCTCGCCGAACAATGCCTGCTGGTCCGAGGACAACCGTGCCGCAGGCCTGCGCATCCCGGCCAGCGCACCGGTGGCGCGGCGGGTCGAGAACCGCCTGCCCGGCGCCGACGCCAACCCGTACCTGGCCATCGCGGCCAGCCTGGCCGCCGGGCTGCACGGCATCGAGCAGCGCCTGCAGCCGTCGCCGGCCATCCAGGGTGAGTTCGAAGTGCCGGAGCACCTGAGCCTGCCGTGCACCCTGCATGCCGCACTGGAGCGGTTAAAGCGTAGCGCGCTGGCGCGGGAGCTGTTCGGCAGCGAGTTCATCGACGGCTATGTCGCCAGCAAGACCCTGGAGCTGAGTGATTTCTTCGACGAGATCACGCCGTGGGAGCGTCGGGTACTGGCGGCACAGGCCTGATCGCGACACGACCGACACCGGATACGCCCCCGCTGCACCAAATCGCAAGCGGGGGCCTGCGCCGGGCGTTTTTTCCCCTTATGCTTCTAGCACCCCGCCACCTGAACAGGGAGCTTTACGGGACCTATGCGAAATATATGGAAGCCGTTTCAGTCGTTGTATTTCGCCGCGCTGATGATGTTGATCGGCTCGGGCCTGCTCAGTACCTACCTGGCCCTGCGCCTGGCTGCCGACCATGTCGACAGCCTGTGGGTAGGTGCGTTGATGGCAGCCAACTACTTTGGCCTGGCGGTCGGCGGCAAGGTAGGCCACCGGTTGATTGGCCGGGTCGGGCACATACGCGCCTATGCCACCTGCGCCGGTATCGTCGGTGCGGCGGTGCTCGGCCATGGCCTGACCAGCTGGTTGCCGGCCTGGGTCGGGCTGCGGATGATCGTCGGCCTGGGGATGATGTGCCAGTACATGGTCATCGAGAGCTGGCTAAACGAGCAGGCCGATGTGAAGCACCGCGGCGCGGTGTTCAGCGGCTACATGATCGCCTCGTACCTGGGCTTGGTGCTCGGCCAGCTGATTCTGGTGGTGCACCCTCAGCTTGGCCTGGAGCTGCTGATGCTGGTGGCCATGTGTTTCACCCTGTGCCTGGTACCGGTCGCCATGACCCGGCGCATTCACCCGGCGCCGTTGCGCCCGGCACCGATGGAGCCGAAGTTCTTCATCAAGCGCGTGCCGCAGTCGCTCAGCACGGTGCTGGGCTCGGGGCTGATCGTCGGCTCGTTCTATGGCCTGGCGCCGTTGTACGCCGCCGGCCAGGGCATGACTACCGAGCAGGTCGGCCTGTTCATGGGTAGCTGCATTTTTGCCGGCCTGCTGGTGCAGTGGCCGCTGGGCTGGTTGTCCGACCGCTACGACCGGGCAGTGCTGATCCGCAGCGTGGCGGTAGGTCTGGCGCTGGCCTCGGCGCCGCTGGCGATACTGCCCAGCGTGCCGCTGGAGTTGCTGTTCGGCATAGGCTTTGTGATTTCGTTGCTGCAGTTCTGCCTGTACCCGCTGGCGGTGGCGTTTTCCAACGACCATGTGGAAAGCGAGCGACGGGTGTCGCTGACCGCGATGCTGCTGGTGACCTACGGCGTCGGCGCGTGCATCGGGCCGCTGGCCGCAGGCGTGCTGATGAAGGTGCTGGGCCCGCAGATGCTGTATGCCTTCTTCGTGTTCTTTGCCCTGGTGCTGGTGTGGCGCATTCGGCCGAAGGCGGTCACCGGGCTGCACCAGGTGCAGGATGCGCCGTTGGGCCACGTGGCCATGCCGGCGGCCGGTTCGCCGTTGTCGGCGGCGTTGGACCCACGGGTGGATGAGCAGACGGTGCAGGACATGATGCAGGCTCCGGTGGCGGCCGAAGATACCGAGGCGGAAGAGAAGGGGGCTGATAAGGCGCCTGAGCCGGAGGGTGAGGTAAGCAAATCGGTGTAAGCCTGTACCGGCCTCTTCGCGGGTAAACCCGCTCCCACAGGGGGTAACACCAACTCTGGGGGGCAGCGCATTACCTGTGGGAGCGGGTTCACCCGCGAAAGGGCCAGCACAGGAAAAGCACAAATGAAAACGCCACCTTGGCAGGTGGCGTTTTTGCATTCGGCCGACGATCATCGCTCGTTTTTGTCGAACCGCAGCTGTCAGGCGGCGCGGATGTCGCGCAGTTTGAAGCGTATCTTCTTCTTCTGAGCTTCCTTGTTCACGCTCACATAGTTGGCAAATGTAGAACTGACGGTCGCTCTTTTGCCGATTTCACCAGACGGAGAGACGGAGTCGTGCCTGTATGATTCTATCGACATCGCCTGGCCATACCTGTCCAGCAAATGAAACTCCACATTCCCCAAGGTTTTCAAATCGCCGTCCCATTCGCTCAGAGTCCGTATTCGCCAGCGTGGATCCGGGCCACGGGAGTTGGCCGCTGTCACATAATCCACAAGCCTGCCGACGACACCCAGCCCGTAAAGGCCCACCCACCCGGTAGTACTTGTCTGGACCAATGCGCCGGTATAGGCCCAACCCTCTGCAGCGCTGATGTGGTAGGACTTATCCCCGTCATGTTCACCTTGCAGCGTGAACGTAAACCTCATGGGCGAGAATTGGTCATGATTACTCGGGCATAGCCAGCCGTCCAGGCGTGGATTCAGGGTGGAGTCAACGACCCCGATAGTGCCTCGATCGGAACCCAGTTCTGCGGTGAAACTGTTAGCGTTCATGAAGCCTCCTGCTCAAAGGGCACCCGGTAGTGAGTGCGAGCAGGTACGATCGGCGCAGGGCTGTGCTCAAGGCAGCGGGAAGGTTTGCAGCGTGAGGGTAATGCGGTCAAAGGGAATGGGCGTTGCAATGACGCCCATCCACGGCAGGATCAGTAGTCGTCTTTGTCGAACCGCCGCGCTTCACGCTGCAGCTGGTACACAAAGCTCTCGACCTTGCGTTGCGCCTGCCCGGTGAGGTTATGGAAGCGCACGCCGGCAAAGGTGGTATTGATCCGCTCTTCATAGTGCAGGTGGCGCAGCTCGACCATGGTGTCGACCAGGCCCAGCGGGTTGCCCGCCTTGAAACGCTCGTACACCTGGCCCAGTTGCAGGCGATCCTCGACATTGCCTTCGAAGCGCAGTTTGCAGCCGGTGGCGGAGATGTCCAGCAGCTTGCCACGCAGGGCGCCGTTACCCTTGAGGTGGGCGCCATCGAGGATGATATCGACCAGCTGTGACAGCTTCAGCGCGGCGCGGAAGGCGTTGCGGCGCTGGTGGTAGGTCATCTCCTGGGGCATGGCGCCGCGGTAGCAGCGGTGGCCGTCGACTTCACTGATCTTCAACTCCTGGTTGCAGTCCCAGGCGATGCGTACGCCATCGTGGAAGCCTTCGACGCGGAAGTGTTCGCCGTTCTCGATGAATTTCTCACCGTCGCGCGGGATCATCTCGTCCAGCGCCAGGGTGTTGCTTTCACGGTCCACGTGCACCACGTAGCTCTGGAAACGCTGGCTGCGGTCATGGAAGGTGATGATCAGGGGGTCGTGGCTTTCCTGCAGCTGCCGCAAGTTGGCCGCAATCTCCAAAGGGGTGTTCAGCACCTTTGGCGGCTGCGGGGCATCGGATTCATTGAACACGGCTTATCGTTCTCCAGGCAAAAGCGACACACGCAATTAACGGCATTTTGCCAGTATGTTCCGTGCCTTGATAGAAAAAATCACACTTGGCTGAGGGCCCGTGGCTTGGCCAGCGGCGAGGTGCTGCCGCGGCTGTCGTAGAGCGACGGAGAATCGCCGCCCATGAGGATGCGGATCTGGTTGTTGGTGACGTGTTGCTGCACCTGGATGATCCGGCCATTGGTCTGATTGACCTGCTGGCAGCTGTCCATCAGTTGCGACAGCATGTCGAGCCGTTGCAGCATCGCTTCGCCATGGGGCGATTGCGCGGCCACCGCCTGCACACCGGCCCGATCGGCACTCAGGCCCAGGCTGCCGAGCAACTGGCTGCGGCGCTGGCCGTGCTGCTCGAGCAAGATGATCAACGACTGCTTGCGCGCCAGGATCTGCTCCAGCAGCGGCATGTCGCGGCCATGCAGGGCTATCGCTTCTTTTTGCAGAAGGTCCAGCAGTTCCTGCATCGGGGCAATGTCATCTTCGATCAGTTGCAGCAAGGTGGTGTCGTGCATGGCTAACTCTTGGCTTTTCTGGCGTCCGTGAAGTCAGCGCGCCGAACGGTCAGCGCTGGGCTTCGAAATCGAGCAGTTTGCTGGCGACCCGGCCGGCATCGACCTGGTAGCTGCCGTCGGCGATTGCCTGTTTCAACTGGGCCACACGGGCACTGTTGACCACCGGCTCGTCGCGCAGCTTGTCGCTGATCTTCTGCAACTGCTGGGCCTCTTGGCTGAGGTGTACCGCTTCTCCGCTGGCACTGGTGGCGGTTGCCGCTTCCTGGCTGGCTGCCGGTTTTTCGGCGCTGCCGGGCGCGGTGTTGCCGCGCACGCCGCCCGTGACGGACGGAGAGTTATTCAAACGACTGAAGTCGATGACCATGATCAGAAACCTCTGGGTATTTGGACGCTTGCCTTGTTTTCGGCCAACCCGAAAGAAACTTTAGGCACAAATGCATAGCCGCCTGTCAGCAAGCTCGCGAACCCGTTTTCTGACACAGTTTAGGAAAAGCGGTTCCTTACCGCCAGCGCAAATCCGTGGGCTGGCTACATACTGACCTCGACCTGGCCGGGGCCGGTCACCCTGGCCTTGACCACCCGTTTGGAATTGAGGTTGCGCACCCGGATCTGCTCGCTCAGGCCACCCTTGCTCAGGGCTTCGCCTGGCATGCGCACGCTCAGGCTGCCACTGCGGGCGATGATCACCACGTGGTCGCCCTTGCGTACCACCTCGGCCTGTTCCAGGTGTTGCGGGGTGAGGACCTGGTCGATCACCGTGGGGCGCAGCATCTTCATGCCCACCGCCTGATCCAGTTCGGTCAGGAAACCTTGGCCCAGGGTGCCGACATCGCGCTCGCGCAGGGCCACGTCGCCTTCGCCCACCACGTTGTCGCGCTTGAGCGGGCGGGTCACCACCACCACGTCGCGGAACAGCCGCACGGTGGCCGGCACGAACACGGTCCACGGTGCCGAGCCTTCGCAGCGCACCTTTACCGTGACGCGGCCCAGCGGCTGGGCCGGGCTTTCCAGCGAGGCGTCCAGTTGCTGGCTGCACAGCGGCATGCGCAGGCGCGGGTCCAGCGGGTTGACCTGGATTTCGTAGCGGCCGGCGGTCTGGGTGGTGGCCAGGTAATCTTCAACGCTGAATTCAAGAAACCCTTGGGTGACACCGATAAGCTGTTCAGGCAAGGTAAACGCGTCCGCTACTGTGCGAACGCCGGGCAGCAACAGGCACAGCATCGCCAGCGAGCCAGTCAGCAGGCGTGTCAATCGTCGGGAAAATGTCGTTTTCGTGTACATGGCGCTCAAAAAAGCAAAGCCCGTGCCGACTCTCTACCTGAGTTGCAACGAAAGGCTGAAACATAAAGGAGTCTGGCATGGCAGGAGTGATGGATTCGGTCAACCAGCGCACGCAGCTGGTGGGGCAGAATCGCCTGGAATTGCTGCTGTTCCGCCTCAATGGTGAACAGCTATACGGCATCAACGTATTCAAGGTCAGGGAAGTGCTGCAATGCCCTGCGCTGACCCTGCTGCCCAAGGCGCACCCGGTGGTGCGTGGTGTCGCCAATATTCGCGGGGCGACCATCCCGATCCTCGACTTGTCGATGGCCACCGGGTTGCGGTCGCTGCAGGAAGACACGCGCAACAGCTTCGTGATCATCACCGAGTACAACACCAAGACCCAGGGCTTCCTGGTGCACTCGGTGGAGCGCATCGTCAACATGAACTGGGAAGAGATCCATCCGCCACCCAAGGGCACCGGCCGCGACCACTACCTCACCGCGGTCACCCGGGTGGATAACCGCATGGTCGAAATCATCGACGTGGAGAAGGTGCTGGCCGAAGTGGCGCCGTCGTCCGAGTCGGTGTCGGACGGGGTGATCGATGCCGAGGTGCAGGACAAGGCCGTGCTGCTGCGGGTGCTTACCGTCGACGATTCGTCGGTGGCGCGCAAGCAGGTCAGTCGCTGCCTGCAGACCGTGGGGGTCGAGGTGGTGGCGCTCAACGACGGCCGCCAGGCCCTGAACTACCTGCGCCAGCTGGTGGATGAGGGCAAGAAGCCGGAAGAAGAGTTCCTGATGATGATCTCGGACATTGAAATGCCGGAAATGGATGGCTATACGCTAACGGCAGAGATCCGCAGCGATCCGCGCATGCAAAAATTGCACATCTGCCTGCATACTTCGCTTTCCGGGGTGTTCAACCAGGCAATGGTCAAGAAGGTCGGTGCCGATGACTTCCTGGCCAAGTTCAAACCGGACGACCTGGCCCAGCGGGTGGTCGACCGGATCAAGGCAACGCATTGACGCGGCCGGGGGCAGGCCCCCGGCACCAGTGATTGAAAAGAGGCGGCAGTAGTGTCTACGGGTAATTTGGATTTCGAACAGTTCCGGGTATTCCTGGAGAAAGCCTGTGGCATCCTGCTGGGCGAGAATAAGCAGTACCTGGTTTCCAGCCGTCTCAAGAAGCTGATGGAGCAACAGGGCATCAAGAGCCTGGGCGAGCTGGTGCAGCGCATCCAGGTCCAGCCGCGTGGCGGCTTGCGCGAGCAGGTGGTCGATGCCATGACCACCAACGAGACCCTGTGGTTTCGTGATACCTACCCGTTCGAGGTGCTGAAGAACAAGGTCATCCCCGAGTTCATCCGCAACAACCCCGGCCAGCGCCTGCGCATGTGGTCGGCGGCCTGTTCGTCGGGGCAGGAGCCGTATTCCATCTCGATGGCCATCGACGAGTTCGAGCGCAGCAACCTCGGCCAGTTGAAGATGGGGGCGCAGATCGTTGCCACCGACCTGTCCGGCACCATGCTGACCAACTGCAAGACCGGCGAATACGACAGCCTGGCGATTGCCCGCGGTTTGTCCCAGGAGCGCCTGCAGCGTTACTTCGACACCAAGGGGCCGGGGCGCTGGGCGGTCAAGCCGGCGATTCGCAGTCGCGTCGAGTTCCGCGCCTTCAACCTGCTCGACAGCTACGCCAGTCTGGGCAAGTTCGATGTGGTGTTCTGCCGCAACGTGCTGATCTACTTCTCGGCGCAGGTGAAGAAGGACATCCTGTTGCGCATTCACAGTACCTTGAAGCCAGGTGGGTATCTGTTCCTCGGGGCTTCCGAGGCGCTGAACGGGCTGCCGGACCATTACCAGATGGTGCAGTGCAGCCCGGGGATCATCTACCAGGCCAAGTAACCAAGAGGGCCGGCAGCGAAAGTTGCCGGCCTTTTTGTTTGTCTGTGCCGGCCTCTTCGCGGGCATGCCCGCTCCCACAGGAACCATGCAAACCTCAGGGTCGCACTCTACCTGTGGGAGCGGGCGTGCCCGCGAAGAGGCCGGCTCAGGCAAAATGCTGACGTCAATTTTTTGTTTTGCCGCTTTTGCCGCCCGGCAATTGCCGCTTTCGCCGCCCAAGGCGGAAGGCCTTTGCCGCTTTTCTGGCATCACTATGACAGCACTGCGCTCTGCAGGCCCGTATTTCCGGGCTTTTCGTTGGTTGGCATAGCCCTTGCTACACCTTGCCCAACGATATTCCGGTCAACCTCCGAAGGTTTCCCCGACATGAGCATCAGCTTCGACAAGGCGCTTGGTATCCACGAAAAGGCCCTGGGCTTCCGCGCCCAGCGCGCCGAAGTGCTGGCCAACAACATCGCCAACGCCGACACGCCCAACTACAAGGCGCGTGACATGGACTTCGCCTCGGTGCTCGCCGCCGAAAGCGACAAGCAGCAGAGCGGTGGCCGCTTCAGCCTCGAACGTACCAACAGCCGTCATATCGAGGCCGAGGGCCTGGCCATGGCCGACGATACCCTCAAGTACCGCACGCCAACGCAGCCGTCGATCGACCAGAACACCGTGGACGCGCAGATCGAGCAATCGAACTACACCGAAAACGCCGTCGGCTTCCAGGCCAGCTTCACCTTGCTCAACAGTAAATTCAAAGGGCTGGTTTCGGCCCTGCGGGGAGAATGACCATGTCCCTTTCCAGTGTCTTCAACATTGCCGGTAGCGGCATGAGTGCGCAGAACACGCGCCTGAACACCGTTGCTTCGAACATCGCCAACGCCGAGACCGTGTCCTCGAGCATCGACCAGACCTACCGCGCGCGCCACCCGGTGTTCGCCACCACCTTCCAGGACGCGCAGGCCGGCAGCAGCCAGTCGCTGTTCGAGGACCAGGGCGAGGCAGGGCAGGGCGTGCAGGTAAAAGGCATCGTTGAGGACCAGAGCACCCTGGAAGCCCGTTACGAGCCCAACCACCCGGCGGCGAACAAGGACGGCTACGTCTACTACCCGAACGTCAACGTGGTCGAGGAAATGGCTGACATGATCTCTGCCAGCCGCGCGTTCCAGACCAATGCCGAGCTGATGAACACGGCCAAGAGCATGATGCAGAAAGTTCTGACCCTGGGGCAGTAATAGGAAGCCGACATGACCACCACCAATTCCACAACCGAGGTCGGCAGCGCGTACCTGACCTCGCTGCAGAAGCAGACGTCGAAAACCGACAGCAGCACCGGCGCTGCCGGCAGCGCCCTGGGCAAGGATGCATTCCTGCAGCTGCTGGTTACCCAGATGAAGAACCAGAACCCGCTCGATCCGCAGGAGAACGGCGAGTTCGTGGCACAGCTGGCGCAGTTCAGTAGCCTCGAAAGCATGCAGTCGCTGAATGATTCGGTGACCTATATCGCGGCGGGGCTGCAGTCATCCCAGGCCCTGCAGGCGTCGTCGCTGGTCGGGCGCAATGTCATTGTCGAGACCAACAAGGCTGTGGTCGACACCAGCAAGGACATGAAAGGCACTGTCAACCTGACGTCGTCCAGCACTGCCACCTCGGTTGGTATCTACGACAAGGACGACAAACTGGTGCGCACCATCGACCTGGGTACGCAGAAAGCCGGCAAGATCGACTTTACCTGGGATGGCCTGAATGACGACGGCGAAGCCGTGGCGGCAGGTACCTATACCTTCAAGGCCACCGCTTCGATCGACGGCAAGGCCACCACCATGACCACCAACCTGCCGGCCTCGGTCACCAGTGTGACCATGGGTACCAACGGTTCGGAGATGACGCTCAACCTGGCTGGGCTGGGCAGTGTTGCGCTTTCCAAAATCCAAAGCATCGGCATTTAGGGCCTGAGCAAAACGACAGGAGTTACACATGTCTTTCAATATCGGCCTTAGCGGCCTCTATGCAGCAAACAAGGCCCTGAACGTAACTGGCAACAACATTGCCAACGTTGCCACCACCGGCTTCAAGTCGTCGCGTGCCGAGTTCGCCGACCAGTACTCCAACTCCGTGCGCGGCACCAGTGCCGGCAAGAACGTGGTGGGTACTGGCGTGAAGACTGCTGCCGTGTCGCAGATGTTCACCCCGGGCAACATCAATGGCACCGGCCAGGCGCTGGACATGGCCATCGATGGCAACGGCTTCTTCGTGATGAACGACAACGGCTCGAAGATCTACACCCGTGCCGGTGCGTTCTACAGCGACAAGGACGGTTACGTGGTCAGCTCGTCGGGCGCCAACCTGCAAGGTTATGCCGTGGATGCCAACGGCAAGATCATCCAGGGCGTGCTGACCAACCTGCAGATCGATACCTCGAACCTGACGCCGAACCCGACCGGAAAAATCTCCGAGAATGTCAACCTGAACTCCAGTGCTACCGCACCGGCCATTACGCCGTTCGATCCCGCCAATACCGGCAGCTACAACTACACGTTCAACACCGATGTGTACGACAGCCAGGGTAACGCGCACCAGTTGAACCAGTACTTCGTCAAGGATGCCGCCAGCAATTCGTGGACCATGTACACCACCATCGACGGTCGCAACCCCGCCGACCCGACCTCGACCACGCCACTGGCCAACAAGCTGCCGTTCAAGTCCGACGGCACCCTTGATACTGCTGCCATGACTGCAGGCCCGGTAGCCGGTGGCATGACCATCGCCGCCGACAAGACCTTCACCCTCGACAACTGGATTCCGGCACAGAAGAACGCTGCCGGCGTATGGAGCCCGAACGGCGCCACTGCCAACCTGGCCGGGGTGAACCTGGACATGCTCGGCACCACTCAGTACAACGCAGCAAGCGCCACCACCGCCAAGAGCCAGGATGGCTTCGCTACCGGCGAGTTGTCGGGTCTGACCATCGATCAAAGCGGCAACATGTTCGCCAACTTCACCAACGGCCAGGACAAGGTCATCGGCCAGGTGGCCATCGCCAACTTCGCCAACCTGCAGGGCCTGACCCCGGTTGGCGGTACCAGCTGGAAAGAGTCCTACGCCTCGGGCGTACCGGTGATCGGCGCCCCGGACACCGGCACCCTGGGCCAGATCACTGGCGGTGCGCTGGAAGATTCCAACGTCGACCTGACCGGCGAGCTGGTCAACCTGATCAAGGCGCAGAGCAACTACCAGGCCAACGCCAAGACCATCTCCACCGAAAGCACCATCATGCAGACCATCATCCAGATGACCTGATGGTTATTGGGGCCGCAAAGCGGCCCCAAATTCTCGAGGTCTCAACGCATGAAACGGCTAATGCTCACAGCCCTGCTGGCCATGGCCCTGCCACTCGCGGCCGCTCCCGCCCCGTTCTACCAATGGCAAAGCCTGGCTACCGGTCGCTACATGTGCTCGGCCAGCAGCCCGGGCGAAGGCTGGGTGCGCCATTCCGGCCCCTACAACAACGCCGCTTGCCGCACCTTCTGAGCAAACCCTTGCCGCAGACGGCAAACATCCGCCGACAAACTGACGTTTATTGCCTCTCACCACGCTGAAACCCCTGTAAACAAGGGCTTTCAGACTTGGTTCGATTATTGCTTTGAACCTGCGCAGTGACAGCGCGGCAGCTACGCGCAGAGGAGATACTGTGGACAAGTTGCTTTATGTGGCCATGACCGGTGCCAGCCAGAACGCGCTGGCGCAGAAGGCCCACGCCAACAACCTGGCGAACATTTCCACCAACGGTTTCCAGCGTGACCTGGAGCAGGCGCGCTCGATGCCGGTGTTCGGCGACAGCTTTCCGTCGCGCGCCTTTGCCATGACCGAGCGCCCGGCCACCGACTTCAGCGAAGGCCCGCTGGTCGAGACCGGTCGCGACCTGGACGTCGCGGTGACCGGCAGGGGCTTCATTGCCGTGCAGGCGCCAGATGGCAGCGAAGCCTACGTGCGTACCGGCAGCCTGAACATCGACGCCCTTGGCGTGCTGCGTGCCGGCAACGGCATGCCGGTGATCGGCAACGGTGGCCCGATCGCCATTCCACCGGAGCAGAAGGTGGAAGTGGGGGCCGACGGCACCATCAGCATTCGCTCCATGGGTGAGGACCCGCGGGTAATGGCCGAGGTCGACCGCATCAAGCTGGTCAATCCGGACACCAAAGGCCTGACCAAGGGCCTGGATGGCCTGATCCATACCCGCGACGGCCAGCCGGCCGCCGCCGACGTCAATGTGCGGGTGGTGTCGGGCTTCCTGGAAGGCAGCAACGTCAATGCCGTCGAGGAAATGACCTCGGTGCTGGCGCTGTCCCGCCAGTTCGAACTGCACGTCAAGATGATGAACACGGCCAAGGAAGGCGACGAAGCCATGGCTCGGGTTTTGCAAATCGGCTAATCACTTTTGAACGGGTGCCGTAAAACAGGCGCACGAGGAGAATCAACATGCTTCCGGCTCTTTGGGTCGCTAAAACCGGCCTGTCCGCCCAGGACACCAACCTGACGGTCATTTCCAACAACCTGGCCAACGTCTCGACCACCGGTTTCAAACGTGACCGTGCCGAGTTCCAGGACCTGCTGTATCAGATCCGTCGTCAGCCCGGCGCCCAGTCGACCCAGGACAGCGAGCTGCCCTCGGGCCTGCAGGTCGGTACCGGTGTGCGCATCGTTGGCACCCAGAAAAGCTTTGTCGCCGGTAGCCTGCAGACCACCGAAAACCCGCTGGACATGGCGGTCAACGGTCGTGGCTTCTTCCAGATCCTGCAGCCGGATGGCACGGTTTCGTACACCCGTGACGGTACCTTCCACCTGAACTCCGACGGCCAGATCGTCACCGCCAACGGTTACGCCCTGGAGCCTGCCATCGTCGTGCCGAACGATGCGCAGACCTTCACCGTTGGCCAGGACGGCACCGTGTCGATCACCACCGCCGGCAACCCGGCAGCGCAGGTGATCGGCAACATCCAGACCGCCGACTTCATCAACCCGGCCGGCCTGCAGGCGATCGGCGACAACCTGTTCCTTGAGACCGCCGCCAGTGGCGCGCCGCAAGTCGGCACCCCGGGCCTGAACGGTTTCGGCACCACCCTGCAGCAGACCCTGGAAAACTCCAACGTCAGCACCGTGGAAGAGCTGGTGAACATGATCACTACCCAGCGTGCCTACGAGATGAACTCCAAGGTCATTTCCACCGCTGACCAGATGCTGTCGTTCGTCACTCAACAGCTCTAACCCAGTCACTCTGTTGCACCCGTGAGGTAAGCGTCATGAATCGTCTGTTGTCCGTTTTCGCCCTGGGGGGGGCGGTGTTGCTGGCAGGTTGCGTCGCGCCGACGCCCAAGCCCAACGACCCGTACTACGCGCCGGTACTGCCGCGCACCCCGTTGCCGGCAGCGGCCAACAACGGTTCGATCTACCAGGCCGGTTTCGAGCAGAACCTGTACAGCGACCGCAAGGCGTTCCGGGTGGGTGACATCATCACCATCACCCTCAACGAGCGCACATCGGCCAGCAAGAACGCCGGCTCGCAGATCCAGAAGAACAGCAACGCCAATATCGGCCTGACCTCGTTGTTTGGCAGCACGCCGAGCACCAACAACCCGTTCGGCAGTGGTGACCTGTCGCTGGAGGCCGGCTATAGCGGCGAGCGCGCCACCAAGGGCGACAGCAAGGCCACCCAGGGCAACACCCTGACCGGTTCCATTACCGTGACCGTGGCCGAAGTGCTGCCCAACGGCATCATCGCCGTGCGCGGCGAGAAGTGGCTGACCCTGAACACCGGCGAAGAGCTGGTGCGCATTGCCGGCATGATCCGCGCCGACGACATCGCCACCGACAACACCGTGCCGTCCACCCGTGTGGCCGATGCACGCATCACCTATTCCGGTACCGGCTCGTTCGCCGATGCCAGCCAGCCCGGGTGGCTGGACCGCTTCTTCATCAGCCCGCTTTGGCCTTTCTGAGTACGGATGACCATGTTCAACGTGAGGCAGCTGATTGCCGCAACCCTGCTTCTGTCCTGTGCCTTTGGCGCCCAGGCCGAGCGCCTGAAGGACATTGCCAGCATTTCTGGCGTGCGCTCCAACCAGCTGATCGGTTACGGCCTGGTGGTGGGGCTCAATGGTACGGGTGACCAGACCACCCAGACGCCGTTCACCCTGCAGACCTTCAACAACATGTTGTCGCAGTTCGGCATCAAGGTGCCGGCCGGCTCCGGCAACGTGCAGCTGAAAAACGTCGCGGCCGTGTCGGTGCATGCCGACCTGCCGGCGTTCGCCAAGCCAGGCCAGGTGGTGGACATTACCGTGTCCTCGATCGGTAACTCCAAGAGCCTGCGCGGCGGCAGCCTGCTGATGACCCCGCTCAAAGGTATCGACGGCAACGTCTATGCCGTGGCCCAGGGCAACCTGGTGGTGGGCGGCTTCGATGCCGAGGGCCGCGATGGTTCGAAAATCACCGTCAACGTTCCGTCGGCTGGTCGTATTCCTGGCGGTGCTACCGTCGAGCGTGCAGTGCCGAGCGGCTTCAACCAGGGCAACAGCCTGACCCTGAACCTCAACCGCCCCGACTTCACCACCGCCAAACGCATCGTCGACAAGGTCAACGACCTGCTCGGCCCAGGCGTGGCCCAGGCCGTGGACGGCGGTTCGGTGCGGGTCACTGCGCCGATGGACCCGAGCCAGCGCGTGGACTACCTGTCGATTCTCGAGAACCTCGAGATCGACCCGGGCCAGGCAGTGGCCAAGGTCATCATCAACTCGCGTACCGGCACCATCGTCATCGGCCAGAACGTCAAGGTGTCGCCGGCCGCGGTGACCCACGGCAGCCTGACCGTGACCATTACCGAAGACCCGATCGTCAGCCAGCCGGGGCCGTTCTCCAACGGCCAGACTGCCGTGGTGCCGCGCTCGCGGGTCAACGCCGAGCAGGAAGCCAAACCGATGTTCAAGTTCGGCCCGGGCACCACGCTGGATGAGATCGTCCGCGCGGTGAACCAGGTGGGCGCAGCGCCCAGCGACCTGATGGCCATCCTCGAAGCCCTGAAACAGGCCGGCGCCTTGCAGGCCGACCTGATCGTGATCTGAGGACGGCGCGGATGAACAGCAAAAGCCTGGTTTCCGGTAGCGTCGACAGCGGCGCCTACACCGACCTCAACCGCCTCAGCTCGCTGAAGGTGGGTGATCGCGACAGCGAAGCCAACGTGCGCAAGGTGGCCCAGGAGTTCGAATCGCTGTTCATCAGCGAAATGCTCAAGGCCTCGCGCAAGGCCAGCGACGTGCTGGCCGACGACAATCCGATGAACACCGAAACGGTGAAGCAGTACCGCGACATGTACGACCAGCAGCTGGCTGTGAGCATGTCCCGCGAAGGTGGCGGTATCGGCCTGCAGGACGTGCTGGTGCGCCAGCTGACCAAGGGCCGCAGCACATCCATCAATACCAGCCCGTTCCCGCGCGCCGAGGGCGGTGGCCCGGCGTTGTGGGGCAACAAGGTGGCGCAGCCGGTGCATGCCAATGATTCGGCAGCTACCCGCAACGACGTTGCCGCGCTCAACTCGCGGCGCCTGGCGTTGCCGAGCAAACTCACTGACCGCTTGCTGGCCGGCATCGTGCCGTTGGCGGCCACCACCAACAGCGCTGCCGTACCGGCCCGTGACGGCCAGCAGGTAGCCCAGGCCTTCGCCGTGCCGGACAACGGCCTGCGCATCCTCGGCCGCGCCGTGGCCCAGCCGCCACTGGCACCGAACAAGGCTTTCGCCGACAGTGACGAATTCGTCGCCACCATGCTGCCGATGGCCGAACAGGCCGCCAAACGCATTGGTATCGACCCGCGCTACCTGGTGGCCCAGGCCGCCCTGGAAACCGGTTGGGGCAAATCGGTAATGCGCAACACCGATGGCAGCAGCAGCCACAACCTGTTCGGCATCAAGGCCACCGGTAACTGGCAGGGCGAGCAGGCGCGGGCGATCACCAGCGAGTTCCGTGACGGCCAGTTCGTCAAGGAAACGGCGGCGTTCCGCAGCTACGACTCGTACCAGGACAGCTTCCACGACCTGGTAAGCCTGTTGCAGAGCAATTCCCGCTATCAAGATGCACTGGATTCGGCCGATAACCCTGAGCAGTTTGCAAGAGAGCTGCAAAAGGCAGGTTATGCGACCGACCCGGGCTATGCGAAGAAAATCATCAGCATCGCCCGGCAAATGCAAGCAACCCCGCAATACGCCATGGCTGGCAGAACCACGAATCTATAAAAGGACTAAATCATGTCGAGCCTGATTTCTATCGGCCTGAGTGGCCTGAGTGCCAGCCAGGCGGCATTGTCGGTAACCAGTAACAACATCGCCAACGCCGCAACCAGTGGCTATTCGCGCCAGCAGACGATTCAGGCAGCGGGCCCTTCGCACAACATCGGCGCGGGCTTCCTGGGTACCGGCACCACGCTGTCGGACGTGCGCCGCATCTACAGTGCCTACCTGGACAACCAGCTGCAGACCGCCACCTCGCTGCAGGCCGACTCGGTCGCCTTCCAGGACCAGATCACCACCGTCGACAAGCTGCTGGCCGACCGTGACACCGGTATCAGCTCGGTCCTTACCGCATTCTTCTCGGCCCTGCAGACCGCAGCGGCCAAGCCCGGTGACGTCGCCTCGCGGCAGTTGCTGCTGACCCAGGCGCAGACCTTGAGCAACCGCTTCAATGCGGTGTCCACCCAGCTGAGCCAGCAGAACGATGTGATCAACTCCCAGCTCGATACGCTGGCGGGGCAAGTCAACAAGCTCACCGGCAGCATCGCCGAGTACAACAAGCAGATCGCCGCGGCCAGTGGCACCGGCAATACCCCCAACAGCCTGCTGGATGCGCGCAGCGAAGCCGTGCGTCAGCTCAACGAGCTGGTGGGTGTGACGGTGCAGGAGCGTGACGGCAACTACGACGTATACCTGGGCAGTGGCCAGTCGCTGGTCACCGGCAACAAGGCCAATACCCTGTCGGTGCAGCCGGGTGCTGCCGACAAGAGCCAGGCCAGCCTGCGCATCAACTACGAGTCGTTCAGCTCCGACGTGACCTCGGTGATTACCGGTGGCACCATCGGCGGCCTGTTGCGCTATCGCCAGGATGTGCTGACGCCGTCGATGAACGAGCTCGGCCGTGTCGCCCTGGTGGTGGCCGACAGCATCAACAGCCAGTTGGGCCAGGGCCTGGATGCCAACGGGCAGTTCGGCAGCTCGCTGTTCTCCAGCATCAACAGTGCCACCGCCATTGCCCAGCGCAGCCTGGCCTCGTCGAACAACAGCTCCGGCTCTGGCAACCTCGATGTGACCATTGCTGACAGTGGCAAGCTGACCACCTACGACTACGAGGTGAAGTTCACCAGCGCCAACCAGTACAGCGTGCGCCGTTCCGACGGCACCGACATGGGCACCTTCGACCTCAGCGCCGACCCGGCGCCGGTGATCGACGGCTTCAGCCTGTCGCTCAATGGCGGTGGCCTGGCGGCAGGGGACAGCTTCAAGGTGATCCCCACCCGTGCGGCAGCCGGCAGCATCACCACCACCCTCACCGATGCCAACAAGCTGGCTTTCGCCGGGCCGATCAGTGCCACGGCGGGCAGTGGCAATAGCGGCACCGGCACCATCACCCAGCCGACGCTGGGCGAATCGCTGGACATCTATGGCGGTGCCGATACCGCGCTGGTGCAGCAGGCGATTCGCGACTCGATGCCGGTGCGCGTGGTGTTCGACGCCGCCAGTGGCGGCTCCCAGGGCTACAAGCTGTACGATGCCAAAGGTACCCAGATAGGCACCGGCAGCGTGGTGCCAGGTACCGACAACAAACTGTCGGTGGCTGTGCCGATGCTCGATGCTGCTGGCAACCCGATTCTCGACGGCAGTGGCAACCCGCGCACCTTCGCGGTCGAGACCACCATCGGTGGCAGCCCGGCGGCCAACGACAGCTTCACCCTGTCGTTCAATGCCGACGGCAAGGCCGACAACCGCAATGCCACGGCGCTGCTGGGCCTGCAGACCAAGTCGACGGTGAACACCGGCTCTGGCGGCGGCACCAGCTTCACCTCGGCCTATGCCTCGCTGGTCGAGCGCGTGGGGGCCAAGGCCAACCAGGCCACCATCGACACCACGGCGACCCAGGCGGTGCTCAAGTCCGCCAGCGAAAGCCGCAGCGCGGTGTCCGGGGTGAACCTGGATGACGAGGCGGCCAGCCTGGTGAAGTTCCAGCATTACTACACAGCGTCGTCGCAGATCATCAAGGCGGCGCAAGAAACCTTCAGCACCCTGATCAATGCCTTGTAAGGAGTAGACTCTCGTGCGTATTTCCACCGCTCAGTTCTATGAGTCCAGCGCCAGCAGCTACTCCAAGAACTTCTCCAGCATGAACAAGACCAACGATCAGGTGACGTCGGGTATCCGCATCCAGACTGCGGCCGATGACCCGGTCGGCGCTGCGCGCCTGTTGCTGCTGCAACAGCAGCAGTCGCTGCTGGACCAGTACAGCAGCAACATCAATACGGTGAGCAATGCCCTGCTGCAGGAGGAGAGCGTGCTCTCCACCATCAACGATGCCATGCAGCGTGCCAGTGAGCTGGCAATCCGCGCCGGTGGTGCCGGGGTTACCGATTCCGACCGCGTGGCCATCAGCACCGAGCTGAAAGAGATCGAGGCAAACATTTTCGGCCTGCTCAACTCGCGCGATGCCAATGGCGACTACATGTTCGGCGGCTCCAAGAGCACCTCGCCGCCCTATGTGCGCAACTCCGACGGCACCTACAGCTACCACGGTGACCAGACCCAGTTGAGCCTGCAGGTGTCCGACACCCTGAACCTGGCGACCAACGACACCGGCTTCACCATCTTCGACTCGGCCAGCAACAAGAGCCGCACCCAGTCGACCCTGCTGGTGCCGGCCACCGACGATGGCGTGGTCGGGGTATCGCCAGGCCTGATGACCTCGAGCAGCAGCTACAACAACAGCTTCACTGCGGGCCAGCCGTACAAGCTGACCTTCACCAGTGCGACCCAGTACGTGATTACCGACGCCAATGGCAACGACGTCACTGCTGAAACCGCCACCAACGGTACCTTCGACAGCAAGACCGAAGGTGCCAACCGCATTGCCTTGCGTGGCGTGGAGTTCGAAATCACCGTCACCCTGGAGGAGGGCGCCGATGCCGATGCCGCCGTGGCGGGGCGTGAATTTTCCCTGGCGGCGCGTCCGGATTCGTTCAACACCACCCGCAGCGCAGGAAACACTTCCAGCGCCCAGGTCACCAGCAGCACCGTAACCGACCAGGCCGCCTATCGCAGCACCTTCCCCAGCAATGGTGCGGTGATCAAGTTCACCGGGCCGGGCAGCTACGAGTTCTACGCCCAGCCGATGACAGCCGATAGCAAGCCGGTAGCCACGGGCACCTTCACTGCGCCGGCGTTGACGGTGGCCGGTGTGACCTACCAGGTCTCCGGTTCGCCGCAGGCGGGTGACCAGTTTGCGGTCACGGCCAACACCCACCAGAACCAGAACGTGCTGGAAACCCTCAGTCAGCTGCGCGCGGCGCTGGACACGCCGGTGACCGGTATTGGCCAGGCCAATGCGTTGAAGGATTCGGTGGCTTCGGCAATCGCTAACCTGGCCAGCGCTCGTGAGCAAATTGACATCACTCGCGGTTCGATCGGTGCCCGTGGCAACTCGCTGGAGATCCAGCGCCAGGAGAACACCAGCCTGGGCCTGGCCAACAAGACTACCCAGAACGCCATCGGCAACACCGACATGTCCCAGGCGGCCATCACCCTGACCTTGCAGCAGGCCATGCTCGAAGCCTCGCAACTGGCCTTCTCGCGCATTTCTCAGCTGAGCCTGTTCAACAAGCTCTGATCGGTGGTTTAAAAAGATGGGGCTGCTTTGCAGCCCTTCGCGGGCGCGCCCGCTCCCACAGGAACTGCATGGGCCTCAAGCTCATGCCAAACCTGTGGGAGCGGGCGTGCCCGCGAAGGGGCGCAAAGCGGCCCCGCCTTTTTCCTGCCTGCGAAACGCCCAGTCCGCACACCCTCGCCACGGCTTTCGTAGCATTTCAATGTGACCAATGAGTCAAAACGGTCATCTTCCCTGTATTCTATGCAGCAGCTGTTGCAGCATTTTGTTACCGGTGCGCAGGCGAGCACTGCCTTCAACCCCCAGCGGTGACGTTCCGGTATTTGGCGCCCTCAATTCATCGAGTGGTGGTCTTTGGCTGTTTTCATTGGGAAGCCAGAATGATTGGCATCAAAAGCATTGCGAGTTACGTGCCCACCGCTGGCCTGGACAACTATGTCCAGGGTGCGAAGTTCGGCAAGGACGAAGAGTTCATGTTCGGCAAGATCGGCGCGTCGTTCCTGCCGCGCAAGGCCGCTGAACAGGAAACCTCCGACCTGTGCGTGGAAGCCGCCCAGGCGCTGTTCGCCAGCAACCCCGACCTCGACCCGCAATCGATCGATGCGCTGATCGTGGTCACCCAGAACGGTGACGAAGAAGGCCTGCCGCACACCGCCGCCATCGTCCAGAGCAAACTCGGCCTGTCCACCCGCGTGGCGGCGTTCGACGTGTCGCTGGGCTGCTCCGGCTACGTGTACGGCTTGTACGCCATCAAGGGCTTCATGGAAGCGGCAGGGCTGAAGAACGGCCTGCTGATCACCGCCGACCCGTATTCGAAGATCGTCGACCCGGAAGACCGCAACACCACCATGTTGTTCGGTGATGCGGCCACGGCCACCTGGATGGGTGAAAACGCGGTATGGAACCTGGGCCAGGCGCGCTTCGGCACCGACGGTTCCGGCGCCGAGCACCTCAAGGTCAGTGATGGCAAGTTCTTCATGAACGGCCGCCAGGTGTTCAACTTTGCCCTGGTCAAGGTGCCGGCGCACCTGCACGAACTGCTGGATGCCAGTGGCCTGAAGTCGTCGGATATCGACGCCTTCTGCATCCACCAGGGCAGTGCGGCGATTGTCGATGCCGTGGCCCGGCGTTTCGAAGAGGACCACCCGGAGAAGTTCGTGAAAGACATGCTGGAAACCGGCAATACCGTTTCCTCCAGCGTGCCGCTGCTGCTGCAGAAGCACATGCTCGACGGCAGCTGGAAGCGCGTGGCGATCAGCGGCTTTGGCGTGGGCCTGTCGTGGGGCTCGGCCATCCTGTACCGCGACTGATCCCTCAGCAGTCCAAAAAAAGCGCCCGGCGGCCACCGCCTGGCGCTTTTTTAATGCTCGAAAGAACATCGTGGCCGTTACACGGCTTCTGTGGGAGCGGGCATGCCCGCGAATACCGGCCAAGCCGGTGCCAGCCACCGAGTTGCCTTCTTCGCGGGCGCGCCCGCTCCCACAGGGGAGGGATGGTGCTACTGATATGGTATTTAGCCTGCTCTCGCACGGTTTTTGACGCCAATAAACCGCCCTTAAGCCCTTGATTTCTCTGGGCTGGCCTCGTGCCAGCATTTTTTTTTTAAAAAGGCCCTCAAGCAACCCGCACACCCGACGATAACTATTACGAAGGTTCTCTAGGCCAATCCGGCGGTTGCCAAGGCCGGAAGCCGCAGTACCCATCCAACGAGGATTTCGTCATGGCTTTAACTGTAAACACCAACATTGCGTCGATCACTACTCAGGGCAACCTGACCAAGGCTAGCAACGCTCAGACCACTTCGATGCAGCGTCTGTCCTCGGGTCTGCGCATCAACAGCGCTAAAGACGACGCCGCCGGCCTGCAGATCGCCAACCGTCTGACCAGCCAGATCAACGGCCTGGGCCAGGCAGTGAAGAACGCCAACGACGGTATCTCCATTGCCCAGACCGCTGAAGGTGCAATGCAGGCTTCGACCGACATCCTGCAGAAAATGCGTACCCTGGCCCTGTCCTCGGCTACTGGCTCGCTGAGCGCCGACGACCGTAAGTCGAACAACGACGAATACCAGGCTCTGACTGCCGAACTGAACCGTATTTCCACCACCACCACCTTCGGTGGCCAGAAGCTGCTGGACGGCTCGTACGGCACCAAGGCCATCCAGGTCGGCGCCAACGCCAACGAAACCATCAACCTGTCGCTGGACAACGTTGCCGCTAGCAACATTGGTTCTCAGCAGATCAAGAGCACTGCGATCGCCCCAAGCGCGGCCGGCCTGGCTGCCGGTAGCATCACTGTTACTGGTAACGGCCAGACCAAGACTGTTGCTTACGCCGCAGGTGCTTCGGCCAAGACCATCGCAGCCGATCTGAATGGTTCGATTGGTGGTTTGACTGCAAGTGCAAGCACTGAAGTCAAGCTCGATGTTGCTGGTGCGACGCCTGCCAACTTCAAGCTGGCTGTCGGCAGCAGCGGTACTGTCGACTTCGTTGGTGTAACCGATCTGGCCAGCCTGGCCGACCAGTTGAAATCCAACGCTGCCAAGCTGGGTATCAGCGTTAACTATGATGAAGTGAACAAGAGCCTGAGCGTCAAGTCGGACACCGGCGAAAACCTGAGCTTCTCTGCTGCTGACGCCAACGCCCAAACCAATATCCTGGTCGGTGCCAAAGATGGCTCTGGCAACTTCGCTGCACCTGCGGCCCTGGGCGCTGCTGCCATCGTAGTCAACGGCCAGATCTCCCTGGACTCGGCTAAAGGCTACTCGCTGAGCGACGCTGGTACCGGTGTGACCGCCCTGTTCGGTAGCGCCACTGTTTCGTCGGCCAAGACCACTATCGCTCAAACCGACGTTACCGATGCCACCAATGCCCAGAACGCCCTGGCCGTTATCGACAAGGCCATCGGTTCGATCGACAGCGTCCGTTCGGGCCTGGGTGCTACCCAGAACCGTCTGCAAACCACCGTCGACAACCTGCAGAACATCCAGAAGAACTCCACCGCTGCCCGCTCCACCGTGCAGGACGTGGACTTCGCTTCGGAAACTGCCGAGCTGACCAAGCAGCAGACTCTGCAACAGGCTTCGACTGCAATCCTGTCGCAGGCTAACCAGCTGCCATCCTCGGTCCTGAAACTGCTCCAGTAATTCAGGCGCCTGAGTAAAGGGTGAAAGGGTGCGTTTACGTGCCCTTTCACCCTTTTTGACATGAGGAGTTCGAAACATGGACATGAGTGTCAAGCTGGGTCAGGTGTATCCCTCTACGTTGCCCCCGGCGCCTGTCGCTGATCGGGACCCGCTGGTGCCTGCCAAGGTGCAGGAGGCTGCGGCCCCCGAAAAAAAACAGCCACACTCGCGCGAAGACCTGGAAAAGGCAGTTGACGAGATCCGGGATTTCGTCCAGTCGAGCCAGCGTCAGCTGGATTTTTCCATTGATGATTCCACCGGTCGGGTCGTGGTCAAGGTGATTGCCACCCAGTCGGGAGAAGTGATCCGACAACTTCCGTCGGAAACGGCACTGAAGCTCGCCCAGAGCCTGAGTGAAGCCGGCAGCCTGCTGTTCGATGATCAGGTATAGGCTGGCATGATTTTTGTTGCTGTCGATTTTTTGATGGATTCATTCGCCAAGGATCCGGCAGCTACTGAACAAGGAGAGCAATGATGGCAGGTACAACAGTCAGCGGTATTGGCTCGGGCATCGATACCCAGGCGATCGTGGAATCCCTGGTGGCCGCGCAGAAGGCGCCGAAGCAGGCGCAGATCAATACCCAAACGCTGAAGGCAACCACCACGTTGTCCTCGATCGGCAAGATTCAGTCGGCCCTGGATGCCTTCCGCGGCGCTTTGACCAACATGACCGATAGCAATAGCTTCGGTGGTCTGAGCTTGAAATCCTCGGATGAGAAGGTTGCGACCGTGACCATGGGCACGGGGGCGGCTAACGGTTCGTTCTCGCTGGTGGTCAGCAAGCTTGCGACTGCCTCGAAAGTGTCGACCAAGGTTTATGCCGGCGGCGCCGGCTCGGTAGTCAATTCCGGCTCCACTCCGACCACCTTGAAGATCAGCCAGAGTGGCAAGGATTACGACCTCAGCGTTCCGCCGGGCGCGACACTGCAGCAGGTGCGGGACAGCATCAACAGCCAGTTCGGCGTGGCGGGCCTGAGTGCCAACGTGCTGACGGATGCCTCGGGCTCGCGTTTGATCATCACCTCGACCAAGATGGGTGTGGGTTCCGATATCACGCTTTCGGGAAATTCCGGCATCGATACCGGTTACACCGTCATCGATCCGCCCACCGATGCCGAGTACACGCTTGATGGCATTGCCATGAAGTCCAAGACCAATGACATCACTGATGCGGTCAGCGGCCTGAACATCAAGCTGGTCGGCACGTCTCCGAAAAACGCCACGAGCGGGGAGCTGACGCCCACCGTGCTCTCGCTGAGTACCAGCAGCACCGCGCTGAAGTCCGGCCTCAAAGGCTTCATCGATACCTACAATGCTTTGCTGACGGTGCTCAACACGGAAACCAAAGTCACCAAGAACGCCGATGGTTCCATGACCGCAGCAGCGCTGACGGGTGATGCGTCGATGCGTGCACTGATGACGTCCATTCGTGAAGAGCTCAATGCCGTATCCGGCAATGGCACGTTGAAGTCCCTTGCCGCGTTCGGCGTTACTTCGTCCCAGGACGGCGGCCTGCTGAGCCTGGACGACAAGAAGTGGGACAAGGCGGCTACCAGCAATGCGGCCGACCTGACCAGTATCTTCAATGGCAAGGACGGCCTGTTGGCGCGTTTGCAGAAGGTGACCGAGCCGTTTGCCAAGGCCAGCACCGGTACCCTTGCCGAGCGCTCCAAGACCCTGAGCGAGAGCCTGACCAAGCTCAAGACCGAACAGGACACCCTGGATGCGCGTATGGAAGCTCTGCAAAAGAGCTTGCAGGACAAGTACAACAACATGGATACCCTGGTCACCCAGCTGCGCCAGCAGCAGAACTCGGTGCTGAGTACCCTCAACGCGCTGAACAAAGCCAATAGCGACGATTAATCCGTGAACATTGCATGAAGTCCGGGCATGATGCCCGGCTTCATGTCATCGGCCGGTAAAGTTTTGCACCGCCTGCCCGATACAGGGAATATCACCCCTTTAAGTCTGCTCGTCACGAGGTCGCAAGATGAATCCCATGAGAGCCCTTCGTCAGTACCAGAAGGTCAATTCCCATGCCCAGATTTCCGAAGCCACGCCCCATCGCCTGGTGCAGATGCTGATGGAAGGCGGCCTCGATCGCATGGCCCAGGCCAAAGGCGCCATGGCGCGCGGCGACATCGCGGAGAAGGGCCTGATGCTCGGCAAGGCGATCGATATCATCATCGGCCTGCGCGATGGTTTGTCGCCTGAAAAAAGCGAAAACCCGGAGTATGTCGAGAAGCTCGACGCCCTGTATGTGTACATGACCAATCGCCTGATGCAGGCCAACGTCGACAACGATGCCGGCATCATCGATGAAGTTGCCCAGTTGCTGATTACCGTTAAAAGCGGTTGGGACGGGATCGCCGACGCCCAGCCCGCCAGCTGACGGCAAGGAGAATACCGTGAACGCACTGCAACGCCTCGATGACACCTGCGATGCCCTGATCGGCGCCTTGGGTGAGCGTGACTGGGATGCCATTGCCAAGCTGGATGTGGCCTGCCGTGCGTGCATCGACGAGGTGCTGAAAACCCATGCGATGGACCAGGCGTTGCTGCGCGAGAAGCTGGAAGGGGTGCTGCAGGTCTACCGCAGTCTGATCGATGTGACAACCGGTGAACGCCAGGCTATTGCCGAAGAGATGATGCAGATCAATCAGGCGAAAAATGCTTCGAAGGTTTACCATCTGTTCAGTTAAGATGCGCACAACTGAATGAAAGGCGCCATAAATTTGACTGTGCGGGCCTTTTTGACTTTACTAGTGGCTGTTTTCGAATTTCAGACGTCCGAACACTGACCATTCAGTCGGAATGATGTCGAGCACGCCTTCGGGCGCCGATATGACTAGGGAAGTTGCTATTGCATGTGGCGTGAAACCAAGATTCTGCTGATCGACGACGACAGCGCACGCCGCCGCGACCTGGCGGTGGTGCTGAACTTTCTCGGCGAAGAAAACCTCGCTTGCTCCAGCCAGGACTGGCAGCAAGTGGTCGAGCCGTTGTCTTCGAGTCGCGAAGTGCTGTGCGTGCTCATTGGCACTGTAAACGCTCCGGGCAATCTCCTTGGGCTCGTTAAGACAGTGGCAGGGTGGGATGAGTTCCTTCCAGTTCTGCTTTTAGGTGAAATTTCTTCTGCGGAGTTCCCGGAAGACCTTCGCCGCCGGGTGCTTTCCAATTTGGAAATGCCGCCAAGCTACAGCCAACTGCTGGATTCGCTGCACCGTGCCCAGGTCTATCGCGAGATGTACGACCAGGCGCGCGAGCGTGGGCGCCAGCGCGAACCCAACCTGTTCCGCAGCCTGGTTGGCACCAGTCGTGCCATCCAGCACGTGCGGCAGATGATGCAGCAGGTGGCCGATACCGATGCCAGCGTGCTGATCCTGGGTGAGTCCGGCACCGGCAAGGAAGTGGTTGCGCGCAACCTGCACTACCATTCCAAGCGCCGCGAAGCGCCATTCGTGCCGGTCAACTGCGGCGCGATCCCGGCCGAACTGCTGGAAAGCGAACTGTTCGGCCACGAGAAGGGCGCCTTCACCGGGGCGATCACCAGCCGTGCCGGGCGTTTCGAGCTGGCCAACGGCGGCACCCTGTTCCTCGACGAAATCGGCGACATGCCGTTGCCGATGCAGGTCAAGCTGCTGCGCGTGCTGCAGGAGCGTACCTTCGAGCGCGTGGGTAGCAACAAGACCCAGAGCATCGATGTGCGCATCATCGCCGCGACCCACAAGAACCTCGAGACCATGATCGAGGAGGGTACGTTCCGCGAAGACCTGTACTACCGCCTCAACGTGTTCCCCATCGAGATGGCGCCGCTGCGCGAGCGGGTGGAAGACATCCCGCTGCTGATGAACGAGCTGATCTCGCGCATGGAGCACGAGAAGCGCGGCTCCATCCGCTTCAACTCGGCATCGATCATGTCGCTGTGTCGCCATGGCTGGCCGGGCAACGTGCGCGAGCTGGCCAACCTGGTCGAGCGTATGGCGATCATGCACCCCTATGGGGTGATTGGCGTGTCCGAGCTGCCGAAGAAATTCCGTTACGTCGATGACGAAGACGAGCGGATGGTCGACAGCCTGCGCAGCGACCTGGAAGAGCGTGTGGCGATCAACGGCCATACGCCGAATTTCAGCGGCCACGCCATGCTGCCGCCTGAAGGCCTGGACCTGAAGGACTACCTGGGTAGCCTGGAGCAGGGCCTGATCCAGCAGGCGCTGGACGATGCCAACGGTATCGTTGCGCGCGCGGCTGAACGTTTGCGCATTCGTCGTACCACCCTGGTCGAGAAGATGCGCAAGTACGGCATGAGCCGTCAGGGTGGCGAGGAACAGGCGGAGGATTGACGGTCGGGCCGAGGTGTTCGGCTTGGTCTTGATGGCGCCTGTGAGATCGAGCGCCGCGCGGGCGGCGCTCGATTTGCGCCCCGCCACAAATCTCAAGCCATGCGTTAAATCCCCCATCTCCGGCACGGCTATTGCTACATCGCTGGCACCACACCGTTTTTATGACGGTCAGCCACGCGAGAGAGCAAGATGCCCCAGGCCGCCCACGTATCCCGAGCCCCCGTTCCGCAGGGGCGAACCCCGGTCGAGCAGGAAAGTCGCCAGGGTGTCGAGCAGGCCTTCGCCCTGTTCAATCAGGTATCCAGCCAGCTGAGCCAGTCCTACAGCCTGCTCGAAGCCCGGGTCAGCGAGCTCAAGGGTGAGCTGGCAGTGGTCAGCGCCCAGCGCATCGACGAACTTGGCGAAAAGGAACGCCTGGCCAACCGCCTGCAGAACCTGCTGGACCTGCTGCCCGGCGGGGTGATCGTGATCGATGGCCAGGGCTTGGTACGCGAAGCCAACCCGGCCGCCTGCGAATTGCTCGGCGAGCCGCTGGTTGGCCAGCTGTGGCGCCAGGTGATCGCCCGCAGCTTTGCCCCGCGCAAGGATGATGGTCACGAAGTCTCGCTGCGCGACGGTCGCCGTCTGTCCATTGCCACCCGCTCGCTGGATGCCGAGCCCGGCCAGTTGGTGCTGCTCAACGACCTGACCGAGACCCGCCGTCTGCAAGATCAGTTGGCCCGCCACGAGCGCCTGTCGTCGCTGGGGCGCATGGTCGCCTCGCTGGCGCACCAGATCCGCACGCCACTGTCGGCGGCCATGCTCTACGCCAGCCACCTGGCTGACCCTGAACAAGACCTGGGTGCGGAAACCCGCCAGCGCTTTGCCGGTACCCTGAAAGAGCGCCTGCACGAACTGGAACACCAGGTGCGCGACATGCTGGTGTTCGCCCGTGGCGAGCTGCCGCTGGGTGATCGGGTCACGCCAAAAGCCCTGTTCCAGGCCTTGCAGCAAGCGGCTCAAGCGCATGTGCAAGGGCACGCGGTGCGCTGGCAGTGCGACAGCCACTTGGGTGAACTGCTGTGCAACCGCGACACCCTGGTCGGTGCCCTGCTCAACCTGATCGAAAATGCGCTGCAAGCCAGCGACGGCCCGGCGCGACTGAAAGTGCACCTGTTCCGCCGCGAGCGTAGCCTGCAGTTGTGCATCAGCGACGCCGGCAGTGGCATCGACGCAGACCTGCTCGGCCGCCTGGGTGAGCCGTTCCTGACCACCAAGGCCACTGGCACTGGCCTGGGCCTGGCGGTGGTCAAGGCGGTGGTGCGCGCGCACCAGGGCAAGATCGGCCTGCGTTCGAAGGTCGGTCGTGGCACCTGCGTGCGGGTGGAACTGCCGTTGATCGACGGGCAACTGGCGGAGGGCATGTAGTGGCGATCAAGGTACTGCTGGTCGAGGACGACCGCGTATTGCGCCAGGCATTGGGCGATACCCTGGAAATCGGCGGTTTCGACTACCTGGCGGTGGGCAGTGCCGAGGAGGCGCTGGAGGCGGTGCTGGAAGAGGCTTTCAGCCTGGTGGTCAGTGATGTGAACATGCCTGGCATGGATGGGCACCAACTGCTGGCCCAGCTGCGCCGCCAGCACCCGCAATTGCCCGTGTTGCTGATGACCGCGCATGCCGCGGTGGAGCGTGCCGTCGAGGCGATGCGCCAGGGGGCCGCCGACTATCTGGTCAAGCCGTTCGAGCCCAAGGCGTTGCTCAGCCTGGTCGAGCGGCATGCCGCCGGGCGGGTGGTTGAAGAAGAAGGCCCGGTGGCGTGCGAGCCGGCCAGTCGTCAGCTGCTGGAGCTGGCCGCGCGCGTGGCGCGCAGTGACTCGACCGTGCTGATTTCCGGCGAGTCCGGCACCGGCAAGGAAGTGCTGGCGCGCTACATTCACCAGCAGTCGCCGCGGGCGGCGCAGCCCTTCGTGGCAATCAACTGCGCGGCCATCCCCGACAACATGCTCGAGGCCACCCTGTTCGGCCACGAGAAGGGTGCCTTTACCGGCGCCATTGCTGCCCAGGCCGGCAAGTTCGAGCAGGCCGAAGGCGGCACTCTGCTGCTAGATGAAATCTCGGAAATGCCAATGGCCTTGCAGGCCAAGCTGCTGCGCGTGCTGCAGGAGCGCGAGGTGGAGCGGGTAGGCGGGCGCAAGCCGATCAGCCTGGATATCCGCGTGCTGGCCACCACCAACCGTGACCTGGCTGGCGAAGTGGCTGCCGGGCGTTTCCGTGAAGACCTGTACTACCGCCTGTCGGTGTTCCCTCTGGCCTGGCGCCCGCTGCGCGAACGCCCAGGGGACATCCTGCAACTGGCCGAGCGCCTGTTGGCGCGTCATGTGGCGAAGATGAAGCATGCCCCGGTTCGCCTGTCGCCCCAGGCCCGGGCCTGCCTGCAGACGTATGCCTGGCCGGGCAACGTGCGCGAACTGGACAACGCTTTGCAACGGGCGCTGATCCTGCAGCAGGGCGGGGTGATCGAGGCGGCGGATTTTTGTCTGGCAGGCGCCATTCCATTGTCGGCTAGCATCGAGCCATCCCCTGAGGTGGTGGTCGAGGCTGGCGGGCTGGGCGATGACATGCGTCGTCATGAGTACCAGATGATCATCGACACCCTGCGCGCCGAGCGCGGTCGCCGCAAAGAGGCGGCCGAACGCCTGGGGATAAGCCCGCGCACCTTGCGCTACAAGCTGGCACAGATGCGTGATGCCGGATTCGACGTCGAGGCCAGTCTGTTCGGCTGACTGACACCGCATCCTGCTGCGCGTGCGGCCCTTGTGGGAGCGGGTTTACCCGCGAACACCGGCGAAGCCGGTGCCATACACCGTGTCGCATTCTTCGCGGGTGAACCCGCTCCCGCAGGGCTATGTTGCCTGAGCCCTGTAGGCTGGCACCTTTGTTGCTTTAGGTTGGCTATTCGCCGCATGACTGTCAAAAAAATGCGGCCGCAGGAGAGAGAAGGGTCATGAGCCAAGGTGTTGAATTCAATCGTCTGATGTTGGACATGCGGGCCATGCAGGCCGATGCCATGTCGCTGCCCAAGGTGGCCGCAGCCCCCGAGCTGGCACCGGGGCAGAGTACCTTTGCCGACATGCTCGGCCAGGCCATCGGCAAGGTGCATGAGACGCAGCAGGCTTCGACCCAGTTGGCCAACGCCTTCGAGATCGGCAAGAGTGGCGTCGACCTGACCGACGTGATGATCGCTTCGCAAAAGGCCAGCGTGTCGATGCAGGCCCTGACCCAGGTACGCAACAAGCTGGTCCAGGCGTACCAGGACATCATGCAGATGCCGGTTTGAGGATGGATGTAAACCATGGCTGAAGCAGTCGTCGACAACGCCCCCGCCAAAAGCGGCCCGCCAGCGGCCAAACCACCGCTGTTCGGCATGGCGTTTCTGGAAAACATCGCGCAGATGCCCATGCTGCGTCAGATCGGCCTCATGGTCGGCCTGGCCGCCAGCGTGGCGATCGGCTTTGCCGTGGTGCTGTGGTCGCAACAACCCGATTACCGCCCGCTGTACGGCAGCCTGGCGGGTATGGACACCAAGCAGGTCATGGACACCCTGGCCGCTGCCGACATCCCTTACAACGTTGAGCCCAATTCCGGCGCTCTGCTGGTCAAGGCCGACGACCTCTCCCGTGCGCGCCTGAAGCTGGCGGCTGCCGGTGTGGCGCCGAGCGATGGCAATGTCGGCTTCGAGCTGCTCGACAAGGAGCAGGGCCTGGGCACCAGCCAGTTCATGGAAGCCACCCGTTACCGTCGCAGCCTGGAAGGCGAACTGGCGCGTACCGTGTCCAGCCTGAACAACGTCAAGGGCGCGCGCGTGCACCTGGCTATCCCGAAAAGTTCGGTGTTCGTGCGTGACGAACGCAAGCCCAGTGCCTCGGTACTGGTCGAGCTGTACCCGGGCCGTGCCCTGGAAGCCGGGCAGGTGATGGCCATCGTCAACCTGGTCGCCACCAGCGTGCCGGAACTGGACAAGTCCCAGGTCACCGTGGTCGACCAGAAGGGCAACCTGCTGTCCGAGCAGATCCAGGACACCGCCCTGACCCAGGCAGGCAAGCAGTTCGACTACAGCCGCCGGGTGGAAAGCATGCTCACCCAGCGGGTGCACAACATCCTGCAGCCGGTGCTGGGCAATGACCGCTACAAGGCCGAAGTGTCCGCCGACCTCGACTTCAGCGCGGTCGAGTCCACCTCCGAGCAGTTCAACCCCGACCAGCCGGCGCTGCGCAGCGAGCAGTCGGTCGACGAGCAACGTGCCAGCAGCCAGGGCCCGCAAGGTGTGCCCGGCGCGCTGAGCAACCAGCCGCCAGGCCCTGCCTCGGCACCGCAGACCACTGGTGGTGCCGCTACCCCGGCCGCGGCCATCCAGCCTGGCCAGCCGCTGGTGGATGCCAACGGCCAGCAGATCATGGACCCGGCCACCGGTCAGCCAATGCTCGCGCCGTACCCGTCGGACAAGCGCCAGCAAAGCACCAAGAACTTCGAGCTGGACCGTTCCATCAGCCACACCCGCCAGCAGCAGGGGCGCATGACCCGCCTGTCGGTGGCGGTGGTGGTGGACGACCAGGTCAAGATCGACCCGGCCACCGGCGACACCACCCGTGCGCCGTGGGGCGCCGAGGACCTGGCACGCTTCACCCGCCTGGTGCAGGATGCGGTCGGCTTCGATGCCAGCCGTGGCGACAGCGTGACGGTGATCAACGTGCCATTCGCCGCCGACCGTGGCGAAGAGATCGCCGACATCGCCTTCTACCAGCAGCCGTGGTTCTGGGACATCGTCAAGCAGGTGCTGGGCGTAGTGTTCATCCTGGTGCTGGTGTTCGGTGTGCTGCGGCCGGTGTTGAACAACATTACAGGGGGCGGCAAGCAGGCTGCCCCGGACAGCGACATGGAGCTGGGCGGCATGATGGGTCTGGATGGCGAACTGGCCAACGACCGCGTCAGTCTGGGTGGCCCGACAAGCATTCTGCTGCCTAGCCCGAGCGAGGGTTACGAGGCACAGCTCAACGCAATCAAAGGCCTGGTGGCCGAAGACCCGGGCCGCGTTGCCCAGGTCGTGAAAGAGTGGATCAACGCCGATGAGTGATAACCGAGCCGTTACCGCCAAGCTGAGCCGCGTCGACAAGGCGGCGATCCTCCTGCTTTCGCTGGGTGAGACCGATGCGGCCCAGGTGCTGCGGCACATGGGGCCCAAGGAAGTGCAGCGGGTGGGCGTGGCCATGGCGCAGATGGGCAATGTGCACCGTGACCAGGTCGAGCAAGTGATGAGCGAGTTCGTCGAAATCGTCGGCGACCAGACCAGCCTGGGCGTGGGCTCCGATGCCTACATCCGCAAGATGCTCAACCAGGCCCTGGGCGAGGACAAGGCCAACGGCCTGGTCGACCGCATCCTGCTCGGTGGCAACACCAGTGGCCTGGACAGCCTCAAGTGGATGGAGCCGCGCGCCGTGGCCGACGTGATCCGCTACGAGCACCCGCAGATCCAGGCCATCGTGGTCGCCTACCTCGACCCCGACCAGGCCGGCGAAGTGCTGAGCAACTTCGACCACAAGGTGCGCCTGGACATCGTCCTGCGCGTGTCGTCGCTGAACACCGTGCAACCGGCGGCATTGAAGGAGCTGAACCAGATCCTCGAGAAGCAGTTCTCGGGCAACTCCAACGCAGCGCGTACCACCCTGGGCGGCATCAAGCGTGCCGCCGACATCATGAACTTCCTCGACAGCTCGGTGGAAGGTGCACTGATGGACGCGATCCGCGAAATCGACAGCGACCTGTCGGAGCAGATCGAAGACCTGATGTTCGTCTTCAACAACCTAGCCGATGTCGACGACCGTGGCATCCAGGCGCTGCTGCGCGAAGTGTCGTCCGACGTGCTGGTGGTGTCGCTCAAGGGCGCCGACGAGCGGGTCAAGGACAAGATCTTCAAGAACATGTCCAAGCGTGCCTCGGAGCTGCTGCGCGACGACCTGGAGGCCAAGGGGCCGGTACGGGTCAGCGATGTGGAAACGGCGCAGAAGGAAATCCTCACCATCGCCCGCCGCATGGCCGAGGCCGGCGAGATCGTGCTCGGCGGCAAGGGTGCCGAGGAAATGATCTAAGGTATTCGCGATCTGAAGACCGACGCCGCCCCTTGTGGGAGCGGGTTTACCCGCGAAGGCGTCGGACCTGGCGATAGAGGTTGTCGCTGCCGACGCTTTCGCGGGTAAACCCGCTCCCACAGGGACCGTGTCGGCTGAACATGGTTTGAGAACATGACAGCATGCCCACCAAAGAACATCACCCCAGCGACCTGATCCGCGCCCGCGACCTCGAGGGCGTGGACGTGTGGGCGCTGCCCAGCTTCGACCCGGAACCGGAGCCTGAACCCGAACCAGAGCCGGAACCCGAGGTCATCGAGGAAGAAGTCGAGGAAGTGCCGCTGGAAGAAGTCCAGCCGCTGACCCTGGAAGAACTCGAGGCCATCCGCCAGGAAGCCTACAACGAAGGCTTCGCCACCGGTGAGCGCGAGGGCTTCCACAGCACCCAGCTCAAGGTTCGCCAGGAAGCCGAAGAGGCCCTGAAAGCCAAGCTGGAAAGCCTTGAACGGCTGATGGCCAACCTGATGGAGCCGATCGCCGAACAAGACACGCAGATCGAGAAAGCCCTGGTCCACCTGGTGGCGCACATGACCCGCCAGGTGATCGGTCGCGAACTGCGGGGCGATTCCAGCCAGATCACCCAGGTACTGCGCGAAGCGCTCAAGCTGCTGCCCATGGGCGCGGACAATATCCGCATCCACCTCAACCCGCAGGATTTCGAGCTGGCCAAGGCCCTGCGCGAACGCCATGAGGAAAGCTGGCGGCTGCTGGAAGACAGCGCGCTGCTACCGGGCGGTTGCCGCATCGAGACCGCCCACAGTCGCATCGACGCGACCATGGAGACTCGCATCGAGAAGGCCGTGGCGCAACTGTTCGACCAGTTGCACGACCATTCGCTGCACCCGGCGGCACCGGACATGTCGATAGACCTGGACACCCCGCCAGACCGCACCGTGGACAGCCCAGATGCACCTTGAGCGCACCAGTTTCGGCAAGCGCCTGGGCAGTTATGCCGAGGCCATCGAACTGCCGGTCCAGCCCATCGTCGAAGGCCGCCTGCTGCGCATGGTCGGCCTCACCCTGGAAGCCGAAGGCTTGCGCGCCGCAGTCGGCAGCCGCTGCCTGGTGATCAATGACGACAGCTACCACCCGGTGCAGGTCGAAGCCGAAGTCATGGGCTTTGCCGGGCCCAAGGTATTCCTCATGCCCGTCGGCAGCATCGTCGGTATCGCCCCCGGCGCCCGTGTGGTGCCGCTGGATGACGGCGGTCGCCTGCCCATGGGCATGAGCATGCTCGGCCGGGTGCTCGACGGCGCTGGCCGCGCGCTGGATGGCAAGGGCGGGATGAAGGCCGAGGACTGGGTGCCGATGGACGGCCCAGTGATCAACCCGCTGAACCGCGACCCCATCAGCAAGCCGCTGGACGTTGGCATTCGCAGCATCAATGGGTTGTTGACCGTCGGTCGCGGCCAGCGTCTGGGCCTGTTCGCCGGTACCGGTGTGGGCAAGTCGGTGTTGCTGGGCATGATGACCCGCTTCACCGAAGCCGAGATCATCGTCGTTGGCCTGATCGGTGAGCGGGGCCGCGAGGTCAAGGAATTCATCGAGCATATTCTGGGTGAAGAAGGCCTCAAGCGCTCGGTGGTGGTGGCTTCGCCCGCCGACGATGCGCCGCTGATGCGCCTGCGCGCCGCCATGTACTGCACACGTATTGCCGAGTACTTCCGCGACAAGGGCAAGAACGTGTTGCTGCTGATGGACTCGCTGACCCGTTTCGCCCAGGCCCAGCGGGAAATTGCCCTGGCCATCGGCGAACCGCCGGCTACCCGGGGTTACCCGCCGTCGGTGTTCGCCAAGCTGCCCAAGCTGGTGGAGCGGGCGGGCAATGGCGAGCCGGGTGGTGGTTCGATCACCGCGTTCTACACCGTCTTGTCCGAGGGCGATGACCAGCAGGACCCGATTGCCGACTCGGCGCGCGGCGTACTCGATGGCCACTTCGTACTGTCGCGCCGGCTGGCCGAGGAGGGTCATTACCCGGCCATCGACATCGAAGCCTCGATCAGCCGGGTCATGCCCCAGGTGGTCGATGCCGACCATCTGCGCCAGGCGCAGAAGTTCAAGCAGTTGTGGTCGCGCCTGTCGCAAAGCCGCGACCTGATCAGCGTGGGCGCCTATGTGGCCGGTGGCGACCCGGAAACCGACCTGGCCATTGCCCTGCAATCGAAGCTGGTGGATTTTTTGCGCCAGGGCCTGCGCGAAAACGTGGGCATGGCGCAAAGCCGCGAACAGTTGGGGGCGATCTTCACGCCCCCGGCAGGCTGATAGGCCGTGGCGCTGCCCGGACGCGCCGCGCGCCTGGCGCCGGTGGTGGACATGGCCGAGGAGGCCGAGCGCAAGGCAGCCCAGCGCCTCGGGCATTTCCAGCAGCAGGTGGCCACAGCCCAGGCCAAGCTGGCCGAGCTCGAGCGGTTTCGTGAGGATTACCAGCTGCAGTGGATCAACCGTGGCGGGCAGGGGGTCAATGGCAGCTGGCTGGTCAATTACCAGCGCTTCCTCGGGCAGCTGGAAACGGCCATGACCCAGCAGCGCCAGAGCCTGGTCTGGCACCAGAACAACCTCGACAACGCACGCGGCACCTGGCAGCAGGCCTACGCCCGGGTCGAAGGCTTGCGCAAGCTGGTGCAGCGCTACCTGGACGAAGCCCGGCGCGCCGAAGACAAGCGCGAGCAGCGCTTGCTCGACGAGCTGTCACAACGCCTGCCGCGGCAGAATCACCTATAGGTTTCAGGTATTCGCCTTGGCACTTTCTGCGCCAGTGAGATCGAGCGCCGCCCGCGCGGCGCTTCGCGGGGCAAGCCCGCTCCCACATTTGTTGCAACGTGGCCATGCCTGTGAGAGAGGCGTTGCCCGCCTTGGTGAAGTGTTTGAGACTGGCGAGACGGCGGTAGCGCCAGCCGGGAAATCGCGTCAAGGCAACAAGGCTGACAACCATGGCCTGACAGGTTCGGCACGTTGCAACAAATGTGGGAGCGGGCTTGTCCCGCGAAGCGCCGCGCGGGCGGCGCTCGACCTTGCAGGCGCTGCAAAGCCTATGACGAATACTTGCCACCCCTATTACCGCCTGCTAAACCTTTAAGGAGTTGCATCCGCCATCATCGAAGGAATCGCTAGCATGGCAGTCGAGACTGATTTTTCGCAGGACGGGAAAAAACTGACGATCAAGATCAAGGGGCGTTTCGATTTCGGCAAGCATCAGGAATTCCGTGACGCCTACGAACGCCAGCCCAGCCGGCCCGATTCGGTGGTCGTCGACCTGAAGGACACCACTTACCTCGACAGTTCCGCACTCGGCATGCTGCTGTTGCTGCGCGACCACGCGGGCGGCGATGAGTCGGATGTGCGCGTGGTACATGCCAGCTCCGATGTGCGCAAGATCCTCGCCATCTCCAATTTCGAAAAACTCTTCGATATCAGTTGAGCGCCGACATGCCGGCCGAACAGGCGTTGACCGTGCTGGTCGCCGAAGACGGTGCCGCCGACCGCATGCTGCTGGCGCAGATCGTCCGCCGACAGGGCCATCAGGTATTCACCGCGGATAACGGCGAGCAGGCGGTGGCGCTGTTCATCGAGCGGCGCCCGCAGCTGGTGCTGCTGGATGCGCTGATGCCGGTGATGGATGGTTTCGAGGCGGCGCGGCAGATCAAGGCCCTGGCCGGCGAGGCGCTGGTGCCGATCATTTTCCTGACCTCGCTGAATGAGGAGGAGGGCCTGGTGCGCTGCCTGGAGGCCGGTGGCGATGACTTCATGGCCAAACCTTACAGTGCGGTGATCCTTGGTGCCAAGATCCGCGCCATGGACCGCCTGCGCCGGTTGCAGGCCACCGTGCTGGAGCAGCGCGACCAGATTGCCCGGCACCACCACCACCTGCTCAACGAGCAGCGAGTGGCCAAGGCGGTGTTCGACAAGGTGGCCCACTCCGGGTGCCTGACCGCGCCCAACATCCGCTACCTGCAATCGCCCTATGCGCTGTTCAATGGTGACCTGATGCTGGCCGCGTTCACCCCGTCCGGCGACATGCGCGTGCTGCTCGGCGATTTCACCGGCCACGGCTTGCCGGCGGCGGTAGGGGCCATGCCGTTGGCCGACGTGTTCTACGGCATGACCGCCAAGGGCTACGGTATGGCGCAGGTCCTGCGCGAGATGAACGCCAAGCTCAAGCGCATCCTGCCGGTGGACATGTTCTGTTGTGCGCTGCTGCTCAACCTCAGCATGCAGCGCGGTTCGGTGGAAGTGTGGAACGGTGGCATGCCTGACGGCTATCGCCTGGCGGTGGATGGCCAGGTGCTGTCGGCGCTGAGTTCACGACATCTGCCGCTGGGCATTCTGGATGCCGAGCGTTTCGATGACAGCACCGAGGTGTTGCCGTTGGCGCCCGGCGAGCGCCTGCTGCTGCTGTCGGACGGCGTGCTCGACACTGCCGACGACCAGGAGCGCTTGTTCGGCGTGCAGCGCCTGCGCAGGGTGCTGGCCGACAACCGTGACCCGGTACGGCTGTTCGACGAAGTGATGCAGGCCCTGGAGCGCTTTGGCGGGCGACCGCGCGATGACATCAGCCTGTGCGACATCCGGATGTTCAGCGCCGAGGAGCGGGTGCCGGCGCCGATGATCTACTCTGATAGCGGCCGCTCCAGCCCGCTGGACTGGTCGGTGGGGTTCGAGGTGCGGGGCGAGAGCCTCAAACGCTTCAACCCGGTGCCGTACCTGGTGCAATTGTTGCAGGAGATTCACGGCCTGCGCGCGCGTACCGGCAACCTGCACAGTGTGCTCAGCGAATTGTATTCCAATGCCCTGGAGCATGGTGTGTTGGGCCTGGACTCGCAGCTCAAGTGTGATGGGCAGGGCTTTGCCGACTATTATCAGGAGCGCGCCCGGCGCCTGGGGTTGCTGACCGACGGTTACGTGCGCGTCGATTTCAAGGTTGAACCGCTTGCCGAGGGTGGGCGTCTGAAGATCGAGGTCCGTGACAGTGGTGCCGGGTTCGATGTGCAGCGGGTGCTGTCGCGGCCCGCGCTGGAGCAGGGGCTGAGCGGGCGTGGCCTGAACCTGGTGCGGCGGCTGACCAGCAGCGCGCGCTGGAGTGAGGGCGGGCGCTGCGCGCATGTGGAGTTCGTCTGGTGAGCCGCAGGCTGGCTCGGGCATAATCTGGCTTGATCAAGGAGTGAACAAGTGACTGACATGCATATTGACCACAAGGTGCTCAGTGACCTGCGTGAGGTCATGGAAGAGGGCTACCTGCAGTTGGTGCAGACTTTTCTCGACGACTCCGAAAGGCGCCTGGGCCAGCTGCACGCGGCCAAAAGTGCCGAAGAGCTTGGTTCCGCGGCCCACAGTTTCAAGGGCAGCAGCAGCAACATGGGCGCAGTTGCGTTGGCCAGCCTGTGCCAGCAGCTGGAGGAGCGCGCGCGGCGGCCCCCGCTGTATGGCATCGAGGACTTGATCAACCGTATCGACCAGGAGTTCCTTGAGGTGCAGCGCTTCTACCGAGGTGAGCAGCAACGCATTTCGGCGGGTTGATACACGACTTGGCGCGAGTCTTGCCTGTCTGTGGCTGGATGATTTTTTTGTTTCTGGCGCGGAGACCGCTCGATGCCTGTCGCACCCAACCCATTGCTGCAAGGCAACACTGTTGCCAAGACCTCGCGTTCGGCCACCGCACAGGCCGACAAACCGCTGCAGGCGCCGGGCGACAAGGGTGACGGCTTTGGTCAGGTGATGGCCAGGCAGGGTCGCGACAAAGTCGCCGGGCAGGACGATAAGGTGGCTCAGGCCAGGCCCAAGGACAAACCCGAGGCGGCGCAGAGCGGCAAGAAAGACCCTGCCGACAAGCCCGCGGTTGCCGATGACGGCAAACAATTGCCAGCCGATGACCAGGTCCAGGCCGATACCGGCTTGCGCGATGCCAGCCTGGTGGCCGGCCAGATCACCGACGCCCAGCCAGGCGCACAACTGATCCAGGCCCAGGCCGAGGCGGTGGCACCGGTGCTTCAAGCCGCCACGGCGCAGGTGCAGACGTCGGTCACGGCCGCGCTGCCCGAGGAGCCGGCCGCCGAGGAAGCCTTCGACCCTGACGCCGACCCTTTGGCCAACCTGCCGACCTTGCGTCTGGCGCTGGAGCACAGCGCCCAGGCCAAGGGGGCGACCTCGGCGCATGCCCTGGACCCTGCGCAGGCTCAAGGCGAGGAGGGACAGGTGGCCGTCAATACCTTGGCGAATCTGGTCGAGCCTGCCGAGGGTGAAAAAGGTGAGCCTGGCGACAGGGCCTTTGGTGCCTTGCTCGAAGATGGCCTGAAGGACACCAAGAGCGCCGGCAGCGATACGCGCGTCGACGATTTCGCCAACCGCCTGGCCAACCTGACCCAGGCCGCCACGGCCAAGACCGCCAATGCCGTGCCGGCCAATGCCAGCCCATTGCATCAGCCGCTGCCGATGAACCAGAACGCCTGGGCCGAGGGCCTGGTCAACCGGGTCATGTACCTGTCCAGCCAGAACCTCAAGTCGGCGGATATCCAGCTGGAGCCGGCGGAACTGGGCCGCCTGGACATTCGCGTCAATGTTGCGACGGACCAGTCGACCCAGGTCACCTTCATCAGCGGCCACGCCGGCGTGCGTGACGCCCTCGACAGCCAGGTGCACCGCCTGCGCGAGCTGTTCGCCCAGCAAGGGCTGGCGCAGCCGGATGTCAACGTGGCCGACCAGTCGCGCGGGCAGCAACAGCAGCAGGGGCAGGCGCAAGGCAGCAACCTGTCCGGGGTGGCGGCGCGCCGGGCCGAGCAGGGCGGGGCCGAGGCAGTCGATAGCGCCCGGCCTGTGGAGCAGCAGGTGGTTGTTGGTGACAGTGCGGTCGATTATTACGCGTAGATCCCGATTGCCTGTACTGGCCTCTTCGCGGGTAAACCCGCTCCCACAAGTACAGCGCAGGGTTCGAAGCCTGTGGAGGTCCTGTGGGAGCGGGTTCACCCGCGAAGAAGCCAGCACGGTTGTCCCTGCTGAAATCTCCCTTCTGCAAAATCTGGCATAACACTTGCTCAAGCCAAGCCATCCTCCCTTGAACCCCCGATGGACGACGGATTATTGGCATGGCGAAGAGCGAAGCAGTCAAAGACCCCGCCACTAAAGGCAAACTCAAGCTGATCCTGCTGGCCGTAGTGGGCCTGTTGCTGGCGATCGGCCTTTCGGTGGGCGCTACCTGGTTCATCATGCACAAGAGCGAGCCGGCCCCGGCCGCCGAACCTGCAGCCAGCAACGTCAAGCCTGCGGCCATCTACGAAGCGCTGGCCCCGGCCTTCGTGGTCAACTTCAACCAGAACGGTCGCCAGCGCTACATGCAGGTGAGCATCACCCTGCAAGCGCGCAACCAGGCCGACCTGGATGCCCTCAAGGTGCACATGCCGGTGATCCGCAACAACCTGGTGATGATGTTCTCCGGGCAAGGCTTCGACACCTTGGCCGGTAGCCCGGTGGGGCAGGAAATGCTGCGCCAGAAGGCCACCGCGGTGGTCCAGGAAGTGGCGCAGAAGGAAGTCGGCAGGCCGGTCGTCGACCAGTTGCTGTTCACCAATTTCGTATTGCAGTAGGAGTCCGCAATGGCCGTACAGGACCTGCTGTCCCAGGATGAAATCGATGCCCTGTTGCATGGCGTTGACGACGGGCTGGTGCAGACCGAGAGTGCATCCGAGCCTGGCAGCATCAAAAGCTACGACCTGACCAGTCAGGACCGTATCGTGCGGGGTCGCATGCCGACCCTGGAAATGATCAACGAGCGCTTCGCCCGTTACACCCGTATCAGCATGTTCAACCTGCTGCGCCGCTCCGCCGACGTGGCGGTGGGTGGCGTGCAGGTGATGAAGTTTGGCGAATACGTACACTCGCTGTACGTGCCGACCAGCCTCAACCTGGTCAAGATCAAGCCGCTGCGCGGCACCTCGCTGTTCATCCTCGACGCCAAGCTGGTGTTCAAGCTGGTGGACAATTTCTTCGGTGGCGACGGCCGCCACGCCAAGATCGAAGGCCGTGAGTTCACGCCCACCGAGTTGCGGGTGGTGCGCATGGTGCTGGACCAGTGCTTCGTCGACCTCAAAGAAGCCTGGCAGGCCATCATGCCGGTCACCTTCGAGTACATGAACTCCGAGGTCAACCCGGCCATGGCCAACATTGTCGGCCCCAGCGAGGCGGTGGTGGTGTCCACCTTCCACATCGAGCTGGACGGCGGTGGCGGCGACCTGCACGTGACCATGCCGTACTCGATGATCGAGCCGGTGCGGGAAATGCTCGATGCCGGTTTCCAGTCCGACCTCGACGACCAGGACGAGCGCTGGATCAAGGCCTTGCGCGAGGACGTGCTGGACGTGGCCGTGCCGCTGTCTGCCACGGTCGCCCGGCGCCAGTTGAAGCTGCGCGACATCCTGCACATGCAGCCTGGCGACGTGATCCCGGTGGAGCTGCCCGAGCATCTGGTGCTGCGCGCCAACGGCGTGCCGTCGTTCAAGGCGCGCCTGGGCTCGCACAAGGGCAACCTGGCGCTGCAGATCATCGACCCGATCGAACGCCGCTGACGGCGTGCCGGTCGCTCATAACGAATTGAATGCCTGTCGAGGAAACCATGGCTAACGAAAACGAGATCACCTCCCCAGAGGACCAGGCACTGGCCGATGAGTGGGCTGCGGCACTGGAAGAAACCGGTGCAGCCGGCCAGGCTGACATCGATGCACTGCTGGGTGGCGACACCGGTAGCAGCACCGGCGGCGCGGGTCGCCTGCCGATGGAGGAGTTCGCCAGCTCGCCGAAGCCGAGCGAAAACGTCAGCCTGGAAGGCCCTAACCTGGATGTGATCCTGGACATTCCGGTGAGCATTTCCATGGAAGTAGGCAGTACCGAAATCAACATTCGCAACTTGCTGCAGCTCAACCAGGGCTCGGTGATCGAGCTCGATCGCCTGGCCGGCGAGCCGCTTGACGTGCTGGTCAACGGCACGCTGATCGCCCATGGCGAAGTGGTGGTGGTCAACGAAAAGTTCGGCATCCGCCTGACCGACGTGATCAGCCCCAGCGAACGTATCAAGAAGCTGCGCTGAGTGAAGGGCACGATGCGCGCCATCGCGGCCTTCGCCGCGCTGCTCGCCAGCCAGGCTTGCCTGGCCGCGGCTACGCCGGCGGCGACCCCGGTAGCTGCGCCTGGCAGCCTCGGCGGGCAACTGGCGCAGATGGTCTTCGGCCTGCTGCTGGTGGTCGGCCTGATCTTTTTCCTGGCCTGGTTGCTGCGGCGTCTGCAGAGCACGGCGGTCAAGGGCGGGCAGGTGATCGAGATCGTCGGCAGCCGGGCCATCGGCCCGCGTGACCGCCTGCTGCTGGTGCAGGTGGGCAAGGAGCAGATCCTGATCGGCCATACCCCCGGCAGCATCGAGGCCCTGCATGTGCTGGCCGAACCCGTGGAAGTGCCGGAAAGCGCCCGCCAGGCGACGCCGGAGTTTGCCCAGCGGCTGATGGAGCTGATGGGCAAGGACCCTAAGGACAAGTTGTGATGAGCGGCGCGCTGCGTACGTTGTTGAGCTCTTTATTGGGTGTGGCGCTGCTGCTGGTTGCGCCGCTGGCCCTGGCCGCCGACCCGCTGTCGATCCCGGCCATTACCCTGTCCAATACCCCGGACGGGCAGCAGGAATATTCGGTCAGCCTGCAAATCCTGCTGATCATGACGGCGCTCAGTTTCATCCCGGCGTTCGTCATCCTGATGACCAGCTTTACCCGCATCATCATCGTGTTCTCGATCCTGCGCCAGGCGCTAGGCTTGCAGCAGACACCGTCGAACCAGTTGCTCACCGGCATGGCGTTGTTCCTGACCATGTTCATCATGGCCCCGGTATTCGACCGGGTGAACCAGGACGCGCTGCAGCCGTACCTGAAGGAGCAGATGACCGCCCAGCAGGCCATCGACAAGGCCCAGGGGCCGCTCAAGGACTTCATGCTGGCGCAAACCCGGCAAAGCGACCTCGACCTGTTCATGCGCCTGTCCAAGCGCACCGATATCGCCGGCCCGGACCAGGTGCCGCTGACGATTCTGGTGCCTGCGTTTGTCACGTCCGAGCTGAAGACCGCGTTCCAGATCGGTTTCATGATCTTCATTCCGTTCCTGATCATCGACATGGTGGTGGCCAGTGTGCTGATGGCCATGGGCATGATGATGTTGTCGCCGCTGATCATCTCGCTGCCGTTCAAGATCATGCTGTTCGTGCTGGTCGATGGCTGGGCGCTGATCATGGGCACCCTGGCCAGCAGTTTCGGCGGCGTCTGACGCCGTCAAGGAGAGCCGCCGATGACACCTGAAGTTGCTGTCGACCTGTTCCGTGATGCCTTGTGGCTGACCACCCTGATGGTCGCCGTGCTGGTGGTGCCGAGCCTGCTGGTGGGCCTGGTGGTGGCGATGTTCCAGGCTGCCACGCAGATCAACGAACAGACTCTGAGTTTCCTGCCGCGCCTGCTGGTGATGCTGATCACGCTGATCATCGCCGGGCCGTGGCTGGTGCAGAAGTTCATGGAGTACATCACCAGCCTCTATACCAACATTCCGCAGCTGATCGGTTGACGCGGCGATGCTTGAGCTGACCGACACGCAGATCGGCACCTGGGTCGCCACCTTCATCCTGCCGTTGTTCAGGGTGACCGCGGTGCTGATGACCATGCCGATCTTCGGCACTCGCATGCTGCCGGCGCGGGTGCGCCTGTACGTGGCGGTGGCGATTACCGTGGTGATCGTGCCGGCGCTGCCACCCCTGCCGGAATTCGACCCGCTGAGCCTGCGTGGTTTGCTGCTGTGCGCCGAGCAGATCATTGTCGGCGCGCTGTTTGGCCTGGCCTTGCAGCTGCTGTTCCAGGTCTTCGTGATAGCCGGGCAGATCGTCGCGGTGCAGATGGGCATGGCCTTCGCTTCGATGGTCGACCCAGCCAATGGTGTCAACGTCACGGTGATCAGCCAGTTCATGACCATGCTGGTAAGCGTGTTGTTCCTGCTGATGAACGGCCACCTGGTGGTGTTCGAGGTGTTGACCGAAAGCTTCACCACCTTGCCGGTGGGCAACGCGCTGGTGGTCAACCACTTCTGGGAGCTGGCCGGGCGCCTGGGGTGGGTGTTCGCCGCCGGCCTGCTGCTGATTCTGCCGGTGATCGCCGCGCTGCTGGTGGTGAACATTGCCTTCGGTGTGATGACTCGCGCCGCACCGCAGTTGAACATCTTCTCTATCGGTTTCCCGCTGACCCTGGTCATGGGCATGTTCATTTTCTGGGTCGGCCTGGCCGATGTGCTGTCCCACTACCAGGCGTTGGCCAGCGAAGCGCTGCAATGGCTTCGTGAACTGGCGAGGGCGCGCTGAGCATGGCGGAAAGCGAGAGCGGTCAGGACAAGACAGAAGACCCCACCGAGAAACGCAAGCGCGATGCCCGCGAGAAAGGCGAGATCGCGCGCTCCAAGGAGCTGAACACGGTGGCGGTGACCCTGGCCGGCGCCGGTGGCCTGCTGGCGTTCGGCGGCCACCTGGCCGAGACGCTGCTGGAGATGATGCGCATGAACTTCAGCCTGACCCGCGACATCATCGTCGACGACCGGGCCATGGGCGCCTTCCTGCTGGCCTCGGGCAAGATGGCGATATGGGCGACGCAGCCGGTGCTGATCCTGTTGTTCGTGATCTCCTTCGTGGCGCCTATCGCCCTGAGCGGTTTCCTGTTCTCCGGCAGCCTGTTGCAGCCCAAGTTCAGCCGCATGAACCCGTTGTCGGGGATCAAGCGCATGTTCTCGATGCATGCTCTGACCGAGCTGCTCAAGGCGCTGGCCAAGTTCTTCGTGATCCTGGTGGTGGCCGTGGTGGTCCTGGTCAACGACCGCCAGGCCTTGCTGTCGATTGCCAACGAGCCGTTGGAGCAGGCGATCATCCACAGCCTGCAGGTGGTTGGCTGGAGTGCGCTGTGGATGTCGGCCGGGCTGCTGCTGATTGCTGCGGCGGACGTGCCGTTCCAGCTGTGGCAGACGCACAAGAAAATGAAGATGACCAAGCAGGAAGTGCGCGACGAGTACAAGGACAGCGAGGGCAAGCCCGAGGTCAAGCAGCGTATTCGCCAGCTACAGCGCGAGGTGTCGCAGCGGCGCATGATGGCGGCGGTGCCGCAGGCCGATGTGATCATCACCAACCCGACGCACTATGCGGTGGCCCTGCAGTACGACCCGGAGAAGGGTGGGGCGGCGCCGTTGCTGCTGGCCAAGGGTACCGACTTCATGGCCCTGAAGATTCGCGAAATCGGTGTGGAGCACAAGATCCAGATCCTCGAATCGCCGGCCCTGGCGCGGGCGATCTACTACTCCACCGAACTTGAGCAGGAAATCCCTGCCGGGCTGTACCTGGCGGTGGCGCAGGTGCTGGCCTATGTGTTCCAGATCCGCCAATACCGGGCTGGCAAGGGCAAGCGGCCGGAGCCGCTGAAGGATGACCTGCCGATTCCGCCGGACCTGCGCCGCGACAGTTGACCTTGCATCAGGGCTTCTGGCCCTTTCGCGGGTGAACCCGCTCCTACAGGTCCTCAGCAGGCCTTGAAGGCTGTTCGGTCCCTGTGGGAGCGGGTTCACCCGCGAAGAGGCCGGAACAGGCAACATAAATCCCCCGTCGAGCAAAGTTGGAAAGCTTCTTGCAAAGCCAGCGCCAGGCGCCCCCTGTGCGTCAAAGTTTTGCATCAAGAGGACTCGCGGTGGATCGCACTCAGTTAATCAGCAACGCCCGTAACAACCTGGCCGGGCTCGGCCGGGGCAACCTGGGTGTGCCGCTGTTGCTGCTGGTGATGTTGGCAATGATGATGTTGCCGATACCGCCGTTCCTGCTCGACGTGTTCTTCACCTTCAACATCGCCCTGTCGATCGTGGTGCTGCTGGTCTGCGTGTACGCCCTGCGCCCGCTCGACTTCGCGGCGTTCCCCACCATCCTGCTGGTGGCCACGCTGTTGCGCCTGGCCCTGAACGTGGCCTCCACCCGGGTGGTCATGCTGCATGGCCAGGAGGGCCACGGTGCTGCCGGCAAGGTGATCCAGGCCTTCGGCGAGGTGGTGATCGGCGGTAACTATGTGGTCGGTGGCGTGGTGTTCGCCATCCTCATGATCATCAACTTCGTGGTGGTGACCAAGGGCGCCGGGCGTATCTCGGAAGTGAGCGCGCGTTTCACCCTCGACGCCATGCCCGGCAAGCAGATGGCCATCGACGCCGACCTCAATGCCGGCCTGATCGACCAGGCCCAGGCCAAGCACCGTCGTGCCGAAGTGGCGCAGGAAGCCGAGTTCTACGGTTCGATGGACGGTGCCAGCAAGTTCGTCCGCGGTGACGCCATCGCCGGCCTGCTGATCCTGTTCATCAACCTGATCGGCGGCATGCTGATCGGCATGCTGCAGCACGGCATGAGCTTCGGCGACGCCGGCAAGGTGTACGCCTTGCTGACCATCGGTGACGGTTTGGTGGCGCAATTGCCATCACTGCTGCTGTCCACCGCTGCCGCGATCATGGTTACCCGGGCCTCGGGCTCCGAGGACATGGGCAAGCTGATCAACCGGCAGATGTTCGATTCGCCCAAGGCCCTGGCGGTGTCCGGCGCGCTGATGATCGTCATGGGCCTGGTGCCGGGCATGCCCCACGTGGCCTTCCTCAGCCTTGGCCTGCTGGCCGGTGGCGGTGCCTACCTGGTGTGGAAGAAACAGCAGAAAGCCAGGCTGCAGGCGCAGCAGGAGGCGCAGCGCCAGCAGGACCTGCTGCCCTCGCCGCAGCGCGCACTGGAGACCAAGGAACTGGGCTGGGACGACGTCACGCCCATCGACATGATCGGCCTGGAGGTTGGCTACCGGCTGATCCCGCTGGTCGATCGCAACCAGGGTGGCCAGCTGCTGGCGCGGATCAAGGGCGTGCGCAAGAAGCTGTCGCAAGACCTGGGCTTCCTCATGCCCACCGTGCACATCCGCGACAACCTCGACCTGCAGCCCAGTGCCTATCGCCTGACCCTGATGGGGGTGATCCTGGCCGAGGCCGAGATCTACCCGGACCGCGAGCTGGCAATCAACCCGGGGCAGGTGTTCGGTACCCTCAACGGTATTGCCGCACGTGACCCGGCGTTTGGTCTGGAGGCCGTGTGGATCGACGTTGGCCAACGCTCCCAGGCGCAGTCGCTGGGCTACACCGTGGTCGACGCCAGTACCGTGGTGGCCACCCACCTCAACCAGATCCTGCAGAAGCACTGCCACGAGCTGATCGGCCACGAAGAGGTCCAGCAGCTGCTGCAAGTGCTGGCCAAGGCATCGCCTAAACTTGCAGAAGAACTGGTGCCTGGTGTCATTTCCTTGTCAGGCCTGCTCAAGGTGCTGCAAGCGCTGTTGTCGGAACAGGTGCCAGTGCGCGATATTCGCAGTATCGCCGAGGCGATCGCGAACAACGCCGGCAAGAGTCAAGATACCGCCGCGCTGGTGGCGGCGGTGCGCGTCGGATTGTGTCGCGCCATCGTGCAAAGCATTGTCGGCGTTGAGTCGGAGCTGCCAGTGATTACCCTGGAGCCAAGGTTGGAACAGATTTTGCTGAATAGTCTGCAAAGGGCCGGGCAAGGTCAGGAAGATGGTGTTCTTCTGGAGCCGAGCATGGCCGAGAAGCTGCAGCGTTCGTTGATCGAAGCGGCCCAGCGCCAGGAAATGCAGGGCCAGCCGGCCATCCTCCTGGTCGCCGGCCCGATCCGTGCCATGCTGTCGCGTTTCGGTCGCCTGGCTGTACCGAATTTGCATGTTCTGGCGTATCAGGAAATACCTGACAACAAGCAAGTCACCATCGTTGCCACCGTGGGCCCTAACGGCTGAGGTAGGGGATAATGCAAGTTAAGCGATTTTTCGCCGCCGATATGCGTCAGGCCATGAAGCTGGTCCGCGATGAGCTGGGCGCCGATGCCGCCATCATCGGCAACCGCCGCATCGCCGGCGGTGTCGAGCTGACTGCTGCGCTGGACTACAAGCTGTCCGCCCTGGCCCCGCGTGTGCCCAACGCCGAGCTGGAAGAAGAGCTGCGCAAGACCCATACGCGCATCGCCACTGCCCAGGCCGAGCTGGACCACCGCCCGGACACCAGCGACAACAACCGCCAATTGTTCGCCGGGCAGTCGCTGACCGCCGCCGAGCCGTTGATCGAACCCCATGTCGATGCTCCCGAGGCCGCTGCTGCAGCCCCTGCGTCGGCACCGGTCGACCCGCGCCTGTTCGATGCCATGCGCTCCGAGCTGTCGGGCCTGCGCGAGCTGCTGGAAGTGCAGCTCGGTTCGCTGGCCTGGAATCAGCTGCAGGGCAGCAAGCCGCAACAGGCCACCGTCTGGCGCCGCCTGCAGCGCATCGGCCTGTCCGGGCCGATCGCCCGCGAGTTGCTGGACCTGACCGCCGAGATCGATGAGCCACGCCACGCCTGGCGCATGCTGCTGGCGCACCTGGCGCGGATGATCGAAATCCCCGAGGTCGAGCCGATCGAAGAGGGCGGGGTGATCGCCATGGTCGGCCCGGCCGGCATGGGCAAGACCACCACCCTGGCCAAGCTGGCCGCCCGCTACGTGCTCAAGTACGGCGCGCAGAACCTGGCGCTGGTGAGCATGGACAGCTTCCGCATTGGTGCCCAGGAGCAGCTCAAGACCCTGGGCCGTATCCTCAACGTGCCGGTGACCTATGTCGACCCGGGCCAGTCGCTGGCCGCGGCGCTGGAGCCGCTGCTGCGCAAGCGCGTGGTGCTGATCGATACCGCCGGCCTGCAGGCCAGCGACCCGGCCCTGCGCATGCAGCTGGAAACCCTGGCTGGGCGTGGCATTGCCGCGAAGAACTACCTGGTACTGGCCACCACCAGCCAGAAGCAGGTGCTGACCGCCGCCTACCACAGCTACAAGCGCTGCGGCCTGGCCGGCTGCATCCTGACCAAACTCGATGAAACGGCGAGCCTTGGCGACGTGCTGAGTCTTGCCATCAGTCATGAACTGCCAGTGGCCTACCTGACCGATGGGCCGCGCATTCCTGACGACCTGCACCTGCCTCGGGGGCACCAGTTGGTTACCCGTGCGGTCAATGTGCAGCAGCAGGACGAGCCCAGCGAAGAGGCCATGGCCGACATGTTCGCTGATCTCTATCACAACCCACGGCGAGCGGGTTGATGATGAAGCGTGTGCAAGGTAGCTATGCCAAAGGGTACGCAGAATTGCCCTACGTGTGGCCTGAGTCCCAGCGAGACAAGGTAAAGAACAGACATGGGTAGCATGCATCCCGTACAGGTGATCGCCGTGACCGGTGGCAAAGGTGGCGTCGGCAAGACTAACGTTTCAGTGAACCTGTCCCTGGCGCTGGCCGAGCTTGGCCGCAGGGTCATGCTGCTCGACGCCGACCTGGGCCTGGCCAATGTCGACGTGCTGCTGGGCCTTACACCCAAGCGGACCCTGGCCGATGTCATCGAAGGGCGCTGCGAGCTGCGCGACGTGATGCTGCAGGGCCCGGGTGGTGTGCGCATCGTGCCGGCGGCCTCGGGCACGCAGAGCATGGTGCACCTGGCCCCGGCCCAGCATGCCGGGTTGATCCAGGCGTTCAGCGAAGTTGGCGACAACCTTGACGTGCTGGTGATCGACACCGCAGCCGGTATCGGCGACTCGGTGGTCAGCTTCGTCCGCGCCGCCCAGGAAGTGCTGCTGGTGGTATGCGACGAACCGACCTCGATCACCGATGCCTACGCCCTGATCAAGCTGCTCAACCGCGACTACGGCATGAACCGTTTCCGTGTGCTGGCCAACATGGCGCAGAGCCCGCAGGAAGGGCGCAACCTGTTCGCCAAGCTGACCAAGGTCACCGACCGCTTCCTTGACGTTGCCCTGCAGTACGTGGGTGCCGTGCCGTATGACGAGTGCGTGCGCAAGGCGGTGCAGAAGCAGCGTGCGGTCTACGAAGCCTTCCCGCGCTCCAAGTGCGCACTGGCCTTCAAGGCGATTGCCCAGAAGGTCGACAGCTGGCCGCTGCCGGCCAACCCGCGCGGCCATCTGGAGTTCTTTGTCGAGCGCCTGGTGCGGCCCACCAGCGCGGGACCTGTGCTATGAATGCCAGCGGCTTCAAGATGTACAGCCGGGCGTCGAAAGACGCCCAGTACGAGCTGATCGAACGCTATGCCCCGCTGGTCAAGCGCATCGCCTACCACCTGCTGGCGCGGTTGCCGGCCAACGTGCAGGTCGAGGACCTGATCCAGGCCGGCATGATCGGCCTGCTGGAAGTGGCCAACAAGTACGACGCCAGCAAGGGCGCCAGCTTTGAAACCTACGCCGGCATCCGCATCCGCGGAGCCATGCTGGACGAAGTGCGCAAGGGTGACTGGGCACCGCGTTCGGTGCACCGCAACACGCGCATGGTCAGTGACGCGATGCGTGCAGTGGAAGCAAGAACCGGCCGCGACGCTAAAGATCATGAAGTTGCTGCCGAACTCCAATTGAGTCTCGATGATTACTACGGGATCCTGAACGATACCCTGGGCAGCCGCCTGTTCAGCTTCGACGACCTGTTGCAGGACGGCGAGCACGAAGGGCTGCATGAGGATGGCGCCAGTGGCCACGTCGAGCCTGCGCGTGGCCTGGAGGACGAGCGCTTCCAGGTTGCCCTGGCCGAGGCCATCGCCAACCTGCCGGAGCGTGAACGCCTGGTACTGGCGCTGTACTACGACGAAGAGCTGAACCTCAAGGAAATCGGAGAGGTGCTTGGGGTCAGCGAGTCGCGGGTCAGCCAGTTGCACAGCCAGTGTGCCGCGCGCCTGCGCAGCCGCCTGGGGGAATGGCGGGCGCGTTGAGCCCGGTGTCGTTGCAGTCGTTTTCCACGTGCGTTTTCCATGTTGCACCGATTTGATTGAATGCGCGCTCGCAGCCGAGCGCGTTTGAGACTGCTTGGAGGTCTACTTGAACAAAGACATGAAAATCCTCATCGTTGACGACTTTTCGACGATGCGGCGGATCATCAAGAACCTGTTGCGTGACCTGGGCTTCACCAACACCGAAGAAGCCGATGACGGCACCACGGCGCTGCCGATGCTGGAAAACGGCCATTACGACTTCCTGGTGACCGACTGGAACATGCCCGGCATGTCCGGTATCGACCTGCTGCGCAAGGTGCGTGCCAGCGACAAGCTGAAAGGCATGCCGGTACTGATGGTGACAGCCGAGGCCAAGCGCGACCAGATCATCGAAGCGGCCCAGGCCGGCGTCAACGGCTATGTGGTCAAGCCGTTCACCGCCCAGGTGCTCAAAGAAAAGATCGAGAAGATCTTCGAACGCGTCAACGGCTGAGTCACGTCAGGGGGCGCGCCATGGATTCATCACAAACGTCTTTGGGCGAGTTCGAATCGACCCTGAAGAAACATGCCCAGGAGCTGGTCGAAAGCCTGGAACGGGGCCGTTTCGGCGAGGCGGTGCAGCTGATTCACGAGCTGAACCAGACCCGCGACCGCGGCCTGTACCAGGAAGTCGGCAAGCTGACCCGCGAGCTGCACAGTGCCATCGTCAGTTTCCAGATCGACCCGACCATGCCGCAGGCCGAGGAGGTGTCGCAGATAACCGACGCCACCGAGCGCCTGTCGTACGTGGTCAGGCTCACCGAGGGCGCGGCCAACCGCACCATGGACCTGGTCGAGGAAAGCACCCCGGTGCTCAACGACCTGGCCAGCGAGGCCAAGGCCCTGAGCACCGACTGGCAGCGCTTCATGCGCCGTGAAGTGGCCGCGCCGGAGTTCCGGGAGCTGGTCAAGCGCGTCGACAGTTTCCTGACGCACAGCGCCGAAGGTAATCGCAAGGTCGCCGGCCACCTCAACGACATTCTGCTGGCCCAGGACTATCAGGACCTGACCGGCCAGGTGATCAAGCGCGTCACCAACCTGGTCACCGAGGTGGAAAGCAACCTGCTCAAACTGGTGCTGATGGCCAGCCAGGTCGACCGTTTTGCCGGTATCCAGCATGACCACGATCAACTGCGCGCAGAAAAAGATCTAGAAAAACATCCGACTCGGGGTGAAGGTCCGCAGATTCATGCCGATAAGCGTGAAGACGTCGTGTCCGGTCAGGACGATGTCGATGATCTGCTGTCCAGCCTGGGTTTTTAAGGAGCACCTTTGATGAGCTTCGGCGCCGATGAAGAAATCCTCCAGGATTTCCTGGTAGAAGCCGGCGAAATTCTTGAGCAACTGTCCGAGCAACTGGTCGAGCTGGAAAGCCGGCCCGACGATGCCGACCTGCTCAATGCGATCTTTCGCGGTTTCCACACTGTAAAAGGGGGCGCCGGCTTCCTTCAGCTGAACGAGCTGGTGGAGTGCTGCCATATCGCCGAGAACGTGTTCGACGTCCTGCGCAAAGGTGAGCGCCGGGTCGACGCGGAACTGATGGATGTGGTGCTCGAGGCACTGGACACGGTCAACAGCATGTTTGGCCAGGTGCGCGAGCGTGCCGAAGTGACCGCAGCCACCCCCGAGCTGCTGGCGGCGCTGTCGCGCCTTGCCGAGCCGGGGGGCGCCGAAGCCGTTGAAGCGCCTGCCGCTGCGGCGCCGGAGCCGGTTGTCGAGGCGCCGGCCGAGGAGCAGGACATCACTGACAGCGAGTTCGAGCAGTTGCTCGATTCGCTCGATGCGGTCAAGGCACAAGCTGCGGCCGAGGAGCAGATGCAGGGCGAAACCGTCAGCGGCGAAGGTGACGAAATTACCGACGCCGAGTTCGAGTCGCTGCTTGACCAGTTGCACGGCAAAGGCCAGTTCAGCGCCGAGGTTGCCGCACAGCCGGTTGCCAGCGCGCCGGAAGCGGCCAGCGACGAAATTACCGACGCTGAATTCGAATCGCTGCTGGACCAGCTGCATGGCAAGGGCACCTTCCAGGCCGATGCCTTGCCCGCCGCCAAGGCACCGGCGCCTGCCGCAGCTGACACCAGTGCAGCCGGCGACGAAATCAGCGAACACGAGTTCGAGGCGCTGCTGGACCAGTTGCACGGCAAGGGCAAGTTTGGCGGCGATGTTGCCGCCGTCGATGCCCCGGCTGCGGGCAAGGTGCAAGCGCAGGCTGCGGCCAAGGCCGACAGCCAGCTGGTAGCCAAGCCAGCTGCGGCACCGGCACCGGCGGCAGCCAGCAAGCCTGCCTCGGCGCCGCGCGCCCCGGCCCCGGCCGCCGACAAGCATGGCGTCAGCGAAGCAGAAACCACCGTGCGGGTCGATACCGCGCGCCTGGACGAGATCATGAACATGGTCGGCGAACTGGTGCTGGTGCGTAACCGCCTGGTGCGCCTGGGCCTGAACAGCGGCGACGAGGCCATGTCCAAGGCCGTGTCCAACCTCGACGTGGTCACCGCCGACCTGCAGACCGCGGTCATGAAAACCCGCATGCAGCCGATCAAGAAAGTCTTCGGCCGCTTCCCGCGTCTGGTTCGCGACCTGGCTCGCCAGCTGAAGAAAGAGATCAACCTGGAGCTGGTAGGCGAAGAGACCGACCTCGACAAGAACCTGGTCGAGGCCCTGGCCGACCCGTTGGTGCACCTGGTGCGCAACGCCGTCGACCATGGCGTGGAAATGCCCGATGAGCGTGAAGCTTCCGGCAAGGCGCGCACCGGCCGCGTGGTGCTGTCGGCCGAACAGGAAGGCGACCACATCCTGCTGTCGATCTCTGACGACGGCAAGGGCATGGACCCCAACATCCTGCGCGCCAAGGCCGTGGAAAAGGGCCTGATGGACAAGGACGCCGCCGATCGCCTGAGCGAGTCGGACTGCTACAACCTGATCTTCGCCCCGGGCTTCTCGACCAAGACCGAGATTTCCGACGTGTCCGGTCGTGGCGTGGGCATGGATGTGGTGAAGACCAAGATCTCCCAGCTCAACGGCTCGATCAACATCTTCTCGGCCAAGGGCCAGGGCTCGAAGATCGTCATCAAGGTGCCGCTGACCCTGGCGATCATGCCCACCCTGATGGTGATGCTGGGCAACCAGGCGTTCGCTTTCCCGCTGGTCAACGTCAACGAAATCTTCCACCTCGACCTGTCGCGCACCAACGTGGTCGACGGCCAGGAAGTGGTGATCGTGCGTGACAAGGCGCTGCCGCTGTTCTACCTCAAGCGCTGGCTGGTCCAGGGCCAGGTGCACGAAGAGCAGCACGAGGGCCACGTGGTGATCCTGTCGGTCGGCACCCAGCGTATCGGCTTTGTCGTCGATCAACTGGTTGGCCAGGAGGAAGTGGTAATCAAGCCGCTGGGCAAGATGCTGCAGGGCACCCCGGGCATGTCCGGGGCCACCATCACCGGTGACGGTCGCATCGCGTTGATTCTCGATGTCCCGAGCATGCTCAAGCGTTACGCCGCGCGGCGTATTTGATTTCGGTGGCGCACCCTGGCGGGTTGCGCCGCCTAATGGAGTGTTTATGGCAGTCAAGGTCCTGGTGGTGGATGATTCCGGTTTCTTCCGCCGCCGCGTCTCGGAAATCCTCTCGGCAGATCCGACGATCCAGGTAGTGGGTACCGCGACCAACGGCAAGGAAGCAATCGACCAGGCGCTGGCGCTCAAGCCCGATGTCATCACCATGGACTACGAAATGCCCATGATGGATGGCATCACCGCGGTGCGGCACATCATGCAGCGCTGCCCGACGCCGGTGTTGATGTTCTCGTCGCTGACCCACGAAGGCGCCCGTGTCACCCTCGATGCGCTGGATGCCGGAGCAGTGGATTACCTGCCGAAGAACTTCGAGGACATTTCACGCAATCCCGAAAAGGTCAAGCAGCTGCTGTGCGAGAAGGTGCATACCATTTCCCGCAGCAACCGCCGTCTCGGCAGCTACGCGAGCCATGCGCCGGTCGCAGCGCCTGCGCCAGCAAGCAGCAGCCACGCACCCACCAGCAGTTTCGCCAGCCCGGCAGTGGCGCGCTCGCCTGTGCCTGCCCGCGCGGCGGCCCCGGCAGCGGCGCCAGCGCACTCGCCGGCACCCAAGCGAAAGCCTTACAAACTGGTGGCCATCGGCACTTCCACAGGCGGCCCGGTCGCCCTGCAGCGGGTGCTGACCCAACTGCCGGCCAACTTCCCGGCGCCGATCGTGCTGATCCAGCACATGCCGGCGGCCTTCACCAAGGCCTTTGCCGAGCGCCTGGACAAGCTGTGCCGCATCAGCGTCAAGGAAGCCGAGGACGGCGACATGCTGCGCCCTGGCCTGGCCCTGCTGGCCCCCGGCGGCAAGCAGATGATGATCGACGGCCGTGGCGCGGTGAAGATCCTGCCCGGTGACGAGCGCCTGAACTACAAGCCGTGCGTGGACATCACCTTCGCCTCGGCGGCCAAGTCGTATGGCGACAAGGTGCTGTCGGTGGTACTTACCGGCATGGGCGCCGATGGCCGCGAAGGTGCGCGCCTGCTCAAGCAGGGCGGCAGCACGGTGTGGGCCCAGGATGAAGCCAGCTGCGTGATCTATGGCATGCCCATGGCCATCGTCAAGGCCAACCTGGCCGACGCGGTGTACAGCCTGGACGAAATCGGCAAGCACCTGGTGGAGGCGTGCGTCTGATGGACGTGCTCAGCCTGATCGGCCTGATCCTCGCCTTTGTCGCCATCGTCGGTGGCAACTTCCTCGAAGGCGGCCATGTCGGTGCCCTGATCAATGGCCCGGCGGCGCTGATCGTGCTGGGCGGCACCCTGGCGGCGGCCTTGCTGCAGTCGCCACTGTCGTCGTTCAAGCGTGCCTTGCAGATTCTGCGCTGGATCCTGTTTCCGCCACGGGTCGACCTGGCGGGCGGGGTCGACCGCGTCGTCAACTGGAGCCTGACCGCGCGCAAGGAAGGCCTGCTGGGCCTGGAAGGGGTGGCCGACAGCGAGCCTGACCCGTATGCGCGCAAGGGCCTGCAGCTGCTGGTGGATGGCGCCGAGCCAGAGGCCATCCGCAGCATTCTTGAAGTCGATTTCCTGACCCAGGAAAGCCGTGATATCCAGGCCGCCAAGGTGTTCGAGAGCATGGGGGGCTATGCGCCCACCATTGGCATCATCGGTGCGGTGATGGGCCTTATCCACGTGATGGGCAACCTGGCCGACCCGTCGCAGCTGGGCAACGGCATTGCCGTGGCCTTTGTCGCGACCATCTACGGGGTGGCCAGCGCCAACCTGGTGCTGCTGCCGATCGCCAACAAGCTCAAGGCCGTCGTCATGCGCCAGTCGCGCTACCGCGAGATGCTGCTCGAGGGCTTGCTGTCGATTGCCGAGGGTGAGAACCCGCGCTCGATCGAGCTGAAGCTGCAAGGCTTCATGGAGTAACCCATGCGTCGCCGTCGTCATACCGAGGAACACGAAAACCACGAACGCTGGCTGGTGTCGTACGCCGACTTCATCACCTTGCTGTTCGCTTTTTTCGTGGTGATGTACTCGATTTCCTCGATCAACGAGGGCAAGTACAAGGTCATTTCCCAGGCCTTGCTCGGCGTGTTCAACGACCCCGAGCGCAGCATGAAGCCGATCCCCATCGGCGAAGAGCGGCCGCTGAGCGTGCGCCCGGCCGAGCCGTTGGTGAAGGACAGCGAGCAGACCGAGGCGGGCCTGGGGGCGACCAGTGTCGACCCGCTGAAAACCATCAGCGATGACGTGCGCGATGCCTTTGGCGACCTGATCAACAGCGACCAGATGACCGTGCGCGGCAATGAGCTGTGGATCGAGATCGAACTCAACTCATCGTTGCTGTTCGGCAGCGGCGATGCCATGCCCAGCGACAAGGCATTTGCCATCATCGAGAAGGTGGCCGGCATTCTCAAACCGTTCGCCAACCCGGTGCATGTCGAAGGCTTTACCGACAACCTGCCGATCCGCACCGCGCAGTACCCGACCAACTGGGAGCTGTCGTCGGCGCGGGCGGCGAGCATCGTGCGCCTGCTGGCCATGGAAGGGGTCAACCCGGCGCGCATGGCCTCGGTCGGCTACGGCGAGTACCAGCCGGTGGCGAGCAATGACACTGCCGAGGGCCGGGCGCGCAACCGCCGCGTGGTGCTGGTGATTTCGCGCAACCTCGAAGTGCGCCGCAGCCTGACAGGCTCGGGCAGCGCCAATGCCACGCCGGATGCCGCATTGCGCCGGGCTGGCACACAAAGTGCACCGGCAACGCCAGCAACGGTGGCGGGGCAGTGAACCGTCAATTCCCCGACGTTGCTACGAACACAAATTTGAATGCAGTACTGTCCCCTGTGGGAGCGGGTTCACCCGCGAAGAAGGTGACACGGTGCATGGCACCGGCTGGGCCGGTGTTCGCGGGTAAACCCGCTCCCACACTGATCGCGCGAGCTTTCAAATGTTGAGCAAGACAGTTGCCCCAGCAGTGTCCCTGCCAAATCAATAGATAGAGTTTGCTTGATGAGAGTCTGGGCAGTAGCCAATCAAAAAGGTGGCGTCGGCAAGACCACCACTACCATCGCCCTGGCCGGCCTGCTGGCCGAGGCCGGCAAGCGCGTGGTTGTCGTCGACCTCGACCCGCACGGCTCGATGACCAGCTATTTCGGGCACAACCCCGATGCCCTGGAGCACAGCTGCTACGACCTGTTCCTGCACAAGGGCGCGGTGCCCGAGGGCCTGCCCGGGCAATTGCTGCTGCCCACCAGTGACGAACGCATCTCGCTGTTGCCGTCGAGTACCGCGCTGGCGGTGCTGGAGCGCCAGTCACCGGGGCAGAACGGCCTGGGCCTGGTGATCGCCAAGAGTCTGGCGCAGCTGTGGCAGGATTTCGACTATGCCCTGATCGACAGCCCACCCTTGCTTGGTGTGCTGATGGTCAATGCGCTGGCAGCCAGCCAGCAGCTGGTGATTCCGGTGCAAACCGAGTTTCTCGCGGTCAAGGGCCTGGAGCGCATGGTCGGTACCCTGGCCATGGTCAACCGCTCGCGCAAGCAGGCGCTGCCGTACCAGATCGTGCCGACCCTGTTCGACCGCCGTACACAGGCTTCGCTGGGCACGCTCAAGCTGCTGCGTGACACCTACGGCCAGCATGTGTGGCAGGGCTACATCCCGGTGGATACGCGCCTGCGCGATGCCAGCCGCAAGGGCGTTACGCCCTCGCAATTCGACAGCAAGAGCCGCGGGCTGATTGCCTATCGGGCGCTGCTCAAGCACCTGCTGACCTACAAGACTGCAGCGCAGGTGGCCTGATGACCCAGACCCGGCAAACCAGCACCCGGCCACAGATGGCCCTGCAGTCGTACCTCGACGGCCTGCTGCAGGAGGCCACCGAAGCCGAAGACCTGTTCGAGGCGCCGGACGCGGCGGACACGTTCGCCGAAGCCGTGCGCGAAGAGCAGGCGCGTGATGCCTTGCAGCAGGCCAGGCCGGCGCCAGCCGAAACAGCCGCCAGCCCTGCACCGCGGCCCTTCGCCGAGCCCAGGCTGGCGGTGCTGCCCAGCGTGATGCCGGTGGAAGCACCGGTGGTGACGGTGGTCGAGCGCGAGGTGGTGGCCGAGGCCAGCATCCCGGTGCTGGTAGAAGAGCAAACAGTGGAACCTGCAGTGCCGCTGGTGGATGTGCACCTGCCGGCACCCAACCTGCCAGTGCCCCCGGCCATGATCGATGGCCGCCCGGCCTGGGCCGCCGAGCCGTTCGAATGCCTGCTGTTCGACGTGGCCGGCTTGACCCTGGCGGTGCCGCTGGTGTGCCTGGGCTCGATCTACACCTTGGCCGGCCAGGAACTGACGCCGCTGTTCGGCCAGCCCGACTGGTTCTTGGGCATCCTGACCTGCCAGGCCGGCAACCTGAAGGTGCTGGACACCGCGCGTTGGGTGATGCCCGACCGCTACCGCGATGATTTTCGCCAGGGCCTGCAATACGTGATTTCCGTGCAGGGCTACGAATGGGGGCTGGCCGTGCACCAGGTCAGCCGCTCGCTGCGCCTGGACCCGTCCGAGATCAAGTGGCGCAGCCAGCGTGGCCAGCGCCCGTGGCTGGCCGGCACGGTGATTGAACACATGTGTGCACTGCTCGACGTCGCCGCACTGGCCGAGCTGATCGCCAGTGGCGCGGTCAAGCAGATGCACGCCAAACAGAAATGACACCGAACACACCGCCGATGGCGGATTTTGAGGGTAGGGGAATGAAAAAGTCGTCTGCACAAGGTTCCGAAGATCCGATCCTGCAGTGGGTTACCTTCCGTCTGGACAATGAGTCCTACGGCATCAATGTGATGCAGGTGCAGGAAGTGTTGCGCTACACCGAAATTGCCCCGGTGCCGGGTGCGCCAAGCTACGTGCTGGGCATCATCAACCTGCGCGGCAACGTGGTGACCGTGATCGACACCCGCCAGCGCTTTGGCCTGGTGCCGACCGAAGTCACCGACAACACCCGTATCGTCATCATCGAGGCCGACAAGCAAGTGGTCGGTATCCTGGTCGACAGCGTGGCCGAGGTGGTGTACCTGCGCCAGTCCGAGATCGAGACTGCGCCGAACGTGGGTAACGAAGAGTCGGCCAAGTTCATTCAGGGCGTGTGCAACAAGAACGGCGAGCTGCTGATCCTGGTCGAACTGGACAAGATGATGACCGAGGAAGAATGGTCCGAGCTGGAGAACATCTGAGTTGATCCTAGAGGTTGCTGTCATCTTTCTGGCGCTGGTCTGGGCGCTGAGCCTGTGGTTTTTCCTCAACTACAGCAAGCGCCAGCGCGAGCTGGCTGCGCAGCAGGCCGAGGGTGATGCCCTGCGTGACCAGCGCATCAAGGACCTGGCCAAGCGCCTGGACGACTACCAGAACGGTACCGTGCGCATGGGCGAGGCGCTGCACGACCTGCGGGTGGCGGTTGCCCCGCTGCCTGACAAGATCCAGCAACTGGAGCAGCGCGACCCGCACAATGTCACCTTCACCCAGGCGGCCAAGCTGGTGGGCATGGGCGCCAGCGTGGCCGAGCTGACCGAAAGCTGCGGCCTGACCCAGGCCGAGGCAGAGCTGATGAGCAAGCTGCATCGCAGCGGCTGATGCTGCAAGGCTCACGTCCTGCTCCAGGAATGGTTGCCGCCTACCTTGGCAAAGCGGTTGAGTGGCAGCAGTTCATGCATGGCCTGCTGGCTGCCAGGCAGGTCGATGAAAGGGTGCTCGTTGATCCGCGGTGTGCCATAGAGGTTTATGACCTGGCGCAGGGTACGTAACCCAGGCAAGTGGCGGTCGACCACATCGCTGAGCATGGCCGGGCCCGTCAGGCGGCTGAGGCGGTTGGCGTAACGGTAGAAGTTTGCCGGGTCATCGGCGAGGCTGGGTTTGCTGTCGTAGAAGTCCGGGTTGGTCTGGAAGCGTGCGAGCATCTCTTCGGAAATGGCTTCCAGCGTCGGGTTGCCGGGGTGGCTACCGATCAGGCTGGTGTTGTACAGGCAGTTCATGCCCATCTTTTCATTGGACATGGGCGGTGCCAGCAACAGGCCGTCGGGCGTTGTGCGCAACTCCACCTGATCGATGGCTTCGCCAGGGCTGCCGGCGGGATGCCCGTCGATGACCTGCGGGTACTCCCCGGGGGCGAGCAGGGTATCGTCCACGTCCATGTACACCCCCCCTTCGTGGTGCAACATCGGGTAGCGCAGCACATCGGATGCCGAGGCATAGTTGGTGGCGATCCCGCCGTTGCCGTCCAGCGCGGCATCGTACTGCGCGTAGTACCTGCTCTGGCGAAAAGCCCTGAAAAACGCCTGCTCCTCCAGTGGCAACACTTGCAGGCCGGGGGCCTGCCGGGCCAGCAGGTGCAGGTTTTCGGCGTAGGCTTCGGGCGCGGCGCTGGAAAGGAACAGCCGCAGGGTATATTCGCTGCCTTTCAGTCGCTCGGCATTCTGGCCCAGGTTGGCCAGCAATTGCGCGCTGAGGCGCTTGTCGCCAACCCACAGGCAGGTGATCCTCTTCGGGATCGGGTAACGGTTGGCAGCCAGCGTCGGGGCATGCACCGGGAGGGGAAGGTCGATACCCAACGCCCGCAGGCTGCGGGTGCGCATGGCGTTGGTGACGGTGCGGGAAACGGGGGCCGGGATCAGGTCCCTGCTGCCAGCGGTGGCCATGTAGCCGACCGGATCGACCTCGTTGAGGTCGTCCTCGCGGATGAAGACGTCCCGTTCCATGTCATAGACCACCCGGTCGCTGTAGCCGTCGATTTGCGCTTCCAGCATGTCGAAGCCGCTGTCATAGCGAGGTACCCGTATGACCGAGTCGGCGATGGCCTGGTCACCTTCGGGCAATGGCATGATCGAGTCCGGGATGTGGAAATAACGGGCACCTTCCGGCGACGGTATGCGCGGTGGCGAGACCGGACTCAACGGGTAGCCGATCTGTTCGTTCAACCGTATGGGCGGCACGAATACATCGCTTTTGAACACAAACAAGGCCTTTGCCTGGTTGGCACCTGCCATTGCCAGCGGCAGGGCGTTGAACAGGCCCCAGGTAATATTGCCAATGCCGGCCTGCCTTTGCTGCAGCGTCTTGCCATTGATTGCCTGGTCAAGCCCCAGGCCCAGTTGCGCGATGCCGCCCATCGCCAGGAGGGGGGCCAGCCCTGGCACCACCAGGCACAAAGGCGCCAGCAGGTTGAGCGTGGTGGTCAGGTAGCCGAGCCAGCGGGCCTTGCTGACCTGGCTGTCGCGGCTAATCAGGAAGTCCGCATCTTCGTAGCTGCGTTGGCGCTGGCGTTCGGCTAGCGCCTGGAACAGGTCACCCTCGATCCTGGGGTTGTACTTGCCGGGCCGGTAATTGACGTAGGTGCGGGGTGGCCAGGTACCGTCGTCGTTGAAGAAACCGTGTTCGGGGGGAAGCGAGTGTTGGCTCGGGTAGGCGCCCAGGCCCTCCAGGGCGGTGTCCAGGCCGCTGAAGTCGATGCCTTGCGGAAGGTCGGCGAGGCGGAAATGCTGTTTGAGTGCCTGGCGCCTGGCGGGGTCTTTGCACTGCTGGCCGACCCAGTCCTTCAGGTGGTTTTCGCTGGCGAACTCCAGCAGGGGTGAGCTGTTGCCGGGCACGTATAGCACGGTCAGGTCGCTGGTGGCGTCGTTCAGGTAGAGGATGTCGGTGGCGGCGTAGCCATAGATGTTCAGCGTGCTCTTGCGCAGCTTTGCGCCAGCTGGCATCAGCCCTGCGGCTTGCCAGACGAGTCTTCTGGCCGCTTCACCAAGGCTGCCTTCGCCGACCTGCTTGTTGCAGGCCGCGATGAAATTGAGTTTGCAGGCCAGCCGGTGGTCTTGCAGGTGTTCGCCCCAGTAGCGGTCCAGCTGGGCTTTGAATGGCATGTGGAAGTCCAGTGCCTCGATGAAGCGCTGGAAGGCTTCAGCGGCGATCGGCAGGTGGGTCGAGGCGTCATAGCGCTGCGGTGTGGTGCGACGGAACAGCCCATTGAACACCTCGAATGCGGTGCCGTAAGCGTTGAAAGCTGGCGCTGGCAGGGTCTCGACCAGGTGCAGCGGCTGGTCGGGCAGGGTGCCGGCCCAGGGAGCATGGAACAAGGCGCCGAACAGGTCGTTGTTGGACGCTCCCTGCCAGTTGCCCAGCAATGCCTGGGTCAGGCTGACGCATTGGCTGACCGCCGCCAGGTAGCGGGCCGGGCCATCGGGGCGGTAGTGCAGGGTCACGACGTCGATCTGGTCGGGGTCGAGATCAAAGCCCTGCTGCGCCAGCCATTGCCGGATCGCCCGGTTGGCTTCGCGGTCCGGGCGCGGCACGTGGCTCAAGTGGTCGCGGACGTAGCTCACGCCGGCGGTGTTGATGTGGCTTGGAGACATGCGGTTTACCTTGCTCATCGGAGAAAATGGCAAGGCTGAACGGCTGGCGCTGGCGAAGGTGGTAGATAACTACCGGTCGGCTGGTGGCAGCAGGGCGGTAACGGGGGTGATGTCCCGTGGTGCAGCGGGTTCGTCGCTGAAGCCGGCGGGCACCTTGCCGCGCAGCTGCCAGGCAAAGGCGATGATTTCGGCAATCGTCAGGTACAGTGCTTCCGGGATCTGTTCGCCCAGCTCCAGGCGCGCCAGCAGGCGCACCAGCTCGGCGTTTTCGTAGATCGGCACCTCGTGTTCGCGGGCCAGGGCCAGGATGGCTTCGGCCAGCGCGTCGTCGCCCTTGGCGCTGAGGGTCGGGGCCTGCTGGCCATCGTAGCTCAGGGCGATGGCCTGGCGTGTGTGCTTCTGAGTCATGCGTTTTCATCCACCCAGCGTTGTTCTACCCGTGTGCGCGGGCCTTGTGGCGGTATGCCGGGGTGGCATTCCAGGTCGCCAACGTCCAGGCCGCGGGCCAGCAGGCGTTCACGCAGGGCACCGAGCTGGGTGTCGATGAGCCGGGCGGTTTGTTCGCGTTCTGCCCACAGTTGCCCGCTCAGGCGGCCCTGGCTCAGTTGTGCCTGCACCTGCAACGGGCCAAGGGGCGACAGGTCGAAGGCCAGTTCGATACGCCACAAGGCTTGCAGCGGGTCTTGCACGTCGTGCTGGCGGTCGGCCTGCTGTTGTGGCGTTTCCTCGCGCTGCAGCTTGACCTGCAACGGGATGAACTCCTGGCCGTGACGGATCGGCACTTCGGTTTGCCAGGTGGTCTGCAGGTTGCCGTTTTCCAGGGTGCCGGTTTGTTGCAGGCTGCTCATGGCATGGCTTTGCAGGCGCGATACGGCAGCGGCGGCCAGGCGCAGCAGTTGTTGCAGGTCGCCTTCGTCCTCCATGGCCTTGAGCAGGCGCGACGGCAGCGGGAATGCGCCCGGCTGCGGCTTGGGGCTGACCCGTTCGAGCATGCCCAGCGCGCTGCGGGCCAGGGCCGGCATGGTAACGGCCAGGCTGGCGGGCGCCAGGTTGGGCGCCCCGGGTACGCTTGCCGGCGTGATGGTGATCAGCCGCAGCAAGTGGGCCTTGAGGTCGGTGGCGACGCTGGCCGGGAAACCGCCCAGCAGTTTGGCTTCGAGAAAGGCACCGCTGTTGTTCAGGGCCTGCGCCACTGCCTTGGCATCACCCAGTTGCCGGGCTTCTGGCAGGCTCGCCAGCAGGCGTTCGGCGCTGGCTCGCAATTCGCCATCGGCGCCCGGGTCGCGGGCCACCTGTTGCAGGGCATTGAGCAGGCCGGGCAGCGAAGCCTGGCGGTTTTGCTGGGTCAGCAGCTGCTGGGCAATGCTGAGCTGGTCCTGGCGGCCGCTGAGCGGTACGAAACGCAACGACTGGTCGCCCTGCACCAGCGCGCTGAGCAGGCTGCCGACGGCCAGCGGTCGCGGGCTGTCCACGCTCAGGGTTGCGCCCGCCTGGGCACTGTTGAGCAGGCTGACCAGCGCCCGGTAGACGGCGGGCTGGCCGGGTGTTTGGGCCAGCGCCTGGTTGGTCAGGACCTTGCCCTGCAGCAGGGTGCCGACCGGCACCTTGCTGGTGTCCAGGCGGGTGAGGGTGGCGACCTGGCTGGCGCTGGCCTGCTGCAGCATGACCGCCAGGCGATTGCTTTCGGTCTGGCTGACCGTGACCTGGCTACCTTGGGGCAGGGGCTGGCTGGCGCTGGCTTGCAGCTGGGTCTGGGTGCCGTTGGCCTGAATCAGTCGCAGTACCAGCTGGAAGTCCTGGCCCACCTGGCGTAACGACATGACCTCGGCCTGCGCGGTCTCGCCGGGGGCCATCAATCCGGGCTGCGGTTGCGTCAGGCGTAGCAGTTCGCCGGTCATGCCCGCCTTGAGAGCCTGGGGGCTGATCGCGGTTTGTGCGCCGAGACTATTGATTTCAGTCATGATTGTATACAACCTGTCGAACCCGCCCTCTTGGCAGCGCGGCGGTGCGTGTAATAATGCCGACCGTCCGTCGTTGCCAGTATAACGGCAGCGAGGGGGGCGACTTGAGATACAGGGCTTCAGGGCTGTGTCGCCTGCTTCGCGGGTGAACCCGCTCCCACAAGGTTTTGCGCAGCTTTCAAGCCCTGCGTTGAACCTGTGGGAGCGGGTTTACCCGCGAAGCAGGCGACACCGCTCTGGAACCCTACAAAGATAAGGCGAAACCGTGACCCTTCACCTCCAAGCCGCGGGCCTGGCCTGCGAGCGCGACTGGCGCCTGCTGTTCGAGCATCTCGCTTTCGAGCTGCGGCCGGGCGACATGCTGCAGATCAGCGGCCCCAACGGCAGCGGCAAGACCAGCCTGCTGCGCCTGCTGGCCGGCTTGATGCAGCCGACGGCCGGGCAGATCCTGCTGGGCGGCAGGCCACTGGCCGAGCAGCGCCACGCCCTGGCCAGCATCCTGCTGTGGATCGGCCACGCCGCCGGCATCAAGGACCTGCTCACCGCCGAAGAGAACCTTACCTGGCTGTGCGCCCTGCACCAGCCGGCCAGCCGCGAGGCAATCTGGGCGGCACTGGCGGCCGTCGGCCTGCGTGGTTTCGAAGATGTGCCCTGCCACACCCTGTCTGCCGGCCAGCAGCGCCGCGTGGCCCTGGCCCGGCTGTACCTGGCCAGCCCGCCGCTGTGGATCCTCGACGAACCGTTCACCGCCCTCGACAAGCAGGGCGTGGCGCAGCTCGAAGCGCACCTGGCGGCCCACTGCGAGCAGGGTGGCACAGTGGTGCTGACCACCCACCACACGCTGGAACGCAAGCCCTCCGGATACCGTGAACTGAACCTGGGGCAATGGGCGGCATGAGCGTATTCATCCTGTTGTTGCGCCGCGAAGCGCGCCTGTTGTTCCGCCGCCCGGCCGAGCTGGCCAACCCGTTGGTGTTCTTCGCTATCGTGGTTGCCTTGTTCCCGCTGGCGGTCGGCCCGGAAAGCCAATTGTTGCAAACCTTGTCGCCGGGCCTGGTCTGGGTGGCGGCACTGTTGGCAGTGCTGCTGTCGCTGGACGGCCTGTTCCGCAGCGACTTCGAGGACGGCTCGCTGGAGCAGTGGGTGCTGTCGCCGCACCCGTTGCCGCTGCTGGTGCTGGCCAAGGTGCTGGCGCACTGGATCTTTTCCGGGCTGGCGCTGGTATTGTTGGCGCCGCTGCTGGCGCTGATGCTGGGGCTGCCGAGCCATTGCCTGCCGGTGCTGCTGGGCTCGCTGCTGCTGGGCACGCCGGTGCTGAGCCTGCTGGGCGCGGTGGGCGCGGCGCTGACAGTCGGTCTGAAGCGCGGCGGTTTGCTGCTGGCATTGCTGATTCTGCCGTTGTATATCCCTGTATTGATCCTGGGCAGTGGTGCGTTGCAAGCGGCGTTGCAGAATATGCCGGCAACCGGCCACCTGCTCTGGCTCGCCAGCCTGACGGCCCTGGCCGTGACCCTGGCACCCTTTGCGATAGCGGCCGGCCTGAAGATCAGCGTCGGCGAATAACGAGTCCCGGGCTTTCAAGCCCGGCCAACACCCTGGATGTACCCTGATGAAAATAAGCTGGACGTGGTTCCACAAGCTGGGCTCTCCCAAATGGTTCTATGCCATCAGCGGCCGCATGCTGCCGTGGCTTGCCGGCGCAGCCGTGCTCCTGCTGCTGGTGGGCATCACCTGGGGCCTGGCCTTCGCTCCCCAGGACTACCAGCAAGGCAACAGCTTCCGCATCATCTACATCCACGTGCCGGCGGCGATGCTGGCGCAGTCCTGCTATGTGCTGCTGGCAGTGGCCGGGGTGGTGGGGCTGGTGTGGAAGATGAAACTGGCCGACGTCGCCTTGCAATGCGCCGCACCGATCGGTGCCTGGATGACCGCCGTGGCGCTGGTCACCGGCGCCATCTGGGGCAAGCCGACCTGGGGTAGCTGGTGGGTCTGGGATGCTCGCCTTACGTCCATGCTCATCCTGCTGTTCCTGTACTTCGGCATCATTGCGCTGGGCCAGGCAATCAGTAATCGTGACAGTGCAGCCAAGGCCTGTGCGGTACTGGCGATTGTCGGTGTGGTGAACATCCCGATCATCAAGTACTCGGTGGAGTGGTGGAACACCCTGCACCAGGGGGCCACCTTCACCCTCACGGAAAAACCGGCGATGCCCGCGGAAATGTGGCTGCCGCTGCTGTGCACGGCGCTGGGCTTCTACTGCTTCTTTGGCGCGGTGCTGTTGCTGCGCATGCGCCTTGAAGTGCTCAAGCGCGAGGCGCGCGCCAGTTGGGTCAAGGACGAAGTATTGAACAGCCTGGGGCGGAGGGCCGCACAATGAGTTTTGCCACCTTCGGTGACTTTCTCGCCATGGGCCACCATGGCCTGTACGTGTGGACGGCCTATGGCATCTGCCTGGCGGTGCTGGCGCTGAACGTCGCCGCGCCCGTGCTGGCCCGCCGTCGCTACCTGCAAGATGAGGCGCGCCGTTTGCGCCGGGAGAACAACCAGTGAATCCGCAGCGCAAGAAACGCCTGTTGCTCATCGTCGGCCTGCTGGTCGGCGTCGGGGTTGCCGTCGGCTTTGCCTTGAGCGCATTGCAGCAGAACATCAACCTGTTCTACACCCCGACCCAGATCGCCAACGGCGAGGCGCCGCTGGACACCCGCATCCGCGCCGGCGGCATGGTCGAGAAAGGCTCGGTGCAGCGTTCGTCCGATTCGCTGGACGTGCGCTTCGTGGTCACCGACTTCAACAAGTCGGTACCGATTACCTACCGTGGCATCCTCCCCGACCTGTTCCGCGAAGGGCAGGGCATCGTCGCCCTTGGCAAGCTCAACGCCGACGGTGTGGTGGTGGCCGATGAAGTACTGGCCAAGCACGACGAGAAGTACATGCCGCCCGAGGTCACCAAGGCGCTGAAGGAAAGCGGCCAGGCCGCCACCGGCGGGGAGGCCAAACCATGAACGCGGCGCTGGTGATCCCCGAACTCGGCCAGCTGGCGATGATCCTGGCGATCTGCTTTGCCGCCGTGCAGGCCAGCGTGCCGCTGCTCGGTGCCTGGCGTGGCGACAGCCTGTGGATGAGCCTGGCGCGGCCGGCGGCATGGGGGCAGTTCGCCTTCCTGGCTTTTGCCTTCGCCTGCCTCACCCATGCCTTCATGACCGACAACTTCTCGGTCGCCTATGTGGCCAGCAACTCCAACAGCGCCTTGCCCTGGTACTACAAGTTCAGCGCCGTGTGGGGCGCCCACGAAGGTTCGCTGCTGCTGTGGGCGCTGATCCTCGGCGGCTGGACCTTCGCCGTGTCGGTATTCTCGCGGCAGTTGCCGCAGGTGATGCTGGCCCGCGTGCTGGCGGTAATGGGCATGATCAGCGTGGGCTTCCTGAGCTTCCTGATCATCACCTCCAACCCGTTCCAGCGCTTGCTGCCGCAGGTGCCGACCGATGGCCGTGACCTCAACCCGCTGCTGCAGGACTTTGGCCTGATCGTCCACCCGCCGATGCTGTACATGGGCTACGTCGGTTTCTCGGTGGCCTTCGCCTTTGCCATCGCCGCCTTGCTCGGCGGCCGCCTGGACGCCGCCTGGGCGCGCTGGTCGCGGCCCTGGACCATCGTTGCCTGGGCCTTCCTCGGCGTCGGCATTACCTTGGGCTCGTGGTGGGCCTACTATGAACTGGGCTGGGGTGGCTGGTGGTTCTGGGACCCGGTGGAAAACGCCTCGTTCATGCCTTGGCTGGTGGGCACGGCGCTGATCCACTCGCTTGCGGTGACCGAGAAGCGCGGGGTGTTCAAGAGCTGGACCGTGCTGCTGGCAATTGCCGCGTTCTCGCTGAGCCTGCTGGGTACCTTCCTGGTGCGTTCCGGTGTGCTGACCTCGGTGCACGCGTTTGCCGCCGACCCGTCGCGGGGCATTTTCATCCTGATCTTCCTGCTGTTCGTGGTCGGTGGTTCGCTCACCCTGTTCGCCCTGCGCGCACCGGTGGTCAAGAGCCAGGTCGGCTTTGCCCTGTGGTCGCGCGAGACACTGCTGCTGGCCAATAACCTGGTGCTGGTAGTGGCGGCCTCGATGATTCTGCTCGGCACCCTGTACCCACTGGTGCTCGATGCGCTGACCGGGGCCAAGCTGTCGGTCGGCCCACCGTATTTCGATGCCTTGTTCCTGCCGCTGATGGCGCTGCTGATGGTGGTGCTGGGCGTGGGCGTGGTGGTGCGCTGGAAAGACACCCCCGGCAAATGGCTGGCCAGCATGATGACCCCGGTGCTGCTTGGCAGCGCCATCCTTGCGCCGGTGGCGGGCTTTATCGTCGACGACTTCGACTGGCCGACCCTGACCGCCTTCGCCCTGGCTGCCTGGGTGGTGCTGGGCGGGCTGCGCGACATACTCGACAAGACCCGCCACAAAGGCCTGCTCAAGGGCCTGCCCGGCCTGGGCCGCAGCTACTGGGGCATGCAGCTGGCGCACCTGGGCCTGGCGGTGTGCGCGCTGGGCGTGGTGCTGTCGAGCAACAACAGTGCCGAACGCGACCTGCGCATGGCGCCGGGCGAGAGCGTGGAGCTGGGCGGCTACCACTTCCTGTTCCAGGGGGCGAGGCACTTCGAAGGGCCGAACTTCATTTCCGACAAGGGCACTGTGGTGGTCAGCCGCGATGGCCGTGAAGTGACCACCCTGCACCCGGAAAAACGCCTGTATACCGTGCAGCAGTCGATGATGACCGAAGCCGGTATCGATGCCGGCTTTACCCGTGACCTGTATGTCGCCCTCGGCGAACCGCTGGAGAACGGCGCCTGGGCGGTGCGCGTACATATCAAGCCTTACGTCCGCTGGATCTGGCTGGGTGGTCTGCTGACCGGCCTGGGCGGGTTGCTGGCGGCCCTCGACCGGCGCTATCGCGTCAAGGTCAAGACCCGGGTGCGTGATGCCCTGGGCGTGTCTGGAGCAGCTGCATGAAGCGTTGGATCATGGTAGTCCCCCTGGCGGTATTCCTGCTGGTGGCGGTGTTCCTCTACAAGGGGCTTTTCCTCAAGCCCGACGAGCTGCCCTCGGCAATGATCGGCAAGCCTTTCCCGGCGTTTTCCCTGGCCTCGACCCAGGGCGACCGTACCCTGACCGAGGCCGACTTGCAGGGCCGCCCGGCACTGGTCAACGTGTGGGCCACCTGGTGCCCGTCGTGCAAGGTCGAGCACCCGTACCTGAACCAGCTGGCCCAGCAAGGCGTGGTGATCCACGGCGTCAACTACAAGGACGACAATGCGGCAGCCCTGAAGTGGCTGGCAGAGTTCCACAACCCCTACCAGCTGGACATTCGTGACGAGCAGGGCAGCCTGGGCCTGGACCTGGGCGTTTATGGCGCGCCGGAAACCTTCCTGATCGATGCCAAGGGCATCATCCGCTACAAGCACGTGGGCGTGGTCGATGCCACGGTCTGGCGTGAGCAGCTGGCGCCGCTGTACCAGGGTCTGGTCGACGAGGCCAAGCCATGAAGCGGGGGTTGGCAGCTGCCATGCTGGGGCTCTTCATCGGGTTGAGCCTGGCTGGCGTGGCCAAGGCGGCCATCGACACCTACCAGTTCCGCGACGATGCCGAGCGTGAGCGCTACCAGCAACTGACCAAGGAACTGCGTTGCCCCAAGTGCCAGAACCAGGATATCGCCGACTCCAATGCGCCAATTGCCGCCGACCTGCGCCGGGAAATCTTCCGCATGCTCGGCGAGGGCAAGAGCAACCAGCAGATCGTCGACTTCATGGTTGACCGCTATGGCGACTTCGTGCGCTACAAGCCGGCGCTCAGCGGGCGCACCTGGCTGCTGTGGTTCGGCCCGGGGATTTTGCTGGCCGGTGGTTTCGTGGTGCTGGCGCTGATCGTGCGCCGGCGCCGCAGTGCGGCCGTGCAGGGCGCCAATGAGTTGTCCGCCGAAGAACGCGAGCGTCTCGCCAAACTGCTGGAAAAAGAACAGACCCATGATTGAATTCTGGCTTAGCGCGGGCCTGCTGCTGCTCGCTGCCCTCAGCTTCCTGCTGATCCCGATCCTGCGTGGCCGTAGCCGTCAGCTGGAAGAAGACCGCACCGCCCTGAACGTGGCCCTGTACCAGGAACGCGTCGCCGAACTGGCTGCCCAGGAGGCCGCTGGCGTGCTCGACGAGGCGCAGATGGCCAAGGGCCGTGACGAGGCCGCCCGTGAGCTGCTGGCCGATACCGAAGGTGCCGAGCCCCCGCGCCAGGGCCACCTGGGCAAGGCCCTGCCGTTGCTGGCGGCGCTGCTGGTACCGCTGCTGGCATTGGGGCTGTACCTGCATTTTGGCGCAGCCGACAAGGTGCAACTGACCCAGGAGTTTGCCGAGGCGCCCAAGTCGATGGAAGAAATGACTGCCCGCCTTGAACGGGTAGTGCAGGCCCAGCCGGATTCGGCCGAGGCCATGTATTTCCTGGGCCGCGCCTATATGGCCGAGCAACGCCCCGCCGATGCTGCGCGTACCTTCGAGCGCGCCGTAGCCCTGGCCGGTCGCCAGCCCGAATTGCTCGGGCAGTGGGCACAGGCGCTGTACTTCGCCGCTGACAAGCAGTGGAGCCCGCAGTTGCAGGCGCTGACTGACGAGGCGCTGAAAGCCGACTCCAACGAAGTGACCAGCCTCGGTCTGCGTGGTATCGCCGCCTTCGAGGGTGAGCGTTACCAGGAGGCCATCGATTACTGGAAGCGCCTGCTGGCGCAGTTGCCGGAAGGCGATGCGTCGCGTGCGGCGTTGCAGGGCGGCATCGACCGTGCTGCCGAGCGCCTGGGTGGATCGCCAGGGCAGGCTACGGCGCCGGTGGCGGCTCGCTTGAAGGTGCGCGTGGAACTGGCGGCGGCGCTGAAGGACAAGGTCAAGCCGGACGACACGGTGTTCATTTTCGCCCGCGCCAGCAATGGCCCGCCCATGCCGCTGGCGGCCAAACGGGTGACCGTGGCGCAGTTGCCGATCGAGGTGGAATTGTCCGATGCTGACGCCATGATGCCGCAGATGAAACTGTCGGACTTTGCCGAAGTCCAACTCGTTGCACGTGTATCACGCGCTGGCCAGCCAACCCATGGCGAGTGGATTGGCCAGGGCACACCAATGCCCAGCGCCACCCAGGCCATTCAGCACCTGACCATCGACAGCCCCGATCCGTAAGAGAGCAATACCATGCACAGCATCGTCCGCCTGACCCTGATCACCCTGGCCCTGGGTTTGTCTGCGTGTACGGTGCATGAGCCGTACGAGCAGCCCGCACCACCGATCGAACGCCTGCCGCCGCAGCCGGGGCCAGCGGTCAAGCCCTTGCCGGACCGGCAGCCGGCCCCGAGCAAGCCTGCGGCTACGCCCAAGCCGATGCCACGCACCTCGGCCAGCTTCGCGCCGCCACCGGGCGGGGCGAGCCATTGGGACCCGAAGCTGGGCGTGTATGTGCTGGAGAAGAAGCCCAATACCTTCTACCGCCAGCGGACCTACTACCGCTTCGACAACGGCTGGAGCTGGTCGCTGAGCCCGGATGGTCCGTGGCAGGAAACTGACAGTAGCGGTGTACCCGGTGGCCTGGGGCGTGCGTTCGCCCAATAACTGCAACGGTGCTTTTGCTTTTGCTTTTGCTTTGCTTCTAAGCGCGCGACAGTTCAGGCGCCGCCGATTGCGACTTCAGGAGGCCGAGCGAAGGGCTTGCGGAGGGAGGTGACGGGCATGGATGCCCGTCAAGCGCTGAGGCCCCATGGATGGGGCCTGCAGCGCGTACTCCCGGCAGCAAGCCCGTAGCGAGGGGACCCCGTAGCGCAGCGGAGGGGCCGGATGATGGGAGCGCAGCGTTTTTTGGTTACCTTTTTGTCGCGTTTGGCAAAAAGTGACCCGCCGTAAGGGCGGAAAGGTGACTTGGCGCCACCGGCTTGAATGAATGTCTACTCGATGTGAATGCCCACATCCAAAAAGCCAAAAAGCCAAAAAGCTTAAGCGACGGTTTTGATATAGCGAACAGTCCATTTACGATGGCGACGCTTACTCACCTTTTCGCCCTTACGGCGAGTCACTTTTTGCCAAACGCGGCAAAAAGTAACCAAAAAACGCTGCGCTCCCATCATCCGGCCCCTACGCTGCGCTCCGGGGTCCCCTCGCGCCGGTCTTGCTCCCGGGAGTACGCGCTGCAGGCCCCATCCATGGGGCCTCAGCGCTTGACGGGCATCCATGCCCGTCACCTCCCTCCGCAATACCTCTGCTCGGCCTCCTGAAGTCGCGAAGATCAAGATCAAGATCAAGATCAAGATCAACGGCAAGATCAAGATCAAGATCAAGATCAAGAGCAAGAGCAAGAGCAAGAGCAAGAGCAAGAGCATGCGCGGAGCTAAGCAGAACAGTGCAGTTTCACCTCGTTATTTCGGTTGACTGTACTGGCCAGTGACTCCGCATAATGCCCCTTCAAGAAATGGAGGTGGCATGCACAAGACTGTCCTGGTGCTGGTGGAAACCGTCGACGACTACCTGCCCCTGCTGGAGCAGGCCGGCTACCGCTTGATCCGTGCCCCCTCGCCGCAACTTCGGGCCGAGGCCATCCAGCGCCATGCCCATGAAATCGAGGCCGTGCTCACCCGCGGCCCGCTGGGCCTGACTGGCGGCGAAATCGACGCTCTGCCCAAACTGCAGATCATCTGCGTGATCGGTGCCGGCTACGAGCAGGTCGACCTGGCCGCCGCCGCTGCGCGCGGCATCACCGTCACCAACGGCGCCGGGGCCAATGCCGAGGCGGTCGCCGACCACGCCCTTGCCCTGCTGCTGGCGCTGTTGCGCGACATTCCCCGCGCCGATGCCAGTACCCGCCGGGGCGAATGGAACCGGGTGATCAGCCCCTCGGTGAGTGGCAAGCGCCTGGGCATTCTCGGCCTTGGTGCGGTGGGGCTGGCGATCGCCAGGCGCGCCCATCTGGGCTTCGCCATGCCCGTCAGCTACCACAGCCGCACGCCGCGCCAGGATGTGCCCTACACCTGGTACGACAGCCCGCTGCACCTGGCCGATGCCGTTGACATCCTGGTGGTGGCCACCCCCGGCGGTGCCAACACTCGCCACCTGGTCGATACCCAAGTGCTCGAGGCACTGGGGGCCGAGGGCTACCTGGTGAATATCGCCCGTGCCAGCGTGGTCGACACCCAGGCCCTGGTGACCGCGCTGCAGCACGGCCGGCTGGCGGGTGCGGCACTGGATGTGTTCGATGACGAGCCGGCTGTGCCCGATGCCCTCAAGGCGCTCGGCAACACCGTCCTCACGCCCCATGTGGCCGGCCAGTCGCCGGAGGCAGCGCGCGACACGGTGGCCCTGGTGCTGCGCAACCTGCAGGCGTTCTTTGCCGGTGAAGCCGTGTTGACCCCGGTACGCCAATAACCCTTTTTCATACATTTGCCTGGCCGTGATCGGGCAACAAGGAGTGTGTGCATGCAACTCGATATCTTCCAGGTCGATGCGTTTTCCACCGAACCGTTCGGGGGCAACCCGGCGGCAGTGATCCCGCTGCAAAGCTGGCTGCCGGACGATGTGCTGCAGCGCATCGCCGAAGAGAACAACCTGTCGGAAACCGCCTACTTCGTGCGCAACGGCGAAACCTTCGACTTGCGCTGGTTCACCCCGACCGTGGAAGTCGACCTGTGCGGCCATGCCACCCTGGCCTCGGCCTATGTGCTGTTCGAACAACTGGGCGAGCAGGCGCAGGTGCTGCGCTTCAACACCCGCAGTGGCGAGCTGCGTGTCAGCCGCAATGCCGATGGGCTGCTGGCCATGGACTTCCCGGCCAAGCAGCCGGTCGCCGTGGACATCCCGCCGGGCCTGTTGCAGGCGCTGGGCCTTGGCCAGGCACAGGCGCTGTACCGCAGTGACGACTATTTGGTAGTGATCGATGACGCCCTGTTGCTCGACAGCCTGAAGCCGGACTTCGTTGCGCTGTCGGCCTTCGACGTGCGCGGTATCGCCGTGACGGCGGCAGGCGGTGGCTTTGATTTCGTCACCCGCTGGTTCGGCCCGCGGGTTGGCGTGAACGAAGACCCGGTGACCGGCTCGGCGCACACCTCGCTGGCGCCGGTATGGGCCGAGCGCCTGGGTAAAAACGCGCTGCGCTGCGAGCAGGGTGGGGCGCGCAAAGGTCAGTTGCAGTGCGAAGTGCCGGGTAATGGCCGGGTGATCATCAGCGGGCGGGCGGCGTTGTACCTGCGCGGTACGGTGTACATCTGATTCCCGGGTAACTGTCTTGTGCTGCCTGTGCCGGCCTCATCGCCGGCACAGGCATCTATACTTGCTGGCCCATCCACCGCTCAAGGAGCCAGCCATGGCCCTGGAAAAACACGGCACCTGCCTGTGCGGCGCCACCCGGCTCAAGGTCACCGTCGACAACACCCATATCAGCGCCTGCCACTGCAGCATGTGCCGCAAATGGACCGGCGGCCCGTTGCTGGTGGTGCACTGCAGCCAGCCACCGGTGATCGAAGGGCGCGCCCCCAGCGTGTACGAGTCCTCCGAGTGGGCTCAGCGCGGCTTCTGCGGCCAATGCGGTACGCACCTGTACTACCGGCTCAAGGCCAATGACTTCCATGCCGTGCCGGTCGGCCTGCTCGACGGCGACCAAGAGTGGGATTTCGACCTGCAGATTTTCGTCGAAGAGAAACCCGCCTGGTACTGCTTTGCCAACCAGACCAAGGAACTGACCGGCCAGGAAGCCTTCGAGCAGCTCGGCTGATCAAGACCAGACTTGCCAAACCGTTGCGTACCTGAGAAAACGGCGGCTTTGTTTCCAGCGTTGGAGTATGCCCCGTGAGCCAAGAACTGCAGATCATCGACCTTGTGGAGGGGGATGGCAAAGCCGCCGTCAAAGGCGCCCTGATCACCACCCAATACACCGGCTGGCTGGCCGACGGCAGCGAGTTCGACTCGTCGTGGTCACGTGGCAAACCGTTCCAGTGCGTGATCGGCACTGGCCGGGTGATCAAGGGCTGGGACCAGGGCTTGATGGGCATGCGCGTGGGCGGCAAGCGCAAGCTGCTGGTACCTGCGCATCTGGGCTATGGCGAACGCAGCGTCGGGGCGATTCCGCCGAATTCGGATTTGACCTTCGAGATCGAATTGCTGGAAGTGCTGACGCGGGACGATTGACTGGCCTATTGCAACCCGATGTTCTTGCGCCCTACACAATTCAGCAACACCCATCCTCTAGCGTAAGCCTGGCCCAGGGAACGGCATCCACCTCCAGGGAGGAACCAAACGGGTTCAGGGCACTCTCACCCTCACTCGTTGCCAAGGACGGCATTCACTACAAGGATGCCCCGCCGTGCTGTTGGCGGGGTGATGTGGCGGGTCAACCCGATTTTTCTGCCACACGAGCCTGCCTTGATGAAGTTGCCAACATTCTTCCGCCGTCGTCGTCACTGGTTGCTGAGCCTGGTGCTGACAGCCCTCGCCGTACCGCTGGCGCTGGAGGCTGTCGAAAGCCGTGCGCAGCAGGTGGATGGCACCCAGACCCTGGTATTCCTGCGCCACGCCGAGAAACCCGGCGAAGGGTTGGGCCAGTTGAACTGCCAGGGCCTCAACCGTGCGCTGGACCTGGCTAGCGTGCTTCCCGAGCGTTTTGGCAAGGCCGATTACGTGTTCGCTGCCAACCCCTCGCGGCATGTGGAGGAAGGCAGCAAGGACGAGAGCTACAGCTATATCCGCCCGCTGATGACCATCAGCCCCAGTGCCATTCGCCTGGGCTTGCCGGTAAACATCGACTACGGCGCCAACGACACTGACGAACTGGCCGAAGAGCTGCTGCGCGACAAGTACCGTAACGCGACCGTGTACACCGCCTGGTCGCACGGCTATCTCCCCGACCTGATCAATGCCGTGGCTGGCAAGGCCCTGGGTGAAGAGCGGGTGATCACCGAGGACTGGAGCGGCGACGACTTCGATACCCTCTACGTGCTGACCCTGACCTGGCACGACGGCAAGGCCAGCCTGCTCAGCCGCAACGTGCGCCAGGGCCTGAATGATGGTGCACATAGCTGCCCGACCTGATCCGCTGGTACTGCTCTGCCAGGAAGCCTGAATAATGATGCCGGCCTCTTCGCGGGTAAACCCGCTCCCACAGGTACTGCACAAGCCCCGAGAGCAATGCGGTCCCTGTGGGAGCGGGTTTACCCGCGAAGAGGCCAGGTCAGGCGAAAGATGCCTAACGCCCGAACCGCATCGGCCAACCCACCACTTTCTTCGCCCGTGGCGTGGCATAGGTACGTACCTTGGAGGTACTCAAGCCCATGCGCACCAGCGATTCGGCAATGGTCACCGCTGCGCTCACACCATCCACCACCGGCACGCCGGTGCGCTGGCGGATCTGCTCGTCCAGCCCGGCCATGCCGCCGCAACCCAGGCAGATCACCTCGGCCTTGTCCTCACGCACGGCGCGTTCTGCCTGCTCGACAATCGCCTCCACGGCGCGCTGCGGGTCGGCTTCCAGCTCCAGCACCGCCAGCCCGCTGGCCCGTACCGATGCGCAGCGCTCATACAGGCCGGAGAGCTTCAGGCGGTCTTCGATCAGCGGCACGGTGCGGTCCAGGGTGGTTACCACCGAGTAGGCATGGCCCAGGTACATCGCCGTGCTGGCGGCAGCATCGGTAATGTCCACCACTGGCACGTTCAGCAGTTCCTGCAGGCCTTCGCGGCCGTGTTCGCCATAACCCGCCTGGATCACGGCGTCATAGGGGCCCTCATAGGCCAGCACACGGTCCATCACCGCAATGGCGGCCAGGTAACTTTCGAAGTTGCCTTCCACCGACTCGGCACCGAACCACGGGGTGAGGCCGATGATCTCGGTACCGGGTGCGGCCACCGCACGGGCCTGTTCGGCAATGGCTTCGGTGATGGCTTCGGTGGTGTTGACGTTGGCGATCAGAATACGCATGGGCGGTCCTCCCTGACTAATGGCTGCTGTGGTCAACGGCGATGCACTCGCCGCTGACGTCGTGGTATTGGCGTTTGCGTGGTGCGATCAGCAGGTACAGGGCGGCGGCGATGCCGGCACCGATCAGCCAGGAGAATGGCGCCACGCTGTGGAAGTTGGGCACCAGGGCCAGGACGATGGCCAGCAGCGCGGCCGGCACGAAGGCGGCCACCGCGCGCAGGTTGATGCCCTTGGTGTAGTGGTAGGCGCCGGCCGGGTCTTCGCTGTACAGCTGCGGCACGTTGATGCAGCCTTTGCGCAGCAACCAGTAGTCGGACATGATCACCCCGTACAGCGGGCCGAGCAGGGCACCCAGGCCGGACAGGAAGTACACGATCACCAGCGGGCTGTTGTACAGGTTCCACGGCAGGATCAGCACCGCCAGGGTGGCGCTGATCAGCCCGGCGCGGCGGAAGTTCAGGTGGCGTGGTGCCAGGTTGCTGAGGACGAAGGCCGGGGCGACGAAGTTGGCCATGATGTTCACCGCCACGGTGACGATCAGGAAGGCCAGGCAGCCCAGGACCAGGAACGCTGTGCTGGGGATGGCGGCGACGATCTGGGTCGGGCTGTCGATGATCTGGCCGTTGATCTGGAACTGCGCGCCGCACAGCACCACGGTGATCATGGCGAACACCAGGATGTTCACCGGCAGGCCCCAGAAGTTGCCGACGCGGATGGTCTTGCGGCATGGCGAGGAGCGGGCGAAGTCACAGAAGTTCAGCACCAGGGTGCCATAGATCGCCAGCCACAGTGCGCCGCCGGCAAAGATGTTGCGCCACATCTCGGAGCCGGTCAGCGGTTCGGCCACCGACCAGGCGATGCGGGCGTCGGCCTTGAAGTACATGAACACCGCCAGGGCGGCGACGGTCAGCAAAATCACCGGGCCGGCGAAGGCCTCGTAGCGGCGCACCATCTCCATGCCGTAGGCCAGGATCACCAGTTGCACCAGCCAGATCGACACGAAGCACACCCAGCCCAGGCTCGACAGGCCGAGGATGCTGTCATGGTCGTAGGCTGCCATTTGCGGCCATACGGCGGTGAGCAGCACGCGCAGCACCACCGAAGCCAGGTAAGTCTGGATGCCGAACCAGGCGATGGCGATGACCGCGCGGATCAGCGCCGGGATCTGCGCGCCGTGGATACCGAAGGCGATGCGGCTGATGACCGGGAACGGCACGCCGGTCTTCTGGCCCATGTAGCCGGAGAGGTTCATGAAGAAGTACACCAGCGCCGCGCCGATGGCCAGCGACAGCAGGATCTGCCAGCCACCCAGGCCGAGGGCGAACAAGCCCATGGCGAACGAGTAGTTGGCGATGTTGTGCACATCGTTGGTCCACAGCGCGAAGATGCTGTAGCGGCCCCAGCGACGGCCTTCGACGCGTGTCGGGGCGAGGTCGCGGTTGTGCAGGCGCGGGCTCAGGGCAAGTTCCGGCTGGTGGCCGGCAAGAGGGGAAGCGGGGTGGGTGCTGGCGACGGATAGTTCAGGGGCAAGGTCGAGGCTGGTACTCATTCCGGCGGGCTCCTGATGCACGTGACTGCGATGAGCGGGCATGCGCACGGGCTCGCCATCTCGTCGGTGCAGCGTTGGCATCTCAGGGTTTGGGGCGCGGCGGCCGATGTTGGGTCGGCGTCGCGGGTTCTTGTGTACTTATGTTTTGATTGGTTTGTATACAAAACACGAACACACAAAAGCGAGTTCCATGCCAAGGGAAAAGCAACTTTCAGCTGGTCATGATTTCTAATCTATCTATTTCAAGTATAAGTTAATGAAATAAATGGAATATAAGTTGACCAAGTGAACAGATTTAAATTCTTGTCGGGCTTATTAGTTGATCGATTGGTCAAAATTAGTTGTGGGAAGTGTGTAACGTATTGGGGCGCTATTTTGAAAAGTGCACACAAAAATGGCACCTATGGTGACATTTTTGTGTACAAAAATTAGTCAGCTTTTCCCTGTGCCGGCCGCTTCGCGGGCGCGCCCGCACCCACAGGGACCGCACAGCATCCTGGACTGTGGAGATTCTGTGGGAGCGGGCGTGCCCGCGAAGAGGCCGGCACAGGTGAAACTCAGTCCATCGGCGGCAACCGCCGCTTCACCGGGGTCTTCTTGATGATGGCGGTATTGGTCTCGGCCACCGTATAGAGGCGGTCGAGCAGGGTGTCCAGTTGCTCCATCGAGCGTACATGCAGGCGGGCAATGAAGCAGTCTTCGCCAATAACCTTGTCGCACTCGGTGAATTCGGGAATGGCGATGATCTGCCGCTCCACCTCTTGCAACTGCCCCGGTAGCGGGCGGATGCGCACGATGGCCTGCAACTGGTAGCCAAAGGCGCGCGGGTCGATCTCTACGGTGTAACCGCGCAACACGCCGCGCTCCTCCAGGCGGCGCAGGCGTTCGCTGACGCTGGGCGCCGACAGCCCGCTGATTTGCGCCAGGGCCTTGAGCGAGCGGCGCGAGTCTTCCATCAGCGCGTTGATCAGCAGTTGGTCGATGGCATCGGTCATGGTCACCTCGATAAGGTTATTCGCGTGATTTACCTTGATAGTAAAGGCAAGCACCCAGATCTTCCTTCGTTATCCGCTGGAAGGCCGGCCGGCAACCTTTGCATACTGTGTCCATCGTCAACAGGAGGTGTGAGATGGACAGTTCATTGCGTCGTGGCTCGCTGGAAATGGTTGCCGCCATGCTGATTTCCGGGACCATCGGCTGGTTCGTGCTGGTGTCCGGCCAGCCGGTGCTCGAGGTGGTGTTCTGGCGCTGCGTGTTCGGTGCCGTGACCTTGCTGGCGATTTGCGCGGGGTTCGGCTTCCTGCGGCCAGGCGTGATCAGCCGCACCGCATTCCTGCTGGCGATTGCCAGCGGTGTGGCCATCGTCGGCAACTGGGTGCTGCTGTTCGCCTCCTACTCGCGGGCGTCGATTGCCATCGGCACGGCGGTGTACAACGTGCAGCCGTTCATGCTGGTGGGGCTGGCGGCAGTGTTCCTGGGCGAGAAGATCACCCTGGCCAAGGTCACCTGGTTGAGCGTGGCGTTCCTCGGCATGCTGGCGATCGTGAGTGCCCATGGTGCGGGGCAGGGTGGCGGTGAGGATTATTTGCTGGGCATTGCGCTGGCGCTGGGGGCGGCCTTCCTGTATGCCATTGCGGCATTGATCATCAAGCGCCTGAGTGGCACGCCGCCGCACCTGATCGCGCTGATCCAGGTGGCCACGGGTGTGCTGTTGCTGGCGCCGTGGGTGAAGCTGGGCGGGTTGCCGGGTGAAGTGCCGGCGCTGGCCAGCCTGGTGACCTTGGGCATGGTGCACACCGGCTTGATGTATGTGCTGCTGTACAGCGCCATCCAGCGCCTGCCCACGGCGTTGACCGGGGCGCTGTCGTTCATTTACCCGATTGCGGCGATTCTGGTGGACTGGGTGGCGTTCGGGCACCGGCTGGCGCCGCTGCAGTGGCTGGGGGTGGCGTTGATCCTGTTGGCGGCAGCGGGGATGCAGCAGGGGTGGTGGTTCCGGCCAGCGCGGGTTGTGGCCGAGGAATGAGGTGGTCTTGCCGGCCTTTTCGCGGGTAAACCCGCTCCCACAGGTGCTGCACATGCTTCGGGCCTGTGGTGATCCTGTGGGAGCGGGTTTACCCGCGAAAGGGCTCGCAAGGTAGAATGCCGCTTTTGCCTGCCTGCGACCCATGATGACTTCGCCGATCCAGACTCTGGAGCAACACCTGCTCGCCGCCCTCGACCCTGCCCCGCAGGAAACCCGCCGCCTGTTCCACGGCCGTGGTCGCTGCTGGGCGGGCCTGGAGCAGGTCACTGTCGACTGGTTGCAAGGGGTGCTGTCGGTCGCCCTGTTCCGCGAGCCGCCTGAAGGCCAGCTGGCCGAACTGGAGGCCATGCTGCGCACGCTCGCCGAGCGCCCGCAGTGGGCTGGCCAGGCCATCCTTGTCCAGCATCGCTACCTGCCCGACAGCCCGGGCCAGTGGCTGCTGGGCGAGCCGTGCCAGCAGCGCGAGGTGGTCGAGGACGGCCTGACCTACCTGCTGGACCTGGGCGTGCGGCAGAACAATGGCCTGTTCCTCGACATGCGCTATGGCCGGCGCTGGGTGCGCGAGCAGGCGGCAGGCAAGCGCGTGCTGAACCTGTTCGCCTACACCTGCGGTTTCTCGGTGGCGGCGATTGCCGGTGGCGCCGAGCAGGTGGTGAACCTGGACATGGCCAAGTCGGCGTTGTCCCGGGGCCGCGACAACCACCGCCTGAATGGCCACGATGCGTCGCGGGTGGCGTACCTGGGGCACGAGCTGTTCAAGTCGTGGGGCAAGGTGCGCAAGTACGGGCCTTACGACCTGATCATCATCGACCCGCCGACCTTCCAGCGCGGTAGTTTTGTGCTGACCCAGGATTACGCGAAGATCCTGCGGCGCTTGCCGGAGCTGTTGAGCGAGGGAGGGACGGTGCTGGCGTGCGTGAACGACCCGGGCATCGGGCCGGAGTTCCTGATCGAGGGAATGGCGGAGCAGGCGCCTTCGCTGGCATTCGTCGAGCGGCTGGAGAACCCGCCGGAATTTCCTGACGTGGACCCGGCGGGCGGCTTGAAGGCCCTGGTATTCCGCCAGGTTTGATGTTGCCCTTGCCGGCCTCTTCGCGGGCACGCCCGCTCCCACCGGTACCGTGCAAAACCTGAGGGCTGTGGGGTACCTGTGGGAGCGGCTTTAGCCGCGAAGAGGCCGGTAAGGCTTACATCAATTACTGATTGTTGGTGTAGATCTGGTCAAACACCCCACCATCATTGAAGTGGGTCTTCTGCACGGTGCGCCAGTCACCAAAGGTCTTCTCCACCGACAGGAAGTCCACTTTCGGGAAGCGGTCGGTGTACTTGGCCAGTACCGTCGCATCACGCGGGCGCAGGTAGTTCTGTGCGGCGATTTCCTGGGCGGCTGGCGACCACAGGTACTTCAGGTATTCCTCGGCCGCGGCCTGGGTGCCTTTCTTCGCCACCACCTTGTCGACCACGCTGACCGGCGGTTCGGCTTCGGCGGAAACGCTCGGGTAGACCACTTCGAACTGGTCGCGGCCAAACTCGCGGGCGATCATCTCGGCTTCGTTCTCGAAGGTCACCAGCACGTCGCCGATCTGGTTGGTCATGAACGTAGTGGTGGCGGCACGGCCACCAGTGTCCAGCACCGGCGCCTGCTTGAACAGCTTGCCGACGAAGTCCTTGGCCTTGTTTTCATCACCGCCTTGCTTGAGCACATAGCCCCAGGCCGACAGGTAGGTGTAGCGGCCGTTACCCGAGGTCTTGGGGTTGGGCACGATCACCTGTACGCCATCCTTGAGCAGGTCGGGCCAGTCTTTCAGCGCCTTGGGGTTACCCTTGCGCACGATGAACACAGTGGCCGAGGTGAACGGCGCGCTGTTGTTCGGCAGGCGGCTTACCCAGTTGTCCGGCACCAGCTTGCCGTTGTCGGCCAGGGCGTTGATGTCGGTGGCCATGTTCATGGTGATGACATCGGCCGGCAGGCCATCGATCACCGCTCGCGCCTGTTTGCTTGAGCCGCCGAAGGACATCTGCACGTTGACCTTCTCGTTGTGCTCGGCTTCCCAGTGTTTCTGGAAGGCCGGGTTGTAGTCCTTGTAGAAGTCGCGCATCACGTCGTAGGACACGTTCAGCAGGGTGGGGGCAGCCTGGGCGAAATTGCCCAGGGCAAGGCCTGCGGCGAGCAGCGAGGCGGTGAAGAGTTTTTTCACGTTGCTTCCTTGTTATCGAGAAGGTGTTGGCAGTTTGCCTGCGACTATAGCGGGTGGGTTTGTAGGGTTTAAAGAACAAAAAACACTTTGGTTATGCCACTGCCAGTGCCGGCCTCTTCGCGGGTGAACCCGCTCCCACAGGGACCGCACACCACCTGTGGGAGCGGGTTTACCCGTGAAAGGGCCGGTCCGGGCAACATCATTGCTTGGGAAACAGCACATTCCCACATCGGGAACAGAACGCCGCGCCATGCTCATGGTTCTTCTTGCTGCAGGTCGGGCAATCATGCTGCAGCTGCTCCCCGCGCATGGCGTTGGCCAGCTCGGCGGTAAAGATCCCGGTTGGCACGGCAATGATCGAATAACCGGTAATCATCACCAGCGATGACAGCACCTGCCCCAGCGGTGTCTTCGGCACGATGTCGCCAAAGCCCACGGTGGTGAGGGTAACGATGGCCCAGTAGATGCCCTTGGGGATGCTGGTAAAGCCATGCTCAGGCCCCTCGATCACATACATCAAGGTGCCGAACACCGTCACCAGGGTCGATACCGTCACCAGGAATACGATGATCTTCTGCTTGCTGCCACGCAGTGCCTCCATCAGGTAATGGGCCTGCTTGAGGTACGGGCTGAGCTTGAGCACACGGAAAATCCGCAGCATCCGTATCACGCGGATGATCAGCAGGTACTGGGCGTCGCTGTAGTACAGCGCGATGATCCCCGGCAGGATCGCCAGCAAATCCACCAGGCCATAAAAGCTGAAGGCATAGCGCAGCGGTTTGGGCGAGCAGTACAGGCGGGTGAGGTACTCGGCCAGGAAGATAGCGGTAAAGCCCCACTCGATGCCGGCCAGCAGGCCGGCATAGCCCTGATGCACTTCGTCGATGCTGTCGAGGATGACGGTGACCAGGCTGGCCAGGATGATCAGCAGGAGGATCTTGTCGAAGCGGCGGCCGGCTACGGTGTCGGTCTGGAAGACCATGATGTAGAGGCGTTCGCGCAGGGATTGCGGGGTGGGCATGTGAAGAAGATTCCGGTGGCGTGAAAGTCAAGCCTAGAAGGTCTTTGCCTAGGCTAGCAACGTAACGAAGATCGGAGCCAACCTGGTAGAAATGCCAGTTTCGTTTATCTGCCCTGCGATACAGCATAAGCGTATAGGTGGCGCCGCTTTTGGAGAAGGGAATGAATGATAGGACCGGCTCGGCCCAAAGGACAATCAAGTCATCAGCCTATTCAGTCTATGGCTACTTGGGTAAAGGCATACGTGGTCATCGACTGGGTTACAACGGGCAGTTACTGGATTGCGTAGTGCAGGGGTATCTGCTAGGGAACGGGAATCGAATATACAGCCCGGTTCTGATGCGTTTCTGCAGTCCGGATGTATTGAGCCCTTTCAAGGCCGGAGGGGTCAATGCTTATGCATATTGTGGAGGCGATCCGGTCAATTTCATTGATCCCAAAGGTAGCAACCGATTTGCCAAGAACTGGACGGCTTTCGAACCGGTTTTTAAAAAAATCAACAACACGAAGTTTCGAGTTCAGGGTTTTTCCTATAACCCGGCAGCCCCTGAAGGCAAACGCATCCAGCCGTTTAGGGCAAAGTCGGTGAATGGGATTACTTGGGATCGTCCGGATCCGGATGCAGAGCTCAGTGGACAATTCTATGTAGATAAGGATCGAAGCCTGTTCATCAGTGAGAATTTTGTTCTTGCTGACGATGTTGGTACGAAACCATTGGTACCCACCGAAGAATTAATCAATCAGGGATTCACTCTGCTGGACGTCAATCCCACTCACATAGCACTACGGAAAAATGGCCAAGTGAAACCTGGCTCCAACGTGATTTTCATTAACAGCTCAGGCATGACTGATTACTCGAAACAAGACCTGACCATGCCTGGGCTGGCAGCTGCCATCCGCAAGGGGCGCCCCGGGACACCACCTCTTAGCTAGCAGCCAGCATAATGTTCAGTTGGGGATGCCTTTGCTATTGCGTCGTTCGCCAAACGGTTTGAGGTGGCAGCCCAAGTGCATCAGCCAGCAGGCGGCGACGAAGGGCGCGGTCAGGCCGGGCACCGGTAGCAGCTTGAACAGCGGTTGCAGCAGCAGGGCCAGGGCGATGGCCAGCAGCGTCAGCCACGGCTTTTCACCTTGCCTGCTGAACGCCAGCGCCGCCAGTGCTGCGTTGAAGCCATACAGGCCCAGCCAGGCAGCTTGCGTCTGGTCGGCAAGCAGTGCCACGCCGCCGCCGATGGCCGAACCGATCACTGCCCACATTGCGGCATAGGGGTTGGCGATGAACATGCCGCCGATGATCAGCAAACCGGCCAGGGGCTGGTCGAGCAGGAAGATCTGGCCCACGCCACGCGCCAGGGCATACAGCGGGTCGGCTTCGACGAAGCCGCTGGGCGAGGGGCTGGCGATCAGCAGGGTGGCCCAGCCCAGCAGCACGAAGGGTGCGGTGTAGGCGACCAGCAGTTTGCCGCCGCGCTTGCGCCACTGGTGGGTGATGATGCTGGACAGGCCGCCGGCGGCGATGATCAGTGGCGGCAGGATGGCCGACCAGGGCAGCACGGCGCTGATCAGGATGCCGATCAGCACGCCGTTGTAGCAGTACAGCCCGGCCTGGCGGTCGGCACGGTCGTAGCCGCGTGCCTGGGCGGTGAGCAGGCCGGCCAGGGCGCCGAGCAGGGCGCCGCCGACCAGGTTGGGTGCGGTCAGCAGGATGGCCAGCAGGCAGCACAGGCCGCACAGGGGATTACGCAGCAGCAGCACCTGGCTGAAGCCGTTGAGTAACGCCGTGGCCCAGTCGGGGCACGGGTTGACGAAATTTTTGGTGTACATCGGGGCAGTCAGTGAGGTTGATGGGGCGCGGTGGGCCTCTTTGGGCCTCGGGTTTTCCGCAGTTGGGTGCAACACCACCTACCCTGTGGAAGCGGGCGTGCCCGCGAATGCGTCAGCTCAGGCAACATCGTTGTCCCTGCTGGCCTCTTCGCGGGTACGCCCGCTCCCACAGGCGAGATGCGGTGATTTAGATCAAGGTCTCGATCCGCAGCGTGTTAGTCGAACCTGGCTTGCCGAAAGGCACACCGGCGGTGATCAGCAGGGTGTCGCCGCGGCTGGCCATACCTTGTGCCTGGGCAATCTCCAGCGCGGTGGAAACCACCTCGTCCACCTGGCGCAGGCGGTCGTTGACCACCGAGTGCACGCCCCACGCCACGCTCAGGCGGCGCGCGGTGGCCAGGTTCGGCGTCAGGTTGAGGATCGGTGCCCGTGGCCGCTCGCGTGCCGCGCGCAGGGTCGAGGCGCCCGACTCGCTGTAGTTGACCAGCACCGCCACCGGCAGGATGCCGCTGATACGGCGGATGGCGCAGCTGATGGCGTCCGACACGGTGGCCTCGGCCTTCGGCCGGCCAACGTCGAGCTGGGCCTGGTAGTCCGGGCCGTTCTCCACCTGGCGGATGATCTTGCTCATCATCTGCACGGCTTCCAGCGGGTAGTCACCCGAGGCGGTCTCGGCCGACAGCATCACCGCATCGGCACCTTCGGCCACGGCGTTGGCCACGTCGGTGACTTCGGCGCGGGTCGGCGCCGGCGAGAAGCGCATGGATTCGAGCATCTGCGTGGCCACCACCACCGGTTTGCCCAGCTGGCGGCAAGTGCCGATGATGCGTTTCTGGATCTGCGGCACGCTTTCAGCCGGCACTTCCACGCCCAGGTCGCCACGGGCCACCATGATCGCATCCGCAAGTTCCGCGATGGCTTGCAGTTGCTCCACCGCCGATGGCTTCTCGATCTTGGCCATCAGGTAGGCACGGTCACCGATCAGCTGGCGTGCTTCAACAATGTCTTCAGGGCGCTGCACGAACGACAGGGCCACCCAGTCCACGCCCAGCTCCAGGCCGAAGGCCAGGTCGCGGCGGTCCTTTTCGGTGAGCGGGGAGAGGTCGAGCACCGCTTGCGGTACGTTGACGCCCTTGCGGTCGGACAGCTCGCCACCGTTGAGTACTTCGGTGTCGATCGCGTCGCTGTGCTTGGCGGTGACGCGCAGGCGCAGCTTGCCGTCGTCCAGCAGCAGGTCCATGCCCGGCTCGAGGGCGGCGATGATCTCAGGGTGCGGCAGGTTCACCCGGCGGCTGTCGCCCGGGGTGTTGTCCAGATCCAGGCGCAGGGCCTGGCCGCGTTGCAGCTGCACCTTGCCGTCGGCAAAGCGGCCGACGCGCAGCTTCGGCCCCTGCAGGTCCATGAGGATGCCCAGCGGGTAGTTCAGCTGCTGCTCGACTTCGCGGATCCACTGGTAGCGCAGGGCATGGTCGGCATGCTCGCCGTGGCTGAAGTTGAGGCGGAAGATGTTCACCCCGGCTTCGACCAGTTGGCGGATATCGTCGATGCCTTTGATCGCAGGGCCAAGGGTGGCGAGGATTTTGACTTTTTTATCAGGCGTCATGATTGGGCAGTCTCGAGGATCAGGATGGCGCGGAAGTCGTTGACGTTGGTGCGGGTCGGCTCGGTGACGATCAGCGCATCCAGCGCGGCGAAGTAGCCGTAGCCGTTGTTGTTGTCCAGCTCGTCGCTGGCCGACAGGCCCAGGGCTTCGGCGCGGGCGTAGCTGGCCGGGGTCATGAAGGCGCCGGCGTTTTCTTCCGAGCCATCGATGCCGTCGGTGTCACCGGCCAGGGCGTACACGCCCGGCAGGCCCTTGAGGCTTTCGGTGAGGCTGAGCAGGAACTCGGCGTTGCGCCCGCCACGGCCGTTGCCGCGCACGGTCACGGTGGTTTCGCCGCCAGACAGGATCACGCAGGGCGCTTTCAGCGGCTGGCCGTGCTGGACGATCTGCCGGGCGATACCGGCGTGCACTTTGGCCACTTCGCGCGATTCGCCTTCCAGGTCGCCGAGGATCAGTGGGCTGAACCCGGCCTGGCGGGCTTTGACCGCGGCGGCTTCAAGCGATTGCTGAGGTTTGGCGATCAGCTGGAAGTGGCTGCGGGCCAGTGCCGGGTCGTCGGCCTTGACGGTTTCCGAGGCTGGGTTGTTGAGCCAGTCGATAACGGCCTTGGGCGCTTCGATGTTGTAGCGCTTGAGGATGGCCAGGGCATCGGCCGAGGTGCTCGGGTCGGCCACGGTAGGGCCGGAGGCGATCACCGTGGCGAGGTCGCCCGGTACATCGGAAATGGCATAGGTGTACACCGTGGCCGGCCAGCAAGCCTTGGCCAGGCGGCCGCCCTTGATCGCCGAGAGGTGCTTGCGCACGCAGTTCATCTCGCCGATGGTGGCGCCGGATTTCAGCAGCGCCTTGTTGATCTGCTGCTTGTCGGCCAGGGTCAGGCCTTCGGCGGGCAGGGCCAGCAGCGCCGAGCCACCGCCGGACAGCAGGAAGATGACGCGGTCGTCTTCACTGAGGTTGCTGACCAGTTCCAGCACGCGCTTGGCCACGGCCAGGCCGGCGGCGTCGGGGACCGGGTGGGCGGCTTCGACCACCTCGATCTTCTGGCAGTTGGCGCCATGGCCGTAACGGGTTACGACCAGGCCAGAGACTTCGCCCTGCCAGCTTTTCTCGACCACTTCGGCCATGGCGGCTGCGGCCTTGCCGGCGCCGATGACGATGACCCGGCCGCTGCGGTCGGCGGGCAGGTAGGGTTCGAGGACTTGACGGGGGTGGGCGGCGGCGATGGCTGTGTCGAACAGCTCGCGGAGAATTTTTTGCGGATCGACCGACATGGCAGGCTCCCAATTATTGTTGTTCTGCAGAATCAAAAACGCCCCTGGAACTGCCTCCGTGCAGGCCGAACCAGGGGCGGGTGTTGCTCGGTACCACCTTTGAACCTGTGGTCGCAGGTTCAAAGGTGTTGGCTTCTTCGCGGGTAAACCCGCTCCCACAGGGGCCTCACAGAGGCTGAAGACGGCGTAAAACCTGTGGGAGCGGGTTCACCCGCGAAGAGGCCGGTGAAGGCTAAAAATTACTTACTTGTCGTCGCGGATCGAGAAGTTGGCCATGTGCTCCAGGCCTTTGATCAGCGCCGAGTGGTCCCAGTTGCCGCCACCCAGGGCCTGGCAGGTGTTGAACACTTGCTGGGCATTGGAGGTGTTGGGCAGGTTGATGCCCAGTTCCTTGGCACCTTGCAGGGCCAGGTTCAGGTCCTTCTGGTGCAGGTTGATGCGGAACCCTGGGTCGAAGGTGCCCTTGATCATGCGCTCGGCGTGCACTTCGAGGATTTTCGACGAGGCGAAGCCGCCCATCAGTGCTTCACGTACCTTGGCCGGGTCGGCGCCGTTCCTGGCGGCGAACAGCAGGGCTTCGGCAACGGCCTGGATGTTCAGGGCAACGATGATCTGGTTGGCCACCTTGGCGGTCTGGCCGTCGCCATTGCCACCGACGCGGGTGATGTTCTTGCCCATGGCTTCGAACAGCGGCAGGGTGCGCTCGAAGGCTTTCGGGCAGCCACCGACCATGATGCTCAGGGTCGCAGCCTTGGCGCCGACTTCGCCGCCGGACACCGGGGCGTCCAGGTAGGCAGCGCCGGTAGCCTTGATTTTCTCGGCGAAGGCTTTGGTAGCGGTAGGGGAGATCGAGCTCATGTCGATCACCACCTTGTTCGGGCCCACGCCTTCGGCCACGCCGTTGTCACCGAACAGGACGCTTTCGACCTGTGGGGTGTCGGGGACCATGACGATGATGAACTCGGCTTCCTGGGCAACTTCTTTCGGGTTGGCCAGGGCCACGGCACCGGCGGCGATCAGGTCGGCCGGGGCAGCGTCGTGGTGAGTGGAAACGAAGATGCTGTGACCTGCTTTCTGCAGGTTCTGAGCCATGGGCTTGCCCATGATGCCGGTGCCGATGAAACCGATTTTAGCCATGAGAGATTACCTCGTTGTATTTGTTGAATCTCAATGGGGCAGGCTGCACGGGCCCCCTGTGGGAGCGGGTTCACCCGCGAAGCAGGCACCGCGGTGGATGGCACCGGCTTCGCCGGTGTTCGCGGGTGAACCCGCTCCCACAGTGTCCTGCGTCTCGCAGAGGGCTGTGCTTTGCCTTCAGATTGCATTGTGCGTCTTCAGCCAGCCCAGGCCCGCTTCGGTGGTGGTCAGCGGCTTGTACTCCGCGCCCACCCAGCCCTGGTAGCCGATGCGGTCCAGGTGCTCGAACAGGAAGCGGTAGTTGATTTCGCCGGTGCCTGGCTCGTTGCGGCCGGGGTTGTCGGCCAGCTGGATGTGATTAATGAGTTTCAGGTTGGCTTCCATGGTGCGAGCCAGGTCACCTTCCATGATCTGCATGTGGTAGATGTCGTACTGCAGGAACAGGTTGTCGCTGCCCACTTCGGCCTGGATTTCCAGGGCCTGTTTGGTGGTGTTCAGGTAGAAACCGGGGATGTCGCGGGTGTTGATCATTTCCATGACCAGGCGGATCCCGGCGGCTTTGAGCTTGTCGGCGGCGTAGCGCAGGTTTTCCACGAAGGTCTTGCGCACGGTGGCGCAGTCCGGGCCTTGTGGGCGAATGCCGGCCAAGGCGTTGACCTGGGTGTTGCCCAGTACCTTGGCGTATTCGATGGCCTTGTCGACCCCGGCGCGGAATTCTTCGACGCGGTCAGGGTGGCAGGTGATACCGCGCTCACCCTTCGACCAATCGCCCGCCGGCAGGTTGAACAGCACTTGGGTCAGGCCGTTGGCGTCCAGCTGCTGCTTGATTTCGGCTGCGCTGAAATCGTACGGGAAGAGGTATTCGACGCCGCTGAAACCCGCATCGGCGGCAGCCTTGAAGCGGGCCAGGAAGTCCTGTTCGGTGAACAGCATGGACAGGTTGGCAGCGAAGCGAGGCATGAGTTGTCTCCTTGCGATGAAGGCCCCCAGGACATGCCTGGGGGCGTCAGGCGATCAGTCCAGCAGCGAGATGGCGGTTGGCGCGTCGTTGCCGACCAGGGCCAGGTCTTCGAACTCGTTGACCGCGTTGATCTCGGTGCCCATGGAAATGTTGGTCACACGTTCGAGAATCACTTCGACCACCACCGGCACGCGGAACTCTTCGGCCATCTTCTGGGCCTTGAGCAGGGCAGGGGCGATCTCGGCCGGCTCGAACACGCGGATGGCCTTGCAGCCCAGGCCTTCGACCACGGCAACGTGGTCGACACCGTAGGTGGCGGCGTCGGTCGAGTTGATGTTCTCGAACGCCAGTTGTACACAGTAATCCATGTCGAAGCCACGTTGCGCCTGGCGGATCAGGCCCAGGTAGGCGTTGTTCACCAGTACGTGCACGTAAGGCAGGTTGAACTGCGCACCCACCGCCAGCTCCTCGATCATGAACTGGAAGTCGTAGTCACCCGACAGCGCGACCACCTTGCGCTTCGGATCGGCTTTCACCACGCCCAGAGCGGCAGGGATGGTCCAGCCCAGCGGGCCGGCCTGGCCGCAGTTGATCCAGTGGCGTGGCTTGTACACGTGCAGGAACTGCGCGCCGGCGATCTGCGACAGGCCGATGGTGCTGACGTAGCAGGTGTCCTTGCCGAATACCTGGTTCATCTCTTCGTACACGCGCTGCGGCTTGACCGGCACGTTGTCGAAGTGGGTCTTGCGCTGCAGGCTGGCCTTGCGCTGCTGGCAGTCTTCCAGCCAGGCCTTGCGGCACTTCAGCTTGCCGGCGGCTTTCCACTCGCGGGCCACTTCGAGGAACACGTCCAGTGCCTTGCCGGCGTCGGAAACGATACCCAGGTCCGGGGTGAACACACGGCCGATCTGGGTCGGTTCGATGTCCACGTGCACGAACTTGCGGCCTTCGGTGTAGACGTCGACCGAGCCGGTGTGGCGGTTGGCCCAGCGGTTGCCGATACCGAACACCAGGTCGGATTTCAGCAGGGTGGCGTTGCCGTAGCGGTGCGAAGTCTGCAGGCCGACCATGCCGACCATCTGTGCGTGGTCGTCCGGGATGGTGCCCCAGCCCATCAGGGTCGGGATTACCGGTACGCCGGTCAGTTCGGCGAACTCGACCAGCTTGTCGCTGGCGTCGGCGTTGATGATGCCGCCACCGGCAACCAGCAGTGGGCGCTCGGCGTCATTGAGCAGGGTCAGGGCTTTCTCGGCCTGTACGCGGGTGGCGGACGGCTTGTGCACTGGCAGCGGTTCGTAGGCGTCGATGTCGAACTCGATTTCGGCCATCTGCACGTCGAACGGCAGGTCGATCAGTACCGGGCCTGGGCGGCCGGTGCGCATTTCATGGAAGGCCTTCTGGAAGGCGTAAGGCACCTGGCCTGGCTCCAGAACGGTAGTGGCCCACTTGGTGACCGGCTTGACGATGTTGGTGATGTCGACGGCCTGGAAGTCTTCCTTGTGCAGGCGGGCACGTGGAGCCTGGCCGGTGATGCAGAGAATCGGGATGGAGTCGGCGGAGGCACTGTACAGGCCGGTGACCATGTCGGTGCCGGCTGGGCCGGAGGTGCCGATGCACACGCCGATGTTGCCCGGGTTGGCACGGGTGTAACCCTCAGCCATGTGCGAGGCGCCTTCGACGTGACGAGCGAGGACGTGATCGATGCCACCGACTTTCTTCAGGGCCGAGTACAACGGGTTGATGGCAGCCCCCGGGATGCCGAACGCGGTATCTACACCTTCACGGCGCATGACCAGAACGGCTGCATCGATTGCTCTCATTTTGCTCATGGTTTGTGCCTCATCGATTTTGTAATTGTATACAACTTGCTTTGTGCCAGAGTGTATTCACGGCTGGCCGCTCAGGTCAACGGGTTTTCGTCGGCGGATGTCGCTTTCGTTCGAGCGCCCATGAAAACGGATGTTTGCGTCATCGCATACGATCGTTTCAAAATATTGTATACAAAAACATCTTTCGTTGTGTTCTATTTGCTCTATCGGTTTTCAACTGCCCTCAGGGCTTCTCACAACAAGAAGAGGACCTTTTCATGAACGCTTTGAACCTGAAAGTCGCGGTCAGCCTGGTGAATGCCGCGCTGGCGGCGGGCCGCAAGATCAACGCCGCGCCACTGACCGTGGCGGTGCTGGATGCCGGTGGCCACTTGCTGGCGCTGCAACGCGAGGATGGCGCCAGCCTGATCCGGCCGGAGGTAGCCACCGGCAAGGCCTGGGGGGCGATTGCCCTGGGCAAGGGCTCGCGCTTGCTGGCGCTGGACGCGCAGCAACGGCCGGCGTTTTTTGCCGCGCTGAACGGGCTGGGCGAGCGGCCGGTGGTGCCGGCACCGGGTGGCGTGCTGGTGCGTGATCAGGATGGCAAGGTGCTGGGTGCGGTGGGGATCAGCGGCGATACGTCGGATATCGACGAGCAGTGCGCGATCAGTGCGATCGAGGAGGTGGGGTTGAAGGCGGATGCGGGTGTAGCAGCCTGAGTCTCTATTGCCTGTTCCGGCCTATTCGCGGGTGAACCCGCTCCCACAGGATCATCACAGGCTTGAAGCTCGTGGTGTCCCTGTGGGAGCGGGTTCACCCGCGAGGAAGCCAGCGCCGGGGCTCAGGCTACCTCGGGCTCACAGCCCTTGAGCACCATGCGGATGATGGTCTCGGCTGCCGCGTCATAATCGCTGTCGGCCAGCTTGGCCTTGCCGGTCACCGCGGAAATCTGCCAGTCGAAATCGGCATAGGTCTGGGTCGCTGCCCAGATGCTGAACATCAGGTGATGCGCGTCCACATGGGCGATCTGCCCGCGGTCGATCCAGCGCTGGATGCACTCGATGTTATGCCGCGCCTGCTCGTTCAGCTGCGCCACCTGGTTCGGCGACAGGTGCGGGGCGCCGTGCATGATCTCGCTGGCGAACACCTTGGACGCATGCGGCAGGTCGCGGGAAATGCGGATCTTCGAGCGAATGTACGCACTCAGCACTTCTTTCGGGTCGCCGTCGGCATTGAACGGGGTCGACGCCTGCATGATCGGTGCGATGATACTTTCCAGGACCTCGCGGTAGAGGTTGTCCTTGGATTTGAAGTAGTAATACACGTTCGGCTTGGGCAGGCCGGCCTTGGCCGCGATATCGCTGGTCTTGGTGGCGGCGAAGCCCTTGTCGGCGAATTCCTCGCTGGCCGCGCGCAGGATCAGTTCCTTGTTGCGCTCGCGAATGGTGCTCATGGTCAGGGATCTTCCTCGTGTCTGGCCACCTCTAAGAGGGATCGGGCATGGTAGCACCGGGCTTGACGGGCGCTCAAGGCAGCGGCTTTGGGCTAGAATCCTGGGCACTTATTCTTCTGGATGCAGGCAAACATGGCAGGAAGCAGTCTACTGGTACTGATCGACGACATTGCCACGGTGCTCGATGACGTCTCGGTGATGACCAAGGTGGCGGCGAAAAAGACCGCAGGCGTGCTCGGCGATGACCTGGCGCTGAACGCCCAGCAGGTCACCGGGGTACGTGCCGAACGCGAGATCCCGGTGGTGTGGGCGGTAGCCAAGGGCTCGATGGTGAACAAGGCCATCCTGGTGCCGGCGGCGCTGCTGATCAGTGCGTTCATCCCCTGGGCGGTGACGCCGCTGTTGATGCTGGGCGGTGCCTACCTGTGCTTCGAGGGCTTCGAGAAGCTGGCGCACAAGTTCTTGCATAGCAAGGCCGAGGATGACGCCGAACATGCAGCGCTCAAGGAGGCAGTGGCCGATGCCAATGTCGACCTGGTGGCATTCGAGAAAACCAAGATCAAGGGTGCGGTGCGTACCGACTTCATCCTGTCGGCGGAAATCATCGCCATTACCTTGGGCATTGTCGCTGACTCACCGTTGAGCCAGCAGATCATCGTGCTGTCCGGGATCGCCATTGTCATGACCATCGGCGTATACGGGCTGGTGGGTGGCATCGTCAAGCTCGATGACCTGGGGTTGTGGCTGACCCGGAAGGCGTCGCGCCTGGCCCAGGCGGTCGGTAACGGCATCCTGCGGACCGCGCCATACATGATGAAGAGCCTGTCGGTGATCGGCACGGCGGCCATGTTTCTGGTCGGTGGCGGGATTCTGGTACATGGCATCGAGCCGCTGCATCATGCCATCGAGGCGTTCAGCGAAGGGCGTGGCGGGGCATTGACCGTGGCGCTGCTCAACGGCGGTGTCGGGGTTGTGGCCGGTGCGGTGGTGCTGGCGGTGGTGGCGGTGGTCGGGAAGCTGTGGCGGTTGGTTCGGCCGGCCACCTGAGTTGCATGGCCGGGGCGTTGCCCCGGTTCGCGGGTAAACCCGCTCCCACAGGGGGGCGCATTTCTTGAGGTCGGCGCCAAGCCTGTGGGAGCGGGCAAGTCGATGCGTCGAACCGCCGCGAACACCGGCGAGGCCGGTGCCATCCACCGAGTTGGTTTACTGTTCGGCCACCGCACCTTGCTCCTGCGGCTTCCACGCCAGCAGGCCCTTGCTGAAGTCGTTGGCAGCACTCTGGTAGTAGGCAATTGCCCGGCGTACCAGCGGGTTGTCACTGTCCACTGTCGTTTCCCGGCTGTTGCCCAAGGCATCCTGGTGCACACGCATGCCGCCGCGTGGGCTGAGGATTGCCAGGTCCTTGCCGTCGAACAGCCCCAGGTGCTGGTAGTTGCCGATCAGCACGCGTGGCGGCAGCTGCTCTTCGCGCAGCAGGTCACGGCCGAAGAAGGTCGAGGTGTAGCTCAGGTTGAGCAGGCCGAGCAGGGTTGGTGCCAGGTCGATCTGGCTGGCCAGCTGTGCGTCTTCGCGCGGGGTGATCAGCTTGGGTGCGTAAATCCACAACGGGATCTGGTAATTGCTGACCGGCAGGTCTTCCACGCCGGCGCTGCCAGCGGTGTGGTCGGCGACGAACACGAACAGCGTGTTGTCGAACCATGGCTTGCCCTTGGCTTCCTGCAGGAACTGCGCAATGGCATGGTCGGTGTATTTCACCGCGCCTTCGCGGCCATCGCCCGACGGAATGTCGATGCGGCCGTCCGGGTAGGTGTAGGGACGGTGGTTGGAGGTGGTCATCAGCTGCAGGAAGAACGGCTGCTGCCTGGCATGGTCGGCATCGGCCAGTTTCAGCGTCTGCCGGTACAGGTCTTCGTCGGCCATGCCCCAGGCGTTCTTGAAGCTGATCTCGCTCTCGTCGACGCTGCTCTGGTCGACGATGCGATAACCGTTGCCGCTGAAGAAGGCGTTCATGTTGTCGAAGTAGCCGCGCCCGCCATAGACGAATACGGTGTCATAACCAACAGCCTTCAACTGCTGACCGAGGCTGCCATAGCCGCTTTCACGGCCGATGCGCTTGACGATCGAGCGGCCCGGGGTGGGCGGAATCGACAGGGTAATGGCTTCCAGGCCACGGTCGGTACGGGTCCCGGTGGCGTAGAAGTTGTTGAAGTACAGGCTGTACTGGCGTAGCACGTCCAGGTTGGGTGTAAGGTTGCGCGGGTCGCCGTTGCTGCCCATGTACTTGGCGCTGAAGCTCTCGATGGTGACCAGGATGATGTTCGGCTTGCGTGGCTCGCCGCTGGCACTGATTTGGCGGCGAATGTCCTCGTGCTCGCTGGCTTTGAACTGCGCGTTGGGCTCGGCCAGTTCCTGGTGCATGTGCGCGCCGACTTCGCTGGCGTCGAGGCTGGCGTAGAACTGGGTGTAGTCGAGTTCGTTGTTACGGAACGCGGCAAAGAACTGGTAGGGGCCGTTGCTCGCCAGTTCGCGCTGGTAGGCATTGCCGCCTTGGCCGCGGGGGAACTGCTGGTCGACCAGCAGCATGCTCGGCCCGCCCAGCACTGCCAGTAGCGCAATACCGCCCAGGCGCTGGCGCAGGTTGGCGCCGGGCGCGGCGAGGGCCTGGGCCAGCGGTTTGCGCAGGATCAGCGCGAGCAGCACGGCAACTACGGCGATGCTGCCCAGCAGGGTAGGCAGCGGGTAGGACTCGCGGATGTTGTCCAGCACTTCCTTGGAATACACCAGGTAGTCGACGGCGATGAAATTGAAGCGTACCCCGAACTCGTCCCAGAACAGCCACTCGGCCACTGCGACGAACAGCATCACGAACAGGCTGACGATCAGCACGCCGCCCATCAGCCGGCGATGCAGGCCCGTGCGCCACAGCGCGGCCGGGCAAAGTGCCAGGTACAGCCCCAAAGGCAGGGCGGCGTAGGTGAGGAAGGTCAGGTCGTACACGGCACCACTGACGAATAACAAGAAGTAGTCGCCATGTACTTCATCCAGGTGGGTGACCAGCAATACCAGGCGGGTCAGCGCGAAGATACCAAACCATAGTGAGCAAACTAACAGAAGATACCGCCAAGGGGCGGAGAGGGAGGTACGCATTAAGTGGGCCTGTTTTCTTTTTTGAGTGCAGAAGACAAGCATCTTAATTGGCGATGTGCAAAAAAATCGTCAAGAAATAGCAGGGGCTGAACGGAATTTAGGACTTATAGTCAGTGCTTTGATTTTTCTACAGGTCGGGAGGTGAAATCATGTTTGGAAAAGTATTGACTTACGATGTCTACCACCTGGCGCTGTACCTGTGCACAGCCTTGGCCTGGGGTGCCGTAGGCCTGTGGTTGCTGTTGCGCGGGACGGGGGCGCCGGCATTGTACAAGTGCTGCGCAATGTTCGGCCTGATATTGGCGATCGGCAGCATCATGCTGGTGCTGGATATCTTGCGCGTGCTTGAACACTGGTAGGTGGAGTCGGGGCTTTTGCTGTTTGGCGTGCTGTTGCCGTGTGTACTTGCTTTGACTTTCAAGACAAGTCATGGAGGACGTAAGATTAATCTTAATAAGTTGTAGGAGAGTTCTTACAAGGATGGGCGTGACAGCGCGTGGATAACCTCGCGCTGTCACGATTCAGCACATCAGAAGTGCACTTTTACCAGGAAACTCATGGTGTTCTGGTCGGTGGTGAAGGCATCGCTGTCCTTGATGCCGTACTTGTTCTTCCAGTAGTCGTACTCCACACCCACATACAGCTGCTTCTCGCCCAGGTGCAAGGCCTTGCCCAGGTCATACTTGATCTGCGGGTTGAAGTGCAGGTTGGCCTGGTAGGTACCGCGGCGGTTCTCGTCGTTGTCGACCACCCAGTCCATGAAACCGTCGATCAGCACGTCGGACGAACCGACCGGAATGGTGTACGACCACACCGGGGTGATCTGCCACACGTTGTCGCCGGCGCGGCTGCCGTCGGTGGTGCGGTTGTAGAAGTTCAGCTGGAAGTAGTCGAAGCCAGGGATGTCCAGGTCGAAGCCAGGGCCGATCAGGTACGACTCGGTATCACCTTCGCCGAACTCGTAGGTCATCGCCAGCAGCACGTCCTTGACCGGGCCGAACGCCAGCTTCTGGTCGAAGATCTTGCCGAACGACAGGCGCGGGCTGATTTCGCCGTAGTAGGTGTTCGGGCCATTGCCCTCATCTTTCTGGCCCTGGTAGAAGATCTTGTCGACAAAGATGAAGTTATCGCCGTACTTCCAGCCATCGGCGTGCTCGAAGGTGACGGTTTGCTGGATCGACGGGTTGACCTTGAAGTTCTTGCCCCACAGGTAGGTCAGGCTGTTGTTCTGCCATTGCAGCAGGTCGCCGCCGAAGGTGGTGCCACAGGCCAGCAGGCCGCCGGCGAGGATCAGGCTGTTGATGGTACGCATTGCGAGTGTCGCTCCCTTGATTGGTCTATTGTCAGCGTTTGTTTTGGCGCTTTTTTGTCTTTCGAGTCAGCTTTTTTCGATAGGCCACAGCTGTTTGGCAAGGGTTGAGCCAACTTTCCTGGGCTGGCAAAACCTTCCTGCTCGACTTCGTTCTGAACGGATGAAAAGGGTCTTTCAGGCTGGCAACACGTTGGCCAACCGCCCGTATTCATTGACTGAGCGGTCAGTAAACGCAGGCAGAATCCCTCCTGCCCTGATCGAGGGGGCGCGCAGATTACTGGCTTGCGCGCCTTGCCTCAAGTGCTCCGTCCTGGAGCAGAGTGGAACAAACTTGTGCGTTTGGTCAGTTTTTTAGAAGTGCACCTTGATCAGGGCACTGGTGACGCTCTGGTTACTGTCGATGTTGCCTTGGCTGTCGATGCCGTACTTGTCCTTCCAGTAGCTGTATTCGATGCCCACGTACAGCTGCTTGGCGCCAAGGTTCAGGGCTTTGCCCAGGTCGTACTTGACCTGTGGGTTGAACTGCAGGTTGGCGTGGTAGGTGCCACGGCGGGTCTGGTCGTTGTCGACCACCCAGTCCATGTAACCGTCGATCAGAATGTCGGATTTGCCCACCGGGATGGTGTACGAGAAGGCCGGGGTGATCTGCCAGACGTTGTCACCGGGGCGGCTACCTTCGGTGTTACGCAGGTAGAAATTGAGAGTGAAGTAGTTGAAGCCGGGGATATCCAGGTCGAAGCCGGGGCCGATCAGGTAGGCCTCGTTGTCGCCCTCGCCACGCTCGTAGGTCATGGCCAGCAGCACATCCTTGATCGGGCCGAATGCCAGCTTCTGGTCGAAGATCTTGCCGAACGACAGGCGTGGGCTGAACTCGCCGTAGTAGCTGGTCACGCCTTTGCCCGGGTCGGGCTTGCCGTTGTAGAAGACCTTGTCGACGAACATGAAGGTGTCGCCGTACTTCCATTTGTTGGCGTGCTCGAAGGTTACCGTCTGCTGGATGCGTGGGTTGACCTTGAAGTCCTTGCCGTACAGGTAGGTCAGGCTTTCGCCATGCCACTGCAGCCATTCGCCAGCATGGGCGGGGAGGGTGGCCAGCAGGCTGCTGCCCAGCAAGAGGGACGAGGTGATGCGTTTCATGTTGTGGTTCCCGGACTTATTGTTTTTGTTGGATTTATTTGGCGCGCAGGCGCCCCGGACGGCCCATTCCGGCGGGCCGACGGTGAAGCATTTACGGCGAGGTCAAGGCGGGGGCGACAGCGCGCCGCCCCCTTTGCTCAATGCTGGTGACAGACTTCGTTGTGCACCGCGCGGTCGGCGCCACCGAGGATGTTGAACAGTACGTTCAACACCAGGGCACTGACCGTGGCCATGGCGATGCCACTGTGGGTGATGGGTTCCATCCACTGGGGCATCTGGGCGAAGAACTCCGGTCGCACCACGGGGATCAGCCCGAAGCCGACGCTCACCGCAACCAGCAGCTGGTTGCGACGGTCGCCGATGTCCGCCTCCTGGAGAATCTTGATCCCGGTGGCGGTGACCATGCCGAACATGGCGATGGACGCGCCGCCCAGTACCGCAGGCGGGATCGAGGCAATCAGGAAGGCCGCCTTGGGCAGCAGGCTGAGCAGGATCAGCAGCGCACCGGCCACGATGGTGACGTAGCGGCAGCGCACCCCGGTCATCTGCACCAGGCCGATGTTCTGGGCGAACGAGGAGTGGGTGAAGGTGTTGAAGAAGCCGGCGATGAACGACGCACCGGCATCGCACAGCAGGCCGCGACGCAGCATCCCGGGGGTCACTTCGCGATCGGTCACCTTGCCCAGGGCCAGGAACATGCCGGTGGACTCGACGAAGATGATCACCACCACCAGGCACATGGACAGGATCGGCGCCAGGCTGAAGGTCGGCATGCCGAAGTGCAATGGGGTCACCACTTGCAGCCACGGTGCGTCGTTCAGGCCCGACAGGTCGACCATGCCGATGGAACCGGCCAGGATGTAGCCCAGGCCCATGCCCACCAGCACCGACACGTTGACCCAGAAGCCGCGCATGAAACGGTTGATCAGCAGGATTACCGCCAGCACCAGGCCGGCCACCAGCAGGTAGATCGGCGAGCCGAAGGTGTCTGCCTGGTGGCCGCCACCGGCCCAGTTGACTGCCACCGGGAACAGCGACAGGCCAATCGAGGTGATCACCGTGCCGGTGACCAGTGGCGGGAAGAAGCGTACGACCTTGGACATGAACGGCGCGATCAGCATGCCGAAGAACCCGGCGGCGATGGTCGCGCCGAAGATCCCCTGCAGGCCCACGCCGGGCATGCCGGCCATGGCTACCATGCTGCCGACGGCAGCGAAACTGGCACCCATCATCACCGGCATGCGGATGCCCACCGGGCCGATGCCGAATGACTGGATGATGGTAGCGACGCCGGCGACCAGCAGGTCGGCGTTGATCAGGAAAGCGACTTCTTCACGGGACAACCCGGCGGCCTGGCCGATGATCAACGGCACGGCGATCGCGCCGCCGTACATCAGCAGAACGTGTTGCAGGCCAACCAGGATCAGTTGGAACAGGGGCAAGGGCTCGCGCGGCGGCGCAACTGGGATGTACGCCTTGCGTGACTCGGACATGCAGCACCTCGAGTTTTGTTTTTATTCTCGGATCCAAGCGGCAGCGCCAGGCGGCAGGCTCCCGGTGAAGAGAGCCTGGGGTTCCCGCCTGACGCTGAACGCTCGATGCTTGCTTGTTGCGTGAATCTTCAAGTTCGAGGCCGGGATTGCCGGCCTCTTCGCGGGTGAACCCGCTCCCACAGGGAGCGGTGTTATCCCGACCATTGTGTTTCAGTTGACCGGGGCGCCTTTGGCGATCCAGTCGCCGACGAGCTTGCGCTCTTCGGTGGTCATCTGGGTGATGTTGCCCAGCGGCATGATCTGGCTGGCGACCGCTTGCGCCTGGATGCGCGCGGCCTGGGCCTGGATCTGTTGCGGGGTGTCGAACATCACGCCGGCAGGGGCGGCGCTGAACAGTGGGCTGGTCGGCTTCGACGAGTGGCACACGGTGCAGCGTTCCTGGATGACATTGTGGATCTTGTCGAAGCTCTCGCCGCCAGCCTGGGCCGTAGCCTGGGCAGGGGCTGCAGCCGGCGCGGCAGGCGCTGCGGCAGCCTTGGCGGCGTCCTCGGCGCGTTGCTCGGCAGCGGTCTTGCCACCTACGGCGGTCGCGGGCAGTGGCTGGTACTCGATCTTCGCCGCGGCTTGCTCAGGGCTCACGGCCATCGGTTTCGGACCGGTGACGTAGGCCAGGCAGATCATCGCCAGGGCACCGACCGGCAGGGTCCAGGCGTACTTGTTGCTGTCGTGGCGGGTGTTGAAGTAGTGGCGGATCAGGACCGCGGCTACAGCGATACCGGCCAGGATCAGCCAGTTGTACTGGCTACCGTAGGTGCTCGGGAAGTGGTTGCTGATCATGATGAACAGCACCGGCAGGGTGAAGTAGTTGTTGTGGCGCGAGCGCAGCAGGCCCTTGGCCGGCAGTACCGGGTCGGGCGTCTGGTTGTTCTCGATAGCCGCCACCAGCTGGCGCTGGGCCGGCATGATGATGCGGAACACGTTACCGACCATGATGGTGCCGATGATCGCGCCGGTGTGCAGGTATGCACCACGGCCGCTGAACACCAGGCTGAAGCCCCAGCATGCGGCGATGATCAGCACGAACAGTACGGCACCGAGCAGCGCTGGCTTCTTGCCCAGGGGCGAGTCGCACAGGAAGTCGTAGATGAACCAGCCGGCGATCAGCGAGCCGATACCGATGGCCACGCCTTCGGCACCGCTAAGGGTGCTGCCAGGGGCCAGCAGGTACAGGGCCGGGTTCCAGTAGAACACCACGCACAGCAGGGCGATACCGGACATCCAGGTGAAGTAGGCTTCCCATTTGAACCAGTGCAGGTTCTCGGGCATTTTCGGGGGGGCGAGCTTGTATTTCTCCAGGTGGTAGATACCACCGCCGTGAATTGCCCAGAGATCACCCGACAACCCATCGCGCGGGTTGCTTCGGTTCAGGTGGTTCTCCAGCCAGACGAAGTAGAACGATGCACCGATCCAGGCTACGCCGGTGATCATGTGAACCCAGCGAATGCTCAGGTTCAGCCATTCGTGAAGGTGTGCTTCCACAGTATGTACCTCTTGCCGGTCACCCGCTCGGGCAATGCCCTTGAATGACCGACCTTTTCTTATTGGTGGGGATTGAGGATCAGCATCTGTTCCTCGGTGAAGTAATGCTCGTCGCAGTTGTTGCCGGAACCACTGCGATCAACCACCAGGAAGTCATCCCGCTTTTCGATCGTCAGCACCGGGTGGTGCCAGACGCCGCGATGGTAATTAACGCCCTGCCTGCCGTTGCTGCGGAAGGCGCGGACCAAGCCTGATACAGGTGCATCGCCAACGGGCGCGACCACGATCAGAAAGGGGTTGCCGAGCAGCGGGATGAAAGCCTGGCTGCCCAGCGGATGGCGTTCCAGCATGCGCACGGTCAGCGGCATGTCCAGCGCGTCGGCGCGGAAGATGCTGATGATCGCCTTGTCTTCAGGCTCGGCGGTTTCGACCGTGGCGAGCTTGTGGAAGCGCATGGTCGAGCCGTTGTTGATCATGAAGTGGTCGCTGCCGTCGGTTTCGATCACGTCTCCGAAGGGAGCGAAGGCTTCTTTGGTCAGGGGCTCGATCATCAGGGTGCGCATGCGGATATCTCTTCTATTGTTCGTGTTCTGAATAAGGTTCGGCGGTCGCTTACAGCTGCAACAGGCGGAACAGGGCGATCAGGTTGATCTGCGCCAGGGCTTCCTTGAATTCGGCATCGGCATCGTTGTGGATGCGTTTTTCGAAGGAGGCGAGGATCTGGTGCCGGTTGCTGCCCTTGACCGCCATGATGAACGGGAACTGGAACTTGGCCTTGTAGGCATCGTTCAGTTCGGTGAAGCGGGCGAACTCTTCGGCGGTGCACTGGTGGATCCCGGCGCCTGCCTGTTCATTGGTGCTCGATTCGGTCAGCTCGCCCTGGATGGCGGCCTTGCCGGCCAGGTCCGGGTGAGCGTTGATCAGCGCCAGCTGGTCGGCGTGGTTGGCGCTGAGCAGGATGTCGCTCATGCGCTGGTGCAGCGCCTCGATCTCGTCCAGCTCGCCCAGCTGGCCCAGGTCATAGGCCCTTTCGGCGACCCACGGCGAGTGCTCGTAGATGTCGGCGAAAGCCTTGACGAAGGCGTCACGGCCCAGGGTGGATGGCTTGAGGGTGTTGAAGGCGGTCATCAGGCATTCTCTTTCTTGTACGGGTGGGTGGCGTGCCAGTGGCGGGCGATGTCCACGCGACGGGCGAACCAGACCTGGTCATGGCTTTTTGCGTAATCGACGAAGCGCTTCAGTGCGGCCAGGCGCGCCGGGCGGCCGACCAGGCGGCAGTGCAGGCCGATGGACAGCATCTTCGGTGCCTCGGCACCTTCGGCGTACAGCACATCGAAGGCGTCCTTCAGGTACTGGAAGAACTGCTCGCCGCAGTTGAAACCCTGTACCTGGGTGAAGCGCATGTCGTTGGTGTCCAGGGTGTAAGGGATCACCAGGTGCGGCTTGCCGGTAGGGTTGTTCGGCTCCCAGTAGGGCAGGTCGTCGTCATAGGTGTCGCTGTCGTACAGGAAGCCGCCTTCCTCCATCACCAGGCGACGGGTGTTCGGGCCGGTGCGGCCGGTGTACCAGCCCAGCGGGCGCTCGCCGGTGATTTCGGTGAGGATGCGGATGGCTTCGAGCATGTGCTCGCGCTCCTGGGCCTCGTCCATGTACTGGTAGTCGATCCAGCGGTAGCCGTGGCTGCAGATTTCATGGCCGGCCTGGGCCATGGCGCGGATCACGTCGGGGTGGCGCTGGGCGGCCATGGCCACGGCGAAGATGGTCAGCGGCACGCCGCTGTCCTTGAACAGCTTCAGCAGGCGCCACACACCGGCGCGGCTGCCGTATTCGTACAGCGATTCCATGCTCATGTTGCGCACGCCCTGCAGTGGCTGGGCGGCGACCATTTCAGAGAGGAATGCTTCGGATTCCTTGTCTCCGTGCAGGATGTTGCGTTCGCCACCTTCCTCGTAGTTGAGGACGAAAGACAGCGCGATGCGAGCGTTGCCCGGCCATTGCGGGTGAGGAGGGTTGTTGCCGTAACCGATCAGGTCGCGAGGGTAGTCAGCGCTCACTGCAGTCTTCCTTCTTGTGCGTTTGTGCGGGGGTGGGCGGGCCGCGTCGGGATGTCGCACCACCGGATGGGCTGATTGTATACAACTTCTGAAATCTTTTGTAAGCCTGTTTTTCCGCATTTCTTCCCTTTTGTCGCCTTGCAGCGACCTGGAAAAACAGTGCAAGAAACCTGCCTGATTGGTCAGCAAATGACATCGGGGTCGGCCAGGTGCCTGCATTTGCGACCGATGGGTCGTTTATGGGCATGAAACCTGGGTCGTGACAGAAGGGATCAAAAAATTGTGTACAATTTTGCGATGGAATGTCTTAATGGGGCATTCCCGCACATCGCAGGCCCTTTGGCGTGATGATGGCCGTGTATTTTTTGCCCACAGATTGAACAAGAGGCGACAAGCAATGGGACGTTTGACCACACACGTACTGGATGCCGCGCATGGCTGCCCGGGCAGCTCGATCAAGGTCGAGCTGTACCGTGTCGAAGGCCAGCAGCTGGAGCTGGTGAACACCGCCCTGACCAACAGCGATGGCCGCGTCGACGCGCCGCTGCTGCAGGGGGACGACTACCGCACGGGTGTTTATCAACTGCAGTTCAGTGCTGGCGACTACTATCGCGCCCGTGGCGTGCAACTGCCGGCCCAGGCGTTTCTGGATGTTGTCGTGCTGCGCTTTGGCATCGACGAGCAGCAGGAGCACTACCACGTGCCGCTGCTGATCTCGCCGTACAGCTATTCGACCTATCGTGGAAGCTAGTTGGTCGCTAGAAGAATCTTCGTAGGTCCTTTGGCCCGCTCTCACACTGGCGGGCTTTTTTTATTGTCGGATTGACGCGGTTTGTCGCGTGAAGTCTTGTGTCAGCATGCTTCCGGTCTTGTAGCTCACATGGTCCAGGACGCCTGCGCCGGCCGCGCCCGCAGCATTGAACAGGGCCCCGGTCAAGGTGCCGGGTTGACGGGTTTTGGCGAAGCCAATGAGCCAGCCTGCAGCGCTGTAACCGTAAAGGGTGGTATTGCTCTGGTCCGACCAGGTCCCGTCTATGTAGTACCGGGCCTGGCGCTCGGTCAGCGAGGCATCACCCCAGGTCGCCAGATTGAAGTTGACGCCGTTTACCGAGTCGTTGAACGGTCGTCTAGCCTGATTGGCGTTTTGCATGAGGGTGGTTCGTTCCAGGGGGAACTCGTGCTGCGGTACTGGCCCTCGCGTCAGTGCATGCTTGCCTGTCGTGTACACATCGCCGACAAACTCTGCGTTCATCTTGCCTGCTGCCGCAGCGCCGCCACCCACTGCAATCTTCAGTGCAGTTTTCACGAGCTGTCGCCATTTCCCGCTTGGGTCCCGCCAGTTGACCGGGTCGTTGCCACAGTAGGCATAGTGGTTTATCCCGCCTCGGTTGAAGGGGGCCTGGGTGTCAGGGCTGTGGAACCTCTGCAGCGTCGGGCTGTACATGCGATGGCCGTTACCCAGCGGGTAAAGACCGCTAATGACGTGTTGAATTTCGCCATTGAAACCCAGCAGGTTGTTGGCGGGCGTAGCGTGACCAAAAGGTGCATAGGCGCGGGCAGACTTTGTCGAATCTCGCATTGGGCCAGCCTCCACTCGTATTCGGTAGCATTTGTATCAAGCCCCTGCGCACCTTGCACCTGACAGAAATATCAGCCTGACGCGGTCAATGTGAGAGCGGCCTTGCGTCGCGAAAGGGCTGCGCAAGGCCGCTCCCACAGGGGCCGCGCCGAGGAGGACAAAAGGGCGCCGAAGCGCCCTTGTCTGGTGCGGTGAGGGTCAGAGGAACACGAACTTGGCAATGAAGATCGCGCACAGCACCCACAGGCTGGCGGAGATTTCCTTGTACTTGCCGGTACCTGCCTTCAACGCCACATAGCTGATGAAGCCCAGGGCAATACCATCGGCGACCGAGAAGGTCAGCGGCATCATGATTACCGTGACGATCGCCGGAATGCTGTCGGTGGCTTCGTCCCAGTGGATGTGCGCCATGCTGCCCATCATCAGCATTGCCACGTAAATAAGCGCGCCGGCCGTCGCGTAGGCTGGAATCATCCCGGCCAGCGGGGCGAAGAACATCGCGGCGATGAACAGCAGGCCGACCACCACTGCAGTCAGGCCAGTACGACCGCCCGCCGCTACACCCGCAGCACTTTCCACATAGCTGGTCACCGGCGGCACACCCACCACGGCACCGAACACGCTCGAAGCACTGTCCGCCTTCAACGCCCGCGACAGGTTTTCAATCCGCCCGTCCGGCGCCACCAGGTTGGCCCGCTGGGCCACGCCCATCAGGGTGCCAGCGGTGTCGAACATGTGCACGAACAGGAACGCCAGCACCACGCTGATCATGCTGACGTTGAACACGCCGGCCACGTCCATGGCCATCCAGGTCGGTGCCAGGCTCGGCGGCATCGACATCACACCGCCGAATTTCACCAGGCCCAGGCCCCAGCCGGCCAGGGTGACGCCGATGATGCTGATCAGGATGGCGCCGAATACCCGCTTGTAGCTGAGGATGGCGATCAGCAGGAAGCACACGGCCGCCAGCAGCGGCCCCGGCTCATGCAGCGAGCCCAGCTTGATCAGGGTGGCCGGGCTGTCGACGATGATGCCTGCCGTCTTCAGGCCGATCAGCCCGAGAAACAATCCGACGCCGGCCCCCATGGCATGGCGCAGGCTGACCGGGATGCTGTTGAGCAACCATTCGCGCACTTTCGACAAGGTCAGGAACATGAACAGCACGCCCGAGACGAATACCGCCCCCAGTGCCGTTTCCCAGTTGTAGCCCATGGTGCCGACCACGGTGTAGGTGAAGAAGGCGTTAAGCCCCATGCCCGGCGCCAGGCCCACCGGCCAGTTGGCGTACAGGCCCATCAACAGGCAGCCCAGCGCGGCGGCGATGCAGGTGGCGACAAAGGCGGCACCGTGGTCGATGCCAGCGTCGGCCATGATGTTGGGGTTGACAAAGATGATGTAGGCCATGGTGATGAAGGTGGTCACCCCGGCGATCATTTCGGTTCTGACGGTGCTGCCGTGTTGCTTGAGTTTGAAAATCCGCTCCAGCCAGCTCGTTTCGAGCGGTGGAGCGAGATCCAGCGTAGGGGCTTCGGATTTGCGGCTTTCCACAGCGGGTACTCCTCAAGTCTTTCTTGTTGTTCTGGAGCCGGGGGCCTGCGCAATGCACTTGGCGGCTCCGCGAGGGAAGGCAGACGTCTGACCTGTTTGTTGACTTGTGGGTCAAGAAGTTGCTCGGTGGATTATGCTTTTGTGTACAAAAAATGCAAATACTGTTTTATCTTTTGTGTGCGCAATGCGTCGTACAACGGCTATATAGGTAAAAGGCCACCTGCAGAAACGGCTCAGCCTGTGTACAATGGCGCCATACTTTCCTTCGTGCCTCGAGAGCCCATGAACGAACAGCTGCAACCTCTGAAGAAACCTGCGCGTACCGGCAAGGCTGGCCGCAGTGGTACCCAGGACGACATCGTCTACGCGCATATTTTCGAGGCGATCCTCGAGCAGCGTCTGGCACCGGGCACCAAGTTGAGCGAGGAAGCGCTGGGCGAGATCTTCGGTGTCAGCCGCACCATCATCCGCCGTGCCTTGTCGCGCCTGGCCCACGAAAGCGTGGTGCTGTTGCGGCCGAACCGCGGCGCGGTGGTCGCCAGCCCGACGGTGGAAGAGGCTCGCCAGGTGTTCTTCTCGCGGCGCATGGTCGAACGGGCCATTACCGAACTGGCCGTGCAGCACGCTACCGTCGAGCAGCTCAACGAGCTGCGGCAGATGGTGCGCGAGGAGCGCGACAGCTTTTCCCGTGGCGACCGCGGTGCGGGCATTCGCCTTTCCGGCGAATTCCACCTCAAGCTGGCCGAGGCCGCAGGTAATGCGCCGCTGGTCAGCTTCCAGCGCAGCCTGGTGTCGCAGACCTCGCTGATCATTGCCCAGTACGAAAGCGGCAACCGCTCGCATTGCTCGTATGACGAGCACATGCAGTTGATCGATGCCATCGAGGCGCGCGATGCCGAGCAGGCGGTGAGCCTGATGATGCACCACATGGACCACATCGACAGCAAGCTGAACCTGGACGAGGAGAGTGCCTCGGACGATCTGCATGCGGTGTTCTCGCATCTGCTGAAAAAGCCCAAGGTTTCTGCCAAGGGTTGATCGTTTGCTGAAGTGAAAGTAGTGCGCCGTTGTGGGAGCGGGTTCACCCGCGAACACCGGCGCAGCCGGTGCCATACACCGTGTCGCCTTGTTCGCGGGTAAACCCGCTCCCACAAGCAGTACGGCCATCTCTCGCAGTTGACCAAACGTCTGCTAAATTCTTGTGAGCAAACCTTCATCAAGCAGTTGGGCTTGCGCGTCCGTTGCGTTCAACTTCTTGAGGAAAGGATTCATGAGCATGTCCCTCGGTAAACGCATGGGGGCCGAACTGGTCGGCACCTTCTGGCTGGTACTTGGTGGCTGTGGCAGTGCGGTACTCGCCGCCAGTTCCCCCGTCGGCATCGGTGTACTCGGTGTCGCCTTCGCCTTTGGCCTCACCGTGCTGACCATGGCCTTCGCCATTGGCCATATCTCCGGCTGCCACCTCAACCCCGCCGTGTCGTTCGGGCTGGTGGTGGGCGGGCGCTTCCCGGCCAAAGAGCTGCTGCCCTACGTGATCGCCCAGGTGATCGGCGCCATCCTGGCGGCGGGTGTGATCTACCTCATCGCCAGCGGCAAGGCAGGTTTCGAGCTGTCTTCGGGATTGGCCTCGAACGGCTACGCCGACCACTCGCCTGGCGGCTACACGCTCGGGGCAGGTTTTGTCAGTGAAGTGGTGATGACGGCGATGTTCCTGGTGGTGATCATGGGCGCCACCGACGCCCGGGCACCGGCGGGCTTTGCGCCTATCGCCATCGGCCTGGCCCTGACCCTGATCCACCTGATTTCGATCCCGGTGACCAACACCTCGGTCAACCCCGCGCGTAGCACGGGGCCGGCCTTGTTCGTCGGTGGCTGGGCCCTGCAACAGCTGTGGCTGTTCTGGGTGGCGCCGCTGATCGGTGCTGCAATCGGCGGCGCGCTGTACCGGGGCCTGGCAAAAGAACCTTAGCGCTGATGCACGCAACGCCCTGCGGCGTAGGTTTCGCGCACAGTGCGGTCGTCACCGAGGGTGGTGAGCACGAACAGGGTTTCTTCGATGCTGTTGGACTGCTGGATGCGGTAGTCCAGCAGTGGTGTGGCCTTGTAGTCCAGCACCACGAAGTCGGCATCGTTACCCGGGCGCAGGCTGCCGATGCGGTCGTCCAGGCGCAGCGCGCGGGCGCCGCCGAGGGTGGCCAGGTACAGTGACTTGTAAGGGTGCAGGCGCGCGCCCTGCAGTTGCATCACCTTGTACGCTTCGTTCAGGGTGTTGAGCAGCGAGAAACTGGTGCCGGCGCCAACGTCTGTGCCCAGGCCCACGTTGACCTTGAAGCGCTCGGCCTGGGGCAGGTTGAACAGGCCGCTGCCGAGGAACAGGTTGGAGGTGGGGCAGAAGGCCACGGCCGAGCCGGTTTCGGCCAGGCGCTGGCATTCGTCATCGCACAGGTGCACGCCATGGGCGAACACCGAGCGCTCGCCCAGCAGCTCGAAGTGGTCGTATACGTCGAGGTACCCCTTCTGCTCAGGGAACAGCGACTTGACCCAATCGATTTCCTTGAGGTTTTCCGACAGGTGCGTGTGCATGTACACGCCCGGGTGCTCCTTGAGCAGTTGGCCCGCCAGTGCCAGCTGTTCAGGCGTACTGGTCGGGGCGAAGCGCGGGGTGACTGCATAGTGCAGGCGGCCCTTGCCATGCCAGCGTTCGATCAGTGCCTTGCTTTCGGTATAGCCGGACTCGGCGGTGTCGGTCAGGTAGTCCGGAGCGTTGCGGTCCATCATTACCTTGCCGGCGATCAGGCGCAGGTCCAGGCGCTCGGCCTCTTCGAACAGGGCATTGACCGATTCCGGGTGCACGCTGCCGAACACCAGGGCGGTGGTGGTGCCATTGCGCAGCAGTTCCTTGAGGAAGATCTTCGCCACCTGGTCGGCGTGATCCTTGTCGGCGAACTGCTTTTCGCAAGGGAAGGTGTAGGTGTTCAGCCAGTCCAGCAGCTGTTCGCCGTAGGAGCCGATCATGCCGGTCTGCGGGAAATGGATGTGAGTGTCGATGAAGCCCGGGGTGATCAGCGCGTCCTGGTAGTGTTCGACCGGGATATCGGCGTCCAGGGTCGGCAGCAGTTCGGCAGCGTGGCCAACGGCGCGAATGCGGCCATCGTCGACCACCAGCAGGCCGTCCTCGAAATATTCATGGGAAGCCTCCAGGCCCACCTCGGCCGGGTCGGCGATGCTGTGCAGGATGGCGGCACGGTAGGCTTTGCGGGTAACGGTCATAACACACTCGTCAAATGGCTTGGCTGCGCCGGGAGGGCGGCAGCAACTGGGCAATGGGGCCGGCATTGGCGGCAGCGTCGTGCTGGCCGAAGCAGGCGTTGTAGGTGGCGATGATTTCACCGGCGATGGATACGGCGATCTCGATGGGCAGCTTGCCCTTGACCTCGGCCAGGCCCATCGGGCAGCGCATGCGCGCCATCACCGCATCGTCGTAGCCGCGCTCGCGCAGGCGGTGCTCGAACTTGACCCGTTTGGTCTTCGAGCCGATCAGGCCGAACCAGGTGAAGTCGTTGCGCTTGAGAATGGCGGCAGTCAGTTCCAGGTCGAGCTGGTGGTTGTGGGTCATGACGATGCAATAGCAGCCTGGCGGTAGCTCGGCCACTTCGTCGACCGGCTCCTCGCTGACCACCTTGGTCACCCCGTCGGGGATCAGGGCAGGGAACTCCTGCTCGCGCGAATCGATCCAGCGCACCCGGCAGGGCAGCGCGGCGAGCAAGGGTACCAGAGCGCGGCCGACATGGCCCGCGCCGAACACGGCGATCTGCGCCTGCACCGCGGCCATGGGTTCGAACAGCAGCACAGTGACGCCGCCGCAGCACTGGCCAAGGCTGGCACCGAGGCTGAAGCGTTCCAGGTGCGGGGTGGTGCGGTGCTCTTCGAGCATCTGCCGGGCGATGTGCAGGGCCTTGTATTCCAGGTGGCCGCCGCCGATGGTGTCGAACAGGCCGCTGGCGCTGACGACCATTTTCGAGCCGGCATTGCGCGGGGTCGAGCCGCGTTCCTCGATGATGGTAACGAGCACGCAAGCTTCGCCACGGGACTGGTGGTCGGCGAGGGCGTTGATCCATTGGTGCATGATGCAACCTCTCTATAGTTGCGTCGCGATCCCTGTGGGAGCGGCTTCACCCGCGAATGCGGCGGTGAAGCCACTATCGCATTCGCGGGTAAACCCGCTCCCACAGGGCCCTGCATTGTCAGTGAGACACGGTTTCCAGTTCCGGCTCGGCAGGTTGCGCGGCAGCCACCGCCTTGCGCATCTGCTCGCACCCCCACAACACCCGCTCCGGCGTCGCCGGTGCATCCACCTGTGGCTGCACGCGGTAATCGGCGATGCTGGCCACGGCGTCCTTGATCGCGCACCAGGCGGCGATGCCGAGCATGAACGGCGGCTCGCCCACGGCCTTGGAGTGGAACACGGTGTCTTCGGGGTTCTTGCGGTTCTCCACCAGCTTTACCCGCAAATCCAGCGGCATGTCGGCCACTGCCGGGATCTTGTAGCTGGCCGGGCCGTTGGTCATCAGCTTGCCCTTGGCATTCCACACCAGCTCTTCGGTGGTCAGCCAGCCCATGCCCTGGATGAAGCCGCCTTCCACCTGGCCGATGTCGATGGCCGGGTTCAGCGAATCACCCACATCGTGCAGGATGTCGGCGCGCAGCATCTTGTATTCGCCGGTCAGGGTGTCGACCAGCACTTCCACGCAGGCAGCGCCGAAGGCGAAGTAATAGAACGGCCGGCCGCGCGCCTGGCTGCGGTCGTAGTAGATCTTCGGCGTGCGGTAGAAACCGGTGCTGGACAGTGACACCTGGGCGAAGTAGGCCTGTTGCACCAGCTGCTCGAAGCTGACGATCTGGTCGCGTACGCGCACATGACCGTTGCGGAACTCGACGTCTTCCTCGGTCACCTGATAGTGCCGCGCAGCGAACTCGGTCAGGCGCTTCTTGAGGATTTCGGCCGCGTTCTGCGCCGCCTTGCCGTTCAGGTCGGCACCGCTGGAAGCGGCGGTCGGCGAGGTGTTGGGCACCTTGTCGGTATTGGTGGCGGTGATCTGGATGCGGCTGAAATCGACCTGGAAGATCTGCGCCACCACCTGCGCCACCTTGGTGTTCAGGCCCTGGCCCATTTCGGTGCCACCGTGGTTCAGGTGAATGCTGCCGTCGGTGTAGATATGGATCAGCGCACCGGCCTGGTTGAGGAAGGTGGCGGTGAACGAAATGCCGAACTTGACCGGCGTCAGCGCCAGGCCCTTCTTCAGGATCGGGCTGTTGGCGTTGAAGCGGCGGATCGACTCGCGGCGCTCGGCATAGTCGCTGCTGGCCTCCAGCTCGGCGGTCATCTCTTCGAGCATGTTGTGCTCGACGGTCTGGTAGTAGTGGGTGACGTTGCGCTCGGTCTTGCCGTAATAGTTGGCCTTGCGCACCGCCAGTGGGTCGCGGCCCAGGTGGCGGGCGATGTGGTCCATCACCTGCTCGATGGCGACCATCCCCTGTGGCCCGCCGAAGCCGCGGTAGGCGGTGTTGGAGGCGGTGTTGGTCTTGCAGCGGTGGCCGTGCACGGTGGCATCGCCCAGGTAGTAGGCGTTGTCGGAGTGGAACATGGCGCGGTCAACGATCGAACCGGACAGGTCGGGCGAGTAGCCGCAGTTGCCGGCCAGGTCGAAGTTGATGCCGTGCAGGCGCCCGTCATCGTCGAAGCCCACGTCGTACTCGACGTAGAACGGGTGGCGCTTGCCGGTCATGGTCATGTCTTCGACCCGTGGCAGGCGCATCTTGGTTGGCTGGCCGGTCAGGCGCGCCACCACGGCGCACAGGCACGCCGGGCTGGCGGCCTGGGTTTCCTTGCCGCCAAAACCACCACCCATGCGGCGCATGTCCAGCACCACCTTGTTCATTGGCACGTCGAGTACTTCAGCGACCAGTTTCTGCACTTCGGTGGGGTTCTGCGTGGAGCAGTAGACGATCATGCCGCCGTCTTCGGTGGGCATCACCGAGGAAATCTGCGTCTCCAGGTAGAAGTGCTCCTGGCCACCGATGTGCAGGGTACCCTGGATGCGGTGTGGGGCACTGGCCAGGGCAGCAGCGGAATCGCCACGCTGGTGGGTGTGGCTGTCGAGCACGAAGTGCTTCTTGCGGAACGCCTCTACCACATCCAGCACCGGCTCCAGGTCTTCATACTCGACGATGGCGGCCATGGCCGCACGGCGTGCGGTGTCGAGGTCGCGGGCGGCCACGGCGAGCACCGGCTGGCCGAAGAACTCGACCTTGTCGATGGCCAGCAGCGGGTCGCCGGCCACCACCGGGCCGATGTCCTTGAGGCCGGGAATGTCTTCGTGGGTGATGGCGATGCGCACGCCCTCGAAGGCATAGCACGGCGTGGTGTCGATGCGCAGGATGCGTGCATGGGCGCGGTCGGCGGTGCGCGCATAGACGTGCAGCTGGTTGGGGAATTCCAGGCGATCGTCGATGTACACCGCCTCGCCGGACACATGCTTGTCGGCGCTGTCGTGCTTGACGCTGCGGCCGACCCCGGTGGTCAGGTCCTGGCTGAACAGTTCGGCCATCTCGGCCTGGCTCTTGGCTACGTGATGGTTAGACATAAGCGGTCACCCGGGTCTCGATGTACGGCGTTTGCTGTTCGATAAAGTACTTGCGCAGCAGGTTCTGCGCGGTCAGCAGGCGGTATTCCTTGCTGGCGCGGAAGTCGCTGAGCGGGGTGAAGTCTTCGGCCAGGGCCTGGCAGGCGCGCTCGATGGCCGCCTGGTTCCATGGCTTGCCGCGCAGCGCCGCTTCGCAGGCACGGGCCCGTTTGGGGATTGCCGCCATGCCGCCGAAGGCAATGCGCACGCCGCTGACCACGCCGTCTTCGATGCTGAGGTTGAAGGCACCGCACACGGCGGAAATGTCATCGTCCAGTCGCTTGGACACCTTATAGGCGCGGAACGCCCAGTCGCTGGTGGCGCGCGGCACGATGATCTTCTCGATGAACTCGCTGTCCTGGCGGGCAGTGATGCGGTAGTCGATGAAGTAGTCTTCCAGTGGCATCACTCGCTGACGCTCGCCCTGGCGCAGGACGATCTGCGCGTCCAGGGCAATCAGTAGGGGTGGTGAGTCGCCAATCGGCGAGGCGTTGCCGATATTGCCGCCCAGGGTGCCCTGGTTGCGGATCTGCAGCGAGGCGAAACGGTGCAGCAGGGCACCGAAGTCGGGGTATTCCTCGTTCAGCGCGCCGTAGCAGTCGGTGAGCGGGGTGGCGGCGCCGATTTCCAGGTGGCTGGCGGTTTTCTCGATGCGCTTGAGTTCGGCCACATGGCCGACGTAGATCATCACCGGCAAGGTCTTGTGGAACTGGGTGACTTCCAGGGCCAGGTCGGTGCCGCCGGCCAGCAGCCGCGCTTCGGGGTGCGAGCTGTACAGGTCGGCCAGGTCGGCCACGGTCAGTGGCACCAGGCAGCGCTTGTCGCCGCTGTTGAGCTCGCCGGTCTGGGTTGGCGCAATGGCCTTGAGGCGGCTGATGGTCTGCGCCTGCTGGGCGTCGAACTGGTCGCGGCAGGGCTGGCGGCAGCTCTGCTCGGCGGCATCGAGGATCGGCCGGTAGCCGGTGCAGCGGCACAGGTTGCCGGCCAGGGCTTCCTGGGCCTGGTGCAGGTCGGGGCCGTTGCTGTTCTTCTGCAGGGCGAACAGCGACATGACGAAGCCGGGGGTACAGAAGCCGCACTGCGAGCCATGGCAATCGGCCATGGCCTGTTGCACGCTGTGCAGCTGGCCCTGGTGCTTGAGGCCCTCGACGCTGATCAGTTGCTTGCCGTGCAGCGACGAAACGAAGGTCAGGCACGAGTTGAGGCTGCGGTAGCGCAGGCTGTCGTTGCCCTGGTCGTCCTGGGTCAGCTCGCCGACCACCACGGTGCAGGCGCCGCAGTCGCCACTGGCGCAGCCCTCCTTGGTGCCAGGTTTGCCCAGGTGCTCGCGCAGGTACTGCAGCACCGTCATGTTCGGGTCCAGGGCATGCTCACTACGCAATTCCTGGTTGACGAGAAACTGGATCACGGGGATGGCCTCGCAATGGTTTTATTGTTGTTGGGCGGACTCTAAGCAAGACCTGTCCTGCTGGTCAATAATTTTCTGACTCAAAGGTCAGGAAATTGCTCGTGCCGCTGCCCAACGGCTCACATTGCCATATGCCAAGCATAGATCGCGCCGGGCACGTGACTGCCTTGCAGGTCAAATAAACCGCCAGGCCCCTCTGCGCGATTACCGGCCAAGTACGCTACAATCCGCCACTTGTGCCCAGTTCAATGATTTTGAAGGAAAACCATGACGTTCAAGGCCCCGGACAGCCTCTCCGAGCAGATTGCCGATTACCTGGCCGAACGCATCATCCGTGGCGAGCTGGCGCCAGGCGAGCGTATCCAGGAGCAGAAGGTCACCCAGGCACTCAACGTCAGCCGCGGCTCGGTGCGCGAAGCGCTGCTGATCCTCGAACGCCGCCACCTGGTGGCGATCCTGCCGCGCCGGGGTGCCCACGTGACCGTGCTCGACGAGCGCAGTGTGCGCAGCCTGTGCGCACTGATGGGTGAGTTCTACATCCTGCTGGGTAACGCGGTTGCGCAAAAATGGCGCACCGATGCCGACCTGCGCCCGTTCCTGGAGATCCAGCAGCGCCTGCAGCGGGCCCATGACCAGCTGGACATCAAGGCCTTCGTCGCCGACAGCTTCGCGGTCATGCGGGCGGCCTATCCGTTCGCCGACAACCCGTTCCTGCAGGAAACCGTGGAAAACCTGCAGCCGGCCATGAGCCGTGCCTATTACCTGTCGCTGGACCAGCGCCAGGCCAACATGATCGACTACCTGGACCTGTTCGCCCGCCTGCTCGACGCAGTGGTCGCCCGTGACCTGCCGCGCATTCGCGAGGTGCTCACCGCCTACGGCCAGCGCAGCTGCGAACTGGTGCTGGCGGCGTTGGCCCGAGGCTGACCGATGCGCCTGAAGTGCATTCGCCTGGCCGGGTTCAAGTCGTTCGTCGACCCGACCACGGTCAACTTCCCCAGCAACATGGCGGCCGTGGTCGGCCCCAACGGCTGTGGCAAGTCCAACATCATCGATGCCGTGCGCTGGGTGATGGGGGAGAGTTCGGCAAAGAACCTGCGCGGCGAGTCGATGACCGATGTCATCTTCAACGGCTCCAGTGGCCGCAAGCCGGTCAGCCAGGCCAGCATCGAGCTGGTGTTCGACAACAGCGAAACCACCCTGGTCGGCGAATATGCCGCCTATGCCGAGATCTCGATCCGCCGCAAGGTCACCCGCGACGGGCAGAACAGCTACTACCTCAACGGTACCAAGTGCCGCCGGCGCGATATCACCGACATTTTCCTTGGTACCGGCCTGGGGCCGCGCAGCTACTCGATCATCGAGCAGGGCATGATCTCCAAGCTGATCGAGGCCAAGCCCGAGGAGCTGCGCAACTTCATCGAGGAAGCCGCCGGCATTTCCAAGTACAAGGAACGCCGCCGTGAAACCGAGAACCGCATCCGCCGCACCCAGGAAAACCTGGCGCGCCTGACCGACCTGCGCGAAGAGCTGGAGCGCCAGCTGGAGCGCCTGCACCGCCAGGCCCAGGCGGCCGAGAAGTACCGCGAATACAAGGCCCAGGAACGCCAGCTGAAGGCACGCCTGTCGGCCTTGCGCTGGCGCGACCTGGACGAGCGGGTGCGCCAGCGCGAGGCAGTGATCGGCGACCAGGATGTGTCCCATGAGGCGCTGGTGGCCGAGCAGCGCAATGCCGATGCCAGCATCGAGCGCCTGCGCGATGGCCATCACGAATTGTCCGAGCGCTTCAACCAGGTGCAGGGCCGCTTCTACTCGGTGGCCGGTGATATCGCCCGGGTCGAGCAGAGCATCCAGCACGGCCAGCAGCGCCTGCGCCAGTTGCAGGATGACTTCAAGGAGGCCGAGCGCACGCGCCTGGAGACCGAATCGCACCTGGGCCATGACCGTACCCTGCTGGCTACCTTGGGCGAAGAGCTGGCCATGCTCGAACCCGAGCAGGAAATGACCCTGGCCGCTGCCGAAGAAGCTGCCGCCGCCCTTGAAGAGGCCGAGCTGGGCATGCACGGCTGGCAGGAGCAGTGGGACAGCTTCAACAGCCGTTCCGCCGAGCCGCGCCGCCGAGCCGAAGTGCAGCAGGCGCGCCTGCAGCAGCTGGAAGCCAGCCTGGAGCGCCAGGCCGAGCGCCAGCGCAAGCTGGCAGAAGAGCGTGAGCTGCTGGGCAGCGACCCGCAGGATGCGGCCATGCTCGAACTGGCCGAGCAGCTGGCCAGCAGCGAAATGTTGCTGGAAGAGTTGCAGCTGTCCGAAGAGCAGGTGGTCGAGCGCCTGGAAGGCGCGCGTGAGCAATTGCAACAGGCCACCCAGGCCCAACAGCAGGCACAGGGCGACTTGCAACGCCTGGGCGGCCGCCTGGCCTCGCTCGAAGCCTTGCAGCAGGCTGCCCTGGAGCCGGGTGCAGGTGCTGCGGACTGGCTGCAGGGCCAGGGCCTGGAGCAGCAGCCGCGGCTGGCTGAAGGGTTGCGGGTAGAGCCGGGCTGGGAGCTTGCGGTAGAAACCGTGCTCGGTGCCGATCTGCAGGCAGTGCTGGTGGACGACTTCAATAACCTCGATTTTGCCGGCCTGGAGCAGGGCGAGTTGCGCTTGCTGGTGGCGAGCGGTACTGGCTCGTCGCTGCCCGGCAGCCTGCTGGAAAAGGTTGAAGGCCGTGTCGACCTGGCGCCCTGGCTGGGCCAGGTCAAGCCCGTGGAAGGCCTTGCCCAGGCGCTGGCACAGCGCGCGTCGCTCGGCGAAGGCCAGAGCCTGGTCAGCCGCGATGGCTACTGGGTTGGCCGACATTTCCTGCGGGTGCGCCGTGGCGGCGAAGCCGAAGGCGGCGTGCTGGCACGCGGCCAGGAGATCGAGCGCCTGGGCCAGGAGCAACTGGAGCAGGAAGCGGCGCTGGAGCAGTCGGAGCAGCAACTGCAGGCCCTGCGTGGGCAGCAGCTGGAGCTGGAAGAACAGCGTGAACAGCTGCGCCGTCGCACCCAGGAAGAAAACCGCCTGCACGGCGAGCTGAAGGCCAGCCTGTCGGCCAGCCGTGCGCGTGCCGAGCAGGTCGAGTTGCGCCGCCTGCGCCTGCAGGAAGAGCTGGCCGAACTGGAAGAGCAGCGTGCCTTGGAGCATGAGCAACTGGGCGAAGCCCGCTTGCTGCTGCAGGAGGCCCTGGAGCTGATGGCCCAGGACACCGAGCAGCGCGAGCAGTTGATGGCCCGCCGCGACACCCTGCGCGAAAGCCTCGATCGCGTGCGCCAGGAGGCCCGCCAGCACAAGGATCACGCCCACCAGCTGGCTGTGCGCCTGGGCTCGCTGCGTGCCCAGCACGACTCCACCCGGCAGGCCCTGGAGCGCCTGGAGCAGCAGGCCGCGCGCCTGACCGAGCGCCAGGAGCAACTGAGCCTGAACCTGGAGGAGGGCGAGGCCCCCCAGGAAGAACTGCGCCTGAAGCTGGAAGAGCTGCTGGAGCGGCGCATGAGCGTCGACGAGGAAATGCGCCAGGCCCGCCTGCACATGGATGAGGCCGACCGCGAACTGCGTGACGCCGAGAAGCGCCGCACCCAGGCCGAGCAGCAGGCTCAACTGCTGCGCGGCCAGCTGGAGCAGCTGCGCCTGGAGTGCCAAGGCCTGGATGTACGGCGCAAGACCTTGCAGGAGCAGTTGCTGGCCGATGGCTACGACCTGCAAGGCGTGCTTGCCACCCTTGAGGCCGAGGCCAGCGAGCAAGGCACCGAACAGGAGCTTGAGCAGCTCGAGGCGCGTATCCAGCGCCTGGGGGCGATCAACCTGGCGGCCATCGAAGAGTACGAACAGCAGTCCGAGCGCAAGCGTTACCTGGACGCCCAGGACGCCGACCTGGTCGAAGCGCTGGAGACCCTGGAAAACGTCATTCGCAAGATCGACAAGGAAACCCGCAACCGCTTCAAGGATACCTTTGATCAGATAAATGCCGGATTACAGGCACTTTTCCCAAAAGTTTTCGGTGGTGGCAGCGCTTATCTGGAACTGACGGGCGAAGATCTACTCGATACAGGGGTGACGATCATGGCGCGACCACCGGGCAAGAAGAACAGCACCATCCATCTGCTGTCCGGCGGCGAGAAGGCACTGACCGCATTGGCGCTGGTGTTTGCCATCTTCAAGTTGAACCCCGCACCGTTCTGCATGCTCGACGAGGTCGACGCGCCGCTGGACGATGCCAACGTCGGGCGTTATGCCCGCCTGGTCAAGGAAATGAGTGAAAGCGTGCAGTTCATCTACATCACCCATAACAAGATTGCCATGGAGATGGCGGATCAATTGATGGGGGTGACCATGCATGAACCGGGCTGTTCACGGCTGGTTGCCGTCGACGTGGAGGAGGCTATGGCCATGGTCGACGCCTGATGCTGGACGACAAGGGCACATTCTGTAGTGAAATGCCCCCGCCATGTGCGACAGACGGTGTAAAGTTGTCTTTGGTCGTGCTAGCTTAATGTCACTCGTTTTTTGCGTGGGTAAAAACGCCTGTCAGAACATAGAGTTGGCGCCACGTGTTAAAGGGCTTTGAACCCTTTGTTTTCAAGCATATTTTTATAGAGGCACGGGATTACATGGAAATCGGTCTGCGCGAGTGGCTGATCGTCATCGGCATCATTGTCATTGCCGGGATTCTTTTCGACGGCTGGCGCCGCATGCGCGGCGGAAAAGGCAAGTTGAAATTCCGTCTGGATCGCAGTTATTCCAACCTGCCGGACGAAGAGGGCAATGCCGAAGTGCTTGGCCCGTCGCGAGTGCTGGATACCCACAAGGAGCCTGAGCTGGACGAAAGCGACCTGCCGTCGCTCAGCGCTTCTGCGCGTGACCGCGAGCGCGAGCCCAAGCCGGCCAAGGCCAACAAGCGCGGCAAGCGCGCCACCGCTGCTGCGGATGCGCAGCAGGGTGACCTGAACCTGAGCGCCGAGCCACGCGAACCCGACCTGTTTGCCGAAAGCGATGACGACTTTGCCGCGGAAAATACCCGCAGCAATGGTGCGGCGCCTGCCAGCAGCAGCGTCAAGGAGCTGCCGCCGGCCGAGGAAGTGCTGGTGATCAGCGTGATCTCCCGCGACGAGGGCGGCTTCAAGGGCCCGGCGCTGCTGCAGAACATTCTGGAAAGCGGCCTGCGCTTCGGCGAAATGGACATCTTCCACCGTCACGAGAGCATGGCCGGTCACGGCGAAGTGCTGTTCTCCATGGCCAACGCCGTCAAGCCTGGCGTGTTCGACCTGGACGACATCGACCACTTCAGCACCCGTGCGGTGAGCTTCTTCCTCGGCCTGCCGGGCCCGCGTCATCCGAAGCAGGCCTTCGACGTGATGGTGGCTGCGGCGCGCAAGCTGGCCCATGAACTGAACGGTGAGCTCAAGGACGACCAGCGCAGCGTGCTGACCGCCCAGACCATCGAGCACTACCGCCAGCGCATCGTCGAGTTCGAGCGCCGTGCGCTGACCCAGAAGCGCTGACAGATCCAGACGAAAGAGCAGCCTGAGGGCGTGCTGGTCGGTTCGGGTGTTGTTATCGCCTGTTCCGGCCCCTTCGCGGGTAAACCCGCTCCTACAGGGACACCACAGCCCTTGAGGTTTGTGGTGTCCCTGTAGGAGCGGGTTTACCCGCGAAGAGGCCGGCACAGGCAATGAATACCTCAAGCCCCCGGCACCACCCCCAGGCTGCTCTTTTGCTTTGCAAGAGAAGACAAATCCCATGACCGCCGAAACCCGCATCCACGAACTGCGTTCCCAGCTCGACCAGCACAACTACCGCTACTACGTGCTCGACGAGCCCAGCGTGCCCGATGCCGAATACGACCGCCTGTTCAACGAGCTCAAGGCGCTTGAAGCCGAATACCCGCACCTGGTAACCCCTGACTCGCCCACCCAGCGTGTCGGCGGTGCAGCCTTGGCCGCGTTCAGCCAGGTGCGCCACGAAGTGCCGATGCTCAGCCTGGGCAACGCCTTCGAAGAAGCCGACCTGCGTGAGTTCGGCCGTCGCGTGGTAGACGGCCTCGACCAGCCCGGTGCGGTCGACTACAGCTGCGAGCCCAAGCTCGACGGCCTGGCCGTAAGCTTGCTGTACCGCGACGGCCAGCTGGTACAGGGCGCCACCCGTGGCGACGGCACCACCGGCGAAGACATCAGTGCCAACGTGCGCACCGTGCGCAACATCCCGCTCAAGCTGCAAGGCGAGGGGTGGCCGGCGGTGCTGGAGGTGCGCGGTGAGGTGTACATGAGCAAGGCCGGTTTCGACCGGCTCAACGCCGCCCAGGCCGAAGCCGGCGGCAAGACCTTCGCCAACCCGCGCAACGCCGCCGCCGGCAGCCTGCGTCAGCTGGATTCGAAAATTACCGCCAGCCGCCCGCTGGAGTTCTGCTGCTATGGCGTCGGCCAGGTGTCCGCGAGCATCGGCGACAGCCACATCGGCATCCTCGAACAGCTCAAGGCCTGGGGCCTGCCGATCAGCCGCGAGCTCAAGCATGCCGCCGGCATCGAAGAATGCCTGGCCTACTACCGCGACATCGGCGAGCGGCGTAACAGCCTGCCCTACGAAATCGACGGTGTTGTGTTCAAGGTCAACAGCCTGGCCGCCCAGCGCGAACTGGGCTTCCGCGCCCGTGAGCCGCGCTGGGCGATTGCCCACAAGTTCCCGGCCATGGAAGAGCTGACCGAGGTGCTGGATGTCGAGTTCCAGGTCGGCCGCACCGGCGCGGTAACGCCCGTGGCACGCCTGAAGCCAGTCAAGGTCGCCGGTGTGACCGTGTCCAACGCCACCCTGCACAACATGGACGAAATCGCCCGCCTGGGCCTGCGCATTGGTGACACGGTGATCATCCGCCGCGCCGGTGACGTGATCCCGCAGGTGATGCAGGTGGTGCTGGAGCGCCGCCCGGAGGATGCCCGCCCGGTGCAGGTGCCGAGCGAGTGCCCGGTGTGCGGCTCGCAGGTCGAGCGTACCCAACTGGTCAAGCGTAGCAAGGGCAAGGAAACCACCAGCGAGGGCGCGGTGTACCGCTGTGTCGGTCGCCTGGCCTGTGGCGCCCAGCTCAAGCAGGCGATCATCCACTACGTGTCGCGCCGCGCCATGGATATCGACGGCCTGGGCGAGAAGAGCGTCGAGCAGTTGGTGGACGAAGGCCTGATTGGCTCGCCGGCCGACCTGTACAAGCTGGAGTTCGACCAGATCGTCGGCCTGGAAGGCTTTGCCGAAGTGTCCAGCAAGAAGCTGCTGGATGCCATCGAAGCCAGCAAGCGCCCGGTTCTGGCGCGCTTCATCTACGCCCTGGGCATCCCGGACGTAGGCGAGGAGACCGCCAAGGTACTGGCCCGCTCGCTGGGTAGCCTGGCGCGAGTGCAGCAGGCGCTGCCGCAGGTGCTCACCTACCTGCCGGACATCGGCCTGGAGGTGGCCTACGAGATCCACAACTTCTTCCAGGACGAGCACAACCGCAAGGTCATCAAGCAGCTGCTGGACAGCGGCATGCAGCTGCAGGACGAAGGCGAGCTGGCTGCCGAATTCGCCGCCAGCACCACCCTGGCCGGGATGATCGCCAAGCTCGACATCGCCTCGGTTGGCCCGACCGGTGCCGAAAAGTTGGTGGCCAAGCTCGACAGCCTGGACAAGATCATCGCCGCCGACGGTATCGACCTGCGCCAGGCCCTGGCGGCCAAGCAGGCCGAAGCCGTGCGCGAGTTCTTCAAGGATGAAGCCAACCAGAAGCTGGCCCGGGACATCGAGGCACAGTTACTGGCGTTCGGCATGCACTGGAGCAGCGAGAAGAAAGTGGCTGAAGGCTTGCCGCTGGCCGGCCAGACCTGGGTGCTGACCGGTACCCTGGAGCGCATGAGCCGCGATATTGCCAAGGAGAAACTGGAAAGTCTGGGGGCCAAGGTAGCGGGTTCGGTTTCCGGCAAGACCCACTGTGTGGTGGCGGGGCCGGGGGCGGGCTCCAAGCTGGCCAAGGCCAGTGAGTTGGGGGTGAAGGTGCTCGATGAAGATGCCTTTGTCACCTTCCTGGGCGAGCAGGGCATCGCTGTCTAGAAGTCCTTGCACGGTCCATGTGGGAGCGGGCGTGCCCGCGAACACGGGCGAAGCCCGTGCCATCCGCCGCGGCGCCTGCTTCGCGGGCGCGCCCGCTCCCACAGGTCCTGCGCTGGTCGTGCTGTCAGCGCTACCCCTGTAGGAGCGGGTTCACCCGCGAATTGGCGGCTCCTGGCCACCCCGGCCGGGACAAGTCATTGAGAAATGATGACTTTTTCTCCTCCAGAGGTTGTATCTGCCCCCAAGACCGGTACAATGGCGCCACTCGCTGCTCAGCGAGCCTTGTAGTGGTGGCCCCATCGGTCCCCCCGCATTGATTACCCGTTAACCTGGTCAGGCCCGGAAGGGAGCAGCCATAGCGGGAACATCGAGTGCCGGGGTGTGGCTGGTGGGGCCGCCTCCATTACGCAAGTCCTTGAATTCTCAAGGATTTCTCGCTCAAAAATCTCTAAGTGTGACAGCGTTTAGGTACACCTAAGTGGTGCACCATAAGCAGCATGTTATCTTGTGCTCACGCTTTATCCAATCAGCTCTTCGCTCCTGACCAGCATTTCAGTGCGACGCCAACGTATACGGGTCTCGATCTGGCCGTCTGTTTATGCATCCGACCAAAGTAAGTCGCTTGGGTGATGGCAAAATGACTTTCCTCCCGGTATTGTTAGGTCTTGACTTAACAGTAATCGAGGGAATGATGAGATTTTCTGAACACTTCAAACTTGGGTTGACGCAGCCCTACTTAGATTTTGTCGATATTCGTTTGGACACTGACGTTCCTGTTTTCTTGGAGCCAACTGCAATAAAGTCTTTAAGTAGTCCATGGGGAAATGAATTAGCATCACTCCTCCAGACTTTCTTTGAAGAAGTACTGACTTTAATTCGTTCTGGAAGTAATGATAAAGCACAAAGACTGCTTTCATCACTGAATGAACGGAATGAATTCCATTTGGGCTACTCGGCTCATGAGTCTCGAGGGCATGGATTTGGTAGTGGGTCGGCTAAGAGCGTCTGGGGAGCTCTCAGTCAAAGCGATGCTGTAAGAACCGGTCTACTGAGAGACCTTGAAGACACTGCATTGCTCATTCCGGGTATAGGAACTGACATGATATCTGATGCAGTGTGCAATATTTTGCGTGGACCACTTATTAGGTATACGCAAGATATGTGTTCTTTCTATGGTGTTCCTTTAACTCCTGATGTTGATTCTGGTCCTATATGGAATGCGGAGGCTGGGAAATGGGAAACAGCTCTCGTTCCTTTGCCAATTACACCTTACGGAAAGGTGATTTTAGTTCCTAAACTTCTAGTTCGTCAGCGTCTTAGTTATCGGTTTGATGAGTATTACCGCAATTATTTGTTGCCTCAAATGCAGCAGGAGCACTTAAGTGCAAGATCAAGTCTTGTAGAAGTTTTGAGTGATGGTAGGGAGCGGGTTACTAAAAAGGCGCTGATGGAAAAGTATGGGCGTGATAAATTGGCAGCTGTACGAGAGACTCAGTTGCGTCCTAGGGTTTTGGATGAGTATAGGGAATACAAAGAAAGTAACGTCTCTTCACCATTGTCTCATGAACAGCTTTCAGAGGTGGAGGGAGTAGAGCTTCCTGATCTTGACGCTCTGTTGCTTGAAATGAAAGCTTTGGCTCCGGGAAGAAATGATGCGGATGCTTACGAAAAGATAATCGAAAAAATCTTCTCGGTTATTTTCTATCCTTCTCTTTGCAATCCTAAGAAACAGGCTATTTTGCACCAGGGTCGGAAACGAGTTGACATCACATATAGCAATGAGGCAAAGAGTGGTTTTTTTGCATGGCTGTCTCTTCATTACTGTGCTCCATTGATATTCATTGAGTGCAAGAACTACGGCAAGGAGGTTGGTAATCCTGAGATCGATCAACTTTCTTCTAGATTTGGGCCGAGTAGAGGGCAAGTTGGTATTCTAGTATGCCGGTCCATCGAAGATAGGGTGCTTTTGTTGGAAAGGTGTAAGGATACTGCCAAGGATAGACGGGGTTATATGCTTGTCTTGGAGGATAAGGATATCGAAGCGCTGGTGAGAACGTATAGTGATGATCGTGATAATGTTTTTGAGAGCTTTAGACAGCAGTGGAACAATTTGATTAATTGATTTCTATATTATATCCGATAGTCTGCGGGTGGTGGGAGGTGCAGCTTCGAATTGTCTTGCTGGAATTGTATGGATGCTAATATTTGGGGGTGCGAGGTATGGTATGGTAAATATGTCGGATAATAAATACTTGTATCGTATTATGAGGTTTGATCACGCAGTACAGGTTTTAAAAGGGACACTTTTTTTCTCGCATCCGTCTCAGTGGGAGGACCCTTATGAAACGCATGTAAAACATAGTTACGACCATGCGATTTTTGCTCAGTGTTGGACTACAGCCAGTATGTCGGATGCAATGTGGAGAATCTATTCCCCTAATTTTCTTGGTGTTCGTCTTCGCACTAGAGTAGGTAAGCTAACTCAAGCTATGCAAGCCTACACTGCGAACAATAAGGGTTTCAAAAGGCGCTTGGAAAAGGTCAAGTACCTAAGTCAAGCGGATTATAAAAAAGAAACTGTACAGCTAGAGTCTCTCATGAGTGACAGTGATTTCACTAGTCCGTCACTTGGTGCTGATTTACTGTGCATTAAAAGGTCGGCTTTTGAGCACGAAAGTGAAGTGCGGGCAATCCTATTTAATTCGAATGCAGAGAGAAAAGAAGGCGGTGTGCTGAAAGGAATCACAGTTGATTTCGATGGTATTGATCTGATTGACTCCATATTGTTCGATCCTAGGGCTCCAGATGAAATTTGTCACGCTATGCGACACTATCTTAAAGAGGTTTTAAAGTTTCCCGGGGCGGTTAGGAAGTCAAAACTTTATACTGTGAAGTCCCGTTGAGCGAGAGCCGTCCCGCCGCTATAAAAAGAGTGCGCTTCAAATAGTGGGTAATTCGCTGACTGGAAAAATAATTCTGGTGGTTTTTCCTAGGTGCTTAGCCAAGTGCGAGGGGGCAGATGACAGGCGCCGTAATTTGAAAATAACCTTTCGCCTTTATCGCTGCGTCTGTTGATCAGCACAACAGGCGCAGAGCGTTCTCCTCACGCCACCTTCGATTCTTTCTTGATCCTGTACACTGTGGCGACACCACAATCTGCCAATTTAGCGATCATTTCAGCAGACATGGTTGGATGTTCCCGCATCAGTGTTTGTACCTTGGTCCATTTGGCAGCGTTCCGCCCTTTACCCGATGGCTTCCATTCTGGATTGGCAGCTTTCTTGTTCTCCAGGCCCTGCTTGAGCAGGGCGACGACAGGCCTATGTCCATGTTGTCGCTGGCAAGCTCCGGGTGAACGGAGAACGTGTTGTGGAAGGCGACGGATTGAAGCTGACGGAAACCCAGGCGGTCACGTTCAGCCACGCTACGGATGCGCAGGTGCTGGTATTCGATCTTCGGGCAAAGGAGTCGGCACCTTCCAGAAAGCAATCTTTCGGGGGCTGCAAGACGCAGGCATGTGCCCGGCGCCGCTAGGTGCCCTCTGCCTTCCATTCCTGCCGTGACCGCGCCGATGCAGCGGAGTAGGCGCTATCGTCCTACCCGCATCGAAAGCCTGGTATCAGCAGGTACTCATTACTTTAAAGAAACCTGATTGGCCTCAAGCTTGAGTTCCTTGAGGCGCTTCAGCAGTGTGCTGATATTCGTGCGTGCCGAGCCTTCGTTGGCCAGGCGCAGGCGCTTGATCGCGATAACGGAGTCGCCCACGCCAGCGGTAAAGGGCGTTCGAATGATCTCTCGAAAGATAACGGTGTTTGAAGCTGACTCGGTCAGTGTGTACTCAGCCTCGCAGGTGACTTCGAAATCCAGGCCAAAAATGGGTTGGTCGACGCGTAGCAGGTTGGCACGCAGGGTGTAGGCAGCGGGTGCTTCGCCAAGCAGATCAGCACTGGCAAGTGATTGTTTGAGTGCAGCACCGAAGTCCGGTCCGTCGATTTCCGAAGTCCAGAGCGGGTTGGTGGCGTCTCCGCCATTTACTTCGGTCACCTGAATGTTGCGATGCAGGCGTTGGTCATAAAACTGCGCATCGGTCTGGTCGGATGCCACGGACATTCCGGAGATTTGAGCAGGCGAAGCGCACCCTGTGCAAAGGGCGATAAATACCGAGACTAGAAACACACGGAAGTAGGTCACTTGAATAATCCTTGAGTGATATGCCGGTAGTGCAAGACGAAAGCCATACATCATGTATGGCTTCAACGATTGAAAAGGCTGCGCCGCGGCATTGCTGGGAGCGTACAAGCCTCAGGCCGAGCGTTGCGCTGTTCGGCAGAGGCCTTTACAGGTTGTACTTCTCATCGATTCTGCGTTTATCGAGCGTGTAGCGCTTGAGGTCGATCGAATCGGACTCCAGCTTGGCATCCAGCTCGTCCATGTCGTGCTTTTTCAGCGTTGCAACGTGGGCTTTGGTGGCTTGGTAGTTGATCATCTCTGCAGCGTCATGCCCACTCACCGGGTCCCAAAGCATGGAAAGCGGCCAGAACAGCAGGTTCACCACGCCAAAGCCGTACGCGCGACCATAGAACGAACCGCCACCTGGAAGCAGGCCAAGGCCGGCAGCAAGCCCTGGGCTTTTTTCTTCAACCGCGAGGTTTCTGGCGCGAAAGCTGGCAAGTTCCGACTCTTGGGCCGAATTGAGACCGGTAGCACAACCAGTGGTCAGTGCTATCAGTGCGGCAGCGGTCAGATTTCGAATTGTGGACATGCAACATTTCCTGAGTGTGAGTACTGTTCTCGGCGCGCGGCTGGGCGCGGAGGCGCGTAACTCTACACTGAGTAGTGGCGTATTGATATTGTATGGCCATCACTCTGTTCAGATGATGATGCATTCAACTGGTGGTTTTAACCTGCCCGCTTCAAGACAACTGTTGAGCCGCCCTGTTTCTTTCCATGCCCCGCCGCCGACAGCTTCATCAGCCGCTGGAATTTCGGGCATGCCAGGTGATCTTCCTCAGGGCACTGCGCCGCATGCCGCAAGCCCTTGCTCATCGACTGCAAGCGCCTGATCCGTGCATCCAGTTCGTCGGCCTTGGCGATCAGCATCTGCCGGTCGACCTGCAGGTCCACCAGCATCGCCCCCACTTCATCCAGCGAAAACCCCGCAGCCTGGCCCAGGGCGATCAGCGCCAGCCTGTCTGCCACATCGGCTGCGAACTGCCGCCGCTGGCCAGGTCCGGCGAGTGATTTGAGCAGGCCTTTCTTCTCGTAGTAGCGCAGCGTCGAGGCGGGTACGCCTGTGCGTTTGGCGACGTCGGCAATGTCCATTTCGGGCTCTTGACTTGAAGTTGACTTCAACTTCTATGCTGCGCGGCAGAGTGATGACCGTCAATCTTCGAGGGCTTGTTCAATGACGTTTGCTGCGATGGTTTCCGCTGCCTTGCCGATTGGCATTGGCGCCACGGTGATGATGGACCTGTGGGGGCTGCTGTTGAGGCGGCTGGGTGTCGCCACGCTGAATTTCGCCATGGTTGGGCGTTGGGCGGGGCATCTGCTGTACGGGCGTGTGCGGCACCAGGCGATTGCCAAGGCTGAGCCGGTACGGCATGAGCTGGCGTTGGGGTGGGGGATTCATTACGCCATCGGCGTGCTGTTCGCGATGCTGCTGGTTGTGATCGTGGGCGAGGGTTGGCTACTGGCGCCTACAGTGTTGCCTGCGCTGGTTGTTGGTGTGGGGACCGTCGTGGCGCCGTTGTGCTTCATGCAGCCGGCGATGGGGGCGGGGTTCTTTGCGTCGAGGACGCCGACGCCGGCGCGCAACTGCCTGAAGAGCCTGGCTACGCATTTTGTGTTTGGCGTGGGGTTGTTCTTGAGTGCGGATTTGCTGGCTTTGGTGTGAGGGCCAACGGATCAAGATTTCTGGCGGTTCTGGGAATGGGCATGCCCGCGCAGAAGGTGACTCGGTGGATGGCACCGGCGTTGCCGGTGTTCGCGGGCTCGCCCGCTCCCACAGTGATCGCGCCGACTTCGAGATTGTTGTGCCTGCCGGTATTCCAGGAAATCAGGGGCGAGCCACAGACATGGTGGTCGGATAGCCCGCCCCACCATGGCGCTGCACAATTCGCTCGACTTCCCCCGACTGCTTCATCCGCACCAGCGCCCGCAACACTTCTTGTGCCGGAATCGCCGGGTCGTTACGCACCATGCACCCCAGGTCCTGTTCCTCCAGCACTGCCAGCGGCTGCAGGCGCTGTTCCGCCGGCAAGCCCTGGTTGAACCACTGCAACGATAACTGGTTGCTTACCGCATGCCGATACCGCCCGGCCTGCAGCTTCTGTAGCACCAGCAACTGGTTGCGGCTGTCTTCACGGTGCAGTCGGCCCTGGTCAAGCAATGGCTGCAGGGTCGAATAGGTGTAGCCCAGCACCGTGCCGATCGCCTGGGGTGGCAGTTGTTGCAGAGATAGCGGGGGGCTGTCGCCCGGGCGGCCGACCAGCAGGTCGCGCTGGTGAATCAGTGGAATGCTCCAGACAAAATTCCTTGGAGGGTCATCGAACCACTGGCTGCTGACATAGCAGCGCACGTCGATATCACCGTGGACCATGGCCTCCTGCAGGCGCAGGCGGGCCATCACATGGTAAACAGGGCGTGCGCCCACCTCTTTGGCTAACGCCTGCGTCAGGTCGTACAGCAGGCCTTCAACCGGCTGGTCACCTTCGATGCGCACCAACGGCATGCTCCAGCTCTCGGCCACGGAAAAGCGCAGCAGCGGCTGTTCGGCCATGCCCTGCGAGGTCCAGAGCAACAGCAAGGCCAGTAATCTTCGCAAGGCTTATCCTCCCTGGACAGCGTACAGTTTCATAGCTTAGCCGAGCTGCGCAGGGTGCAATTTTGCCCCCGCTCCGCTAGCATTAGCGATCTTCCGCTCGATCAGGCTACGATGGTTTTTCGATGAGTTATCAGGTTCTTGCACGTAAATGGCGTCCGCGCTCGTTCCGCGAAATGGTCGGCCAGGCCCATGTGCTCAAGGCCTTGATCAACGCCTTGGACAATCAGCGCCTGCACCATGCCTACCTGTTCACCGGTACCCGGGGCGTGGGCAAGACCACCATTGCGCGTATCATCGCCAAGTGCCTGAACTGCGAAACCGGTATCACCTCCACGCCCTGTGGAACCTGTTCGGTGTGCCGGGAGATCGACGAAGGCCGTTTCGTCGACCTGATCGAGATCGACGCCGCCAGCCGCACCAAGGTCGAGGACACCCGTGAACTGCTCGATAACGTGCAGTACGCCCCGAGCCGTGGGCGCTTCAAGGTCTACCTGATCGACGAAGTGCACATGCTCTCGACTCACTCGTTCAACGCCTTGCTCAAGACGCTGGAAGAGCCTCCACCCTACGTCAAGTTCATCCTTGCCACCACCGACCCGCAGAAACTGCCGGCCACCATCCTGTCGCGCTGCTTGCAGTTCTCGCTGAAGAACATGAGCCCGGAGCGGGTGGTCGAACACCTCAGCCATGTACTGGCCGCCGAGAATGTGCCGTTCGAGCCGGACGCCCTGTGGCTGCTGGGCCGCGCGGCCGATGGCTCGATGCGTGACGCGATGAGCCTGACCGACCAGGCCATCGCCTTTGGCGAAGGCAAGGTGCTGGCCGCCGATGTGCGGGCCATGCTTGGCAGCCTCGACCATGGCCAGGTCTACGGTGTGCTGCAGGCGCTGCTCGAAGGCGATGCCCGGGCCTTGCTGGAGGCCGTGCGCAACCTGGCCGAGCAGGGGCCGGACTGGGCTGGCGTGCTGGCCGAGATGCTCAATGTGCTGCACCGCGTGGCGATTGCCCAGGCGCTGCCGGAAGCGGTGGACAACGGCCAGGGCGACCGTGAGCGAGTGCTGGCGCTGGCCTCGGCACTGCCGGCCGAGGATGTGCAGTTCTATTACCAGATGGGCCTGATCGGCCGCCGTGACCTACCCTTGGCGCCGGACCCGCGTGGCGGTTTCGAAATGGTCCTGCTGCGCATGCTGGCGTTCCGCCCGGCCGACACCGACGATGCGCCGAAGCCGGTACTAAAGCCAGCGGGGATCAGCCAGGCCACAGCTGATCCTGCAACACCGGTGGCAGCGCCGGCGGTTGCCGTGGCGCCGCCGGCTGCTGCTGTCGTGGAGCCTGTTGCACCGGCTGCCGCGCCACAAGTGCAGGCGCCCGCACCGGTCGAGCCAGCGCCACAGCCGGTTGTAGAGCCTGTGGTGGCGGCTGAGCCTGCCCCGGTTTGTGAACCTGAGCCAGAACCCGAACCAGAGCCCGTGGCAGAGGCGGTTGACCTGCCATGGGAAGAGCCCGCACCAGCGCCCGCACCGGTAGTGGCCGAGCCTGCGCCGGCTCCTGCACCGCCCCCTGCGCTGGCGCCGGCGCCTGCCGCCCCGGCACACGACGACGAGCCGCCCTTCGACCCGTCCGCCTATGCCGCCGTGGGCATGGACCGCGACGATGAGCCGCCACTGGACGAAGACTATTACGGCGGCGAGAGCGACCCGGTCGGCTTCAGCTACCTGGACGAACTGGCCGAGCACGTCCAGGAAGAAGCACCCAGGCCGGCAGCCGAGCCGCTGCCAGCAGCCAAGCCAGCCACCGGCCTGGCCCTGCAATGGCTGGAATTATTCCCACAGTTGCCTGTGTCCGGGATGACAGGCAACATCGCGGCAAACTGTACGTTGATCGCCGCTGATGGCGACGACTGGTTACTGCACCTGGACCCTGGCCAGGGTGCGCTGTTCAACGCCACCCAGCAGCGGCGCCTGAACGAAGCGCTCAACCAGCACCTGGGGCGCACGCTGAACCTGCGTATCGAACTGATCCTGCCCGAGCAGGAAACCCCGGCCCAGGCAGCGGCGCGCAAGCGTGCCGAGCGCCAGCAGGACGCAGTCAACTCGATCGAACAGGATCCGTTGATCCAGCAGATGATCAAGTTGTTCGGCGCCAAGGTGCGGCAGGATACTATTGAGCCTGTAGAAGCCCTGGTGAATCAGGGCCAGTAACGGATAACCATGCGGCCGGCCCGGTGCCGGGCCGCATCACATGACCCAATCGAGGTATACCCCCATGATGAAAGGTGGCATGGCCGGCCTGATGAAGCAGGCCCAGCAGATGCAGGAAAAGATGCAGAAGATGCAGGAAGAGCTGGCCAACGCCGAAGTCACCGGCCAGTCCGGTGGCGGTCTGGTGAGCGTGGTGATGACCGGTCGTCACGACGTCAAGCGTGTCAGTATCGACCAGAGCCTGATGTCGACTGATGAAGACGACAAGGAAGTGCTGGAAGACCTGATCGCCGCCGCGCTGAACGACGCTGTGCGCAAGGTCGAGCAGAACAGCCAGGACAAGATGGGTAGCATGACCGCTGGCATGCAGCTGCCGCCGGGCTTCAAGATGCCGTTCTAAGGGCATTTGCGTTACCGAAAACCGCCGCTGACAACAGCGGCGGTTTTTTTGTTGGTGAGATTTCAACCCTGGTGCGGTCTGTTTTTTGTGGGAGCGACCTTGTGTCGCGAAAGGGCTGCGCAGCAGCCCCGGCAATTCACGCTGCGAAGCTGAAATCCCGGGGCCGCTGCGCGCCCCTTTCGCGACACAAGGCTGCTCCCACAAACAAGGCGGGCCGCACAGGTCGCGGGGCCGATTTGACGCCATTGCCCCCCGCTGGGTATAAACCGCCTCTTATTTGTTTGTCAGGCCTTTCCCATGAGCTTCAGCCCTCTCATCCGCCAACTGATCGATGCCCTGCGTATTCTCCCGGGTGTCGGCCAGAAAACCGCCCAGCGCATGGCCCTGCAACTGCTCGAGCGTGACCGCAGTGGCGGCCTGCGCCTGGCCCAGGCCTTGACCCAGGCCATGGAAGGAGTTGGGCATTGCCGTCAGTGCCGCACCCTGACCGAGCAGGAGCTTTGCCCGCAATGCGCCGACACGCGCCGTGACGATACCCAGTTGTGTGTGGTCGAAGGGCCGACCGACGTGTATGCGGTGGAGCAGACCGGCTACCGTGGCCGCTACTTCGTGCTCAAGGGCCATTTGTCACCGCTGGATGGCCTGGGGCCGGAGGCGATCGGGATTCCGCAGCTGATGGCGCGTATCGAGGAACAGGGCACCTTCACCGAGGTGATCCTGGCGACCAACCCGACGGTGGAAGGGGAGGCGACGGCGCATTACATTGCCCAGTTGCTGAGCGAGAAGGGCCTGGTGGCGTCGCGGATTGCCCATGGCGTACCGCTGGGCGGCGAGCTGGAGCTGGTGGATGGTGGGACCTTGGCCCATGCCTTTGCGGGGCGGCGGCCGATTTCGCTCTGATTCAGAATTGCCGGGGCTGCAAAGCAGCCCCAAAATCAAACTCAGTACTCGCTGAGCGAAAACTCGGTCAGGCAGAAGGTCGGCACACCCGCCGCCTGCAAACGGCGCGAGCCGTCCAGTTCTGGCAGATCGATGATCGCCGCCGCCTCGAACACCTGCGCCCCGGTCCGACGCACCAGGTTGGCCGCTGCCAGCAGCGTACCGCCAGTAGCAATCAAATCATCGAAGATCAACACCGAATCCCCTTCGCACAGGCTGTCGGCATGCACTTCCAGGAAGGCTTCGCCGTACTCGGTCTGGTAACCCTCGCTCAGCACGTCGGCCGGCAGCTTGCCCTGTTTGCGGAACAGGATCAGTGGTTTGTTCAGCTGGTGGGCGATGATCGAGCCAATCAGAAAGCCCCGCGCATCCATGGCACCGATGTGGCTGAACTCGGCTTCGACATAGCGCTCGATGAACTGGTCGGCCACATAGCGCAGCCCGCGCGGCGACTGGAACAGCGGGGTGATGTCGCGGAAGATCACGCCGGGTTTGGGGAAGTCCACTACCGGGCGGATCAGGGCTTTGAGGTCGAAGGCGTCGCTGTGCATTGTTGCGGGTATCCTGGAAAAACGAATGCCCAAGTATACCCGCTAAACGCCGGCTTCAGGCCTCGATTGCACCACCGGCCAGCGCGCATAGCTGGATCGGGTCGAGGATGTGCACTTCCTTGCCTTCGGCACGGATCAGGCCGTTCTGCTGGAAGCGGGTGAACACCCGCGACACGGTTTCCACCGCCAGGCCCAGGTAGTTGCCGATTTCGTTGCGCGACATGCTCAGGCGGAACTGGTTGGCCGAATAGCCGCGGGCGCGGAAGCGCGCCGACAGGTTGACCAGGAAAGTGGCAATACGCTCGTCGGCGGTCTTTTTCGACAGCAGCAGCATCATTTGCTGGTCGTCGCGGATTTCCCGGCTCATTACCCGCATCAGCTGGCGGCGAAGCTGCGGCAGTTGCACCGACAGCTCGTCGAGGCGCTCGAACGGAATTTCGCACACCGAGGTGGTTTCCTGGGCCTGGGCCGATACCGGGTAAGCCTCGGTATCCATGCCCGACAGGCCGACCAGCTCGCTGGGCAGGTGGAAGCCGGTAATCTGTTCTTCGCCGCTGTCGCTGAGGCTGAAGGTTTTCAGGGCGCCGGAACGTACCGCGTAGACCGAGCCGAAATTGTCACCCTGGCGGAACAGGAACTCGCCTTTTTTCAGCGGCCGCCCACGCTTGACGATTTCGTCCAGTGCATCCATGTCTTCCAGGTTCAGTGACAGAGGCAGGCACAGGGGGGCCAGGCTGCAGTCCTTGCAATGGGCCTGGTTGTGTGGGCGCAGTTTGACTGGCTCGGACATTTTCATTCGATCCTTGTGGGAAAGCACACATAAGACGTAAGGGTAACTCACGGCGTAGGTTGTAGGCCAGCGTGCGCTGCTGTGGTGCGAGCTGGACTGGCCGCGGCGGGTGCGCGCCGGGGCCTTCGCTGTGCCCATGGTGTGCCTGGCAAGGAAACTTGTCCATGCGGTTGAACGACTCGGTTTCAGATCACCCGCGAAAAGCGCTGGCGGTTGTGCATTGCCAGGTAGGCGTCGAACACCATGCACACCGAGCGCGCCAGCAGGCGGCCGGCCGGCAGGATGCGGATGCCCTTGTCGTCCAGGCGGATCAGGCCGTCGCGCTGCAAGGTCAGCAGTTCCGGCCAGAGGTCGTTGAAGTAGCCGCGAAAATCGATGGTGAAGGCCTGTTCGATCGGCTCGAAATCCAGCTCGAAATGGCAGATCAGCTGCTGGATCACCGCGCGGCGTATGCGGTCGTCGTGGTTGCACAGCAGGCCGCGCTGGGTGGCCAGCTGGGCGTTGGACAAGCTGTCCTGATAGGTGTTGAGGTCGCTGCTGTTCTGGCAGTACAAGTCACCGATCTGGCTGATGGCCGACACGCCCAGGCCGATCAGGTCGCAGTGCCCATGGGTGGTGTAGCCCTGGAAGTTGCGCTGCAGGGTGCCTTCCTCCTGGGCGATGGCCAGCTCGTCGTCGGGCAGGGCGAAGTGGTCCATGCCGATGTAGCGGTAGCCGGCTGCGGTCAGTTGGTCGATGGTGGCGTGCAGCATCTCCAGCTTGGCGGCCGCGCTGGGCAGGTCATTGCTGTCGATGCGCCGTTGCGGCATGAAACGCTCGGGCAGGTGGGCGTAGTTGAACACAGACAGGCGGTCGGGTTGCAGGCGGATCACTTCTTCGACGGTGCGGGCAAAGCCTTCCGGAGTTTGCTTGGGCAGGCCGTAGATCAGGTCGAGGTTGATCGAGCGGAACTGCAGGGTGCGCGCGGCTTCGATCAGGGTGCGGGTCTGCTCCAGGCTCTGCAGGCGGTTGACCGCGCGCTGCACGGCCGGGTCGAGGTCCTGCACGCCCAGGCTGACGCGGTTGAAGCCCAGCTCGCGGAGCAGGCCCATGGTCGACCAGTCGGCCTCGCGCGGGTCGATCTCGATGCCGTAGTCGCCGGAATCGTCGTCCAGCAGATGGAAGTGCTGGCGCAGGGTGGCCATCAGCTGACGCAGTTCCACATGGCTGAGGAAGGTCGGTGTGCCGCCGCCGAAATGCAGCTGTTCAACACGTTGTTTAGGGGCGAGGTGGCAGGCGATCAGCTGGATTTCCTGCTCCAGGCGCTGCAGGTAGGGCGCGGCGCGGCCGCGGTCCTTGGTGATGACCTTGTTGCAGGCGCAGTAGTAGCAGATGTTGGCGCAGAACGGCACGTGCACGTACAGCGACAGCGGGCGCACGGCTCGACGGCTCTCGCGCAGGGCGTGGAGCAGGTCGAACGAGCCCACTTCGCTGTGCAGTTGCACGGCGGTCGGGTAAGAGGTGTAGCGTGGTCCGGCCAGGTCGTAGCGGCGGATCAGGTCGGTATCCCAACGTAGGTCGTCGAGCATGAGGGCGGTCCCCGGAAAGAGCAGCAGTGCCCCGGAGTCTATGGCCGTCTGTAGGAATCTGTGTTGATTTGTATCAAGGGCATTGGGGCTGCTCTGCAGCCCTTCGTGGGCTTGCCCGCGAAGGGTCGCAAAGCGGCCCCGATCAATGCCCCATCAACCAATGCTGGTGCGGTCCAGGCATGGTCCAGATACCAAACAGCATCACCAGCACCCCGCCAGCCACCCGCACACTGCGTCTTTTCAACAAAATGTTTACCCGCTCCGCGGCTAATCCGGTAGCCAGCAGCACCGGCCAGGTCCCTACGCCGAACGCCAGCATCAGCGCCGCGCTGTACCCGGCATTGCCTTGGCTGGCTGCCCACAGCAAGGTGCTGTACACCAGGCCGCATGGCAGCCAGCCCCACAGCGACCCCAGCAGCAACGCGCGGGGCAGGCTGGACACTGGCAGCAAGCGCGACGCCACTGGCTGGATATGCCGCCACAACCCCCGGCCCAGCGCCTCGATGCGGGTCAGCCCGCTCCACCAGCCGGCCAGGTACAGCCCCATGGCGATCAACAGCAGCGCCGCCACCACCCGCAGTGCCAGCGCCGCCGGGCTGCTGGCCACGGCCCAGCCGGCCAGGCCCAGCAGCAGGCCGGCACAGGCATAACTGAGAATGCGCCCAAGGTTGTAAGCCAGCAGCAGGCGCAAACGCCGGCCACGCTGTTCGGGTGGGATGGCAAGGGTCAGCGCGCCCATCAGGCCGCCGCACATGCCCAGGCAGTGGCCGCCGCCGAGCAGGCCGAGGATCATCGCCGAGCCCAGCAGGGGCAGCAGGTCAGGCACGGGGTGGGGGTTCCTTGTCGGTGTCGGCCTGGCTGTCGTCAGGCTTCACCGCCGCCTGGTGGCGCGGGTCCTGGTCGTCGAACAGGATGCTGTGGGCCGGGCTTTCCAGGTCGTCGTACTGGCCACTGTCCACCGCCCAGAAGAAGATGTACACGGCCACGCCGACCAGCAGCAGGGCTGCGGGGATCATGACGTAGAGGGCGGGCATGGTGACTTCCTCCCAGGCAGGGGCGCTTCATTCGTTGGCAAGCCCGATGCCAAGGGCAGGCGGGTCAGGCGCAGGGCGTTGAGCACCACGATCAGTGAACTGACCGACATGCCGATGGCTGCCCATACCGGGGTGATCCAGCCGAGCGCGGCAAACGGCAACATCAGGCCATTATACAGGGTCGCCCACAGCAGGTTCTCGAGGATGTTGCGGCGGGTGCGGCGGGCCAGTTCGAAGGCCTGTACCAGCGCCTGCAGGCGGTTGGACAGCAGCACGGCGTCGGCGCTGGTCTTGGCCAGGTCGGTGGCGCTGCCCATGGCGATGCTGATGTCGGCGGCGGCCAGCACCGGCACGTCGTTGACCCCGTCGCCCAGCATCAGCACCTTGTGCCCGGCTGCCTGCAGCGCCTTCAGCCGGTCCAGTTTGTCGTCCGGGCGCAGGCCGCCGATGGCCTGGTCGATGCCCAGCTGTGCGGCCACTTCGGCAACCATCGGCGAGCTGTCGCCGGACAGCAGCAGCGTGCGCCAGCCACGGGCCTTGCAGGCTGCCAGCAGGGCAGGGGCATCGTCGCGCAGGCGGTCGTCCAGGCCAAACCAGGCCAGCGGGCCCTGGCGGTCGCCCAGCAGCAGCCACTGTCCGCGTGGCTCCGGCACACTGGGGATTTCCGCGCCGCTCAGGGCACAGACGAAGGTGGCCTGGCCAATGCGCAGTTGCTGGCCTTCGACCAGCCCTTCCAGGCCCAGGCCAGGTACGCTCTGCACATCGTCAGCAGGCGTGGCGGTGCGGCCGAAGGCACGGGCGATGGGGTGTTCGGAGCGGTTTTCCAGCGCCACGGCCAAGGCCAGGCAGCGGTCGGCGGGCAGGCTGCCGAGCGGGCGGATGCTGCGCAAGGTCAGGCGGCCTTCGGTCAGGGTGCCGGTCTTGTCGAAAATCACCGTGTCGATCTGGTTCAGGCCTTCCAGCACATGGCCGCGGGTCACCAGCAGGCCGAGCTTGTGCAAGGTGCCGGTGGCAGCAGTAAGCGCCGTTGGCGTGGCCAGGGACAGCGCGCAAGGGCAGGTCGCTACCAGCATGGCCAGTACGATCCAGAACGCCCGCGCCGGGTCCAGGTGCCACCACCACAGGCCGATGGCTGCGGCGGCCAGCAGCGAGAACAGCAGGAACCACTGCGAGGCCCGGTCGGCGATTTCGGCCAGGCGTGGTTTCTCGGTCTGGGCGCGTTCCAGCAGGCGGACAATGGCCGACAACCGCGAGTCGTGGCCGAGGGCTTCCACTTCCACGTTCAGGGTGCTTTCGACATTCAGGGTGCCGCCGGTAACCCGCTCGCCGACTCGGCGTGGTTGCGGCAGGTATTCACCGGTCAGCAGCGATTCATCGACGCTGGAGCGGCCTTCGACGATGCGCCCGTCGGCGGGGATTACTGCGCCTGGCAGCACCTGTACCGTGTCACCGCACTGCAGTTCGCTGAGCAGGATGCGCTCGCTGCGGCCGTGGGAGTCCAGGCGCAAGCACGAGGCCGGCAGCAGGTTGACCAGCTGCGCAGTGGCCGCGGCGGTGCGTTCGCGGGCGCGGCGCTCCAGGTAGCGGCCAGTGAGCAGGAACAGCGCAAACATGCCCACGGTGTCGAAATACAGCTCGCCGCTGCCGGTGATGGCGGTCCAGATGCCCGCGCCGAAGGCCAGGCCAATGGCTAGCGACACCGAAACGTCCATGGTCAGGTGGCGGGTGCGCAGGTCGCGTGCCGCGCCCTTGAAGAACGGTGCGCAGCTGTAGAACACGATGGGGATGGTGAGGAACAGCGCCACCCAGCGCAGGATGGTGTGCAGTTCGGGCGACAGGTCGATGTTGAATTCCGGCCAGGTGGCCATGGTTGCCATCATCGCCTGAAACCACAGCAGCCCGGCCACGCCCAGGCGGCGCAGGGCGCTGCGGTTCTCGCGGGCCAGTTGCTCGGTGGCCTGGTCGGGCTGGTAGGGGTGGGCGGCGTAGCCGATCTGGCGCAGCTCGGCGAGCAGGCGCGAGAGTGGCAGTAGCTTGTCATCCCAGTTCAGCAACAGGCGGTGGTTGGACAGGTTCAGGCGTGCTTCGGCAACACCGGGCAGGTTGCGCAGGTGCTTTTCGATCAGCCAGCCGCAGGCGGCGCAGCTGATGCCTTCGACCAGCAGGGTAGCTTCGGCCAGATCGCCGGCATGGCGCACGAAGGTTTGCTGTACGTCGCTGCGGTCGTAGAGGGCCAGTTCGTCCTGTAGCTGATTGGGCAGGGCCTCGGGGTTGGCGCTGTTGTCGCTGCGGTGCTGGTAGTAGTGCTCCAGGCCACCGGCAACGATCGATTCGGCCACCGCCTGGCAGCCGGGGCAGCAGAACTGCCGGGGCTCACCAAGGACCACAGCGGTGAAGCGGCTGCCAGCGGGGACGGGCAGGGCGCAGTGGTAGCAGGGGGTGGGCTGGGTCATCACATCATTTGCCTTACACAAATCGGCTGGTTGGGCACGGTGCCTGTGGGAGCGGGTTCACCCGCGAAAGCGTCAGATCCGGCGATGATGCTTTCAGGTCTGACGCCTTCGCGGGTAAACCCGCTCCCACAAGGAGCGGCGGAGGTGCGTTTATCGGTGCTCGGCCCCCTGGAGCGCTTCATCACCCAGCTGCAAGGTCACACCATGCTCCACCTTTTCTTCCTCGAACAAGCGCCAAACCTGGCCACCTTCGCTACCCAGCAGCTCAACGAAACGGCGCCCGTCGACCTTGTCCTCCAGTTGCCCCACATAGCGCCCTGCCTCGACCCTGCTCAGCAGCACCTTGCGGTCTTTCTCCGGCTGGGTCGGCGAAATCAGGTTCAGCTCCAGGCTCTGCGGGTCGCTGTTGCCGGCCAGGCGCACGTCCACTTCGCCGGTCAGCTCGTCCAGGTGCACGCCGGCCTTCAGGCCCAGGTTCTGTGCCAGCAGTTCTCGGTCCAGCGAGCGGTTGATGCCCTTGCCGGCCTCGTAGTAGTTGTCGTTCACCAGGTTGTCCGGGTTGTGCACGGCGATGCTGACCATGGTCAGGCTCAGGCACACCGAGGTGGCGAGGATACCGATGATGATCCAGGGCCAGAGGTGCTTGTACCAGGGGCTGGCGGCGGTGGCAGGCATTGGTGGTTATCTCTCTTAGCGGATCTGTGGGCCGATGAAACGGCTCTTGGCTTCAACCTGGGCGTCGCTGTCATCGGCGCTCTTGAGGATGAAGGTGATTTCGTTGGTGGTCGACGGCAGTTTCTCGGGCGCGACCGACAGTTGCACCGGCAGGCTGACGATATCACCAGCGTCCACGCGGATCTCGCGCTGGCCTTCAAGCTTCAGGTCCGGCAGGCCAGTGGCGTCCAGCACGTAGACGTGGTCACGCTGGTCCTTGTTCATCACCTTCAGGCTGTACACGTTCTCGATCCGCCCCTGGGCGTTCTCGCGGTACAGCACACGGTCCTTGCTGACGTCGAAACCGACCAGCGAACGGGTGGCGAAGGCGGTGGCCAGGCCGACCATCATCACCAGCAGTACCACGGCGTAACCGATCAGCCGCGGGCGCAGCAGGTGGGTCTTCTGCCCGGACAGGTTGTGTTCGGTGGTGTAGCTGATCAGCCCTTTGGGGTAGTTCATCTTGTCCATGATGTTGTCACAGGCGTCGATGCACGCGGCGCAGCCGATGCACTCGATCTGCAGGCCGTCACGGATGTCGATGCCGGTGGGGCAGACCTGCACGCACATGGTGCAGTCGATGCAGTCGCCCAGGCCCGCAGCCTTGTAGTCCAGGTCCTTTTTGCGCGGGCCGCGGGTTTCGCCACGGCGCGGGTCGTAGGAAACGATCAGCGTGTCCTTGTCGAACATCACGCTCTGGAAGCGCGCATAGGGGCACATGTACACGCACACCTGCTCGCGCAGCCAGCCGGCGTTGCCGTAGGTGGCGAGGGTGAAGAAGCCGACCCAGAAGTAGGCCCAGCCGTCGGCCTGACCGGTAAAGAATTCGGTGGCCAGTTCACGGATCGGCGAGAAATAGCCGACGAAGGTCATGCCGGTGACGAAACCGATCAGCAGCCACAGGCTGTGCTTGGCGAACTTGCGCAGGAACTTGTTGCCGCTCATGGGGGCTTTGTCGAGCTTCATGCGCTGGTTGCGGTCGCCCTCGGTGACCTTTTCGCACCACATGAAAATCCATGTCCACACGCTTTGCGGGCAGGTGTAGCCGCACCACACCCGGCCGGCGAACACGGTGATGAAGAACAGGCCGAAGGCAGCAACGATGAGGATGCCTGAAAGCAGAATGAAGTCTTGCGGCCAGATGGTGGCGCCGAAGATGTAGAACTTGCGCTCGGGCAGGTTCCACCACACGGCCTGGTGGCCGCCCCAGTTCAGCCACACGGTGCCGAAGTACAGCAGGAACAGCACTGCCCCGCCGACCATGCGCAGGCGTCGGAACAGGCCGGTGAAGGCACGGGTGTAGATCTTTTCCCGGGAGGCGTAGAGGTCGACGGAATCCTTCCCTTTGTTGGCAGGCGGGGTGACGTCATGTACCGGAATTTGCTTGCTCATCATCAAGTCCCACGGCAGTGGAGAAACGCCGCAGCCAGTGCGTGCCGGCCGCAGTCTCGCGCAATCTGCTAGCGCTCTGCGGCCCATGATACGCCGCTGATGGCGGTATGGGGCTGCACTGCGACCTTTAGTCGCGTTGGGTTCGTGGTACGAATCGTGTTATGGCAGGTGTCAATTGATCCAGGTCATGGAGCCTGCAACAAATGTGTTTTCAGTACCGGCCTCTTCGCGGGTGAACCCGCTCCCACAGGGACCGCACAGATTCTGACGCGAGCGCAGTGCCTGTGGGAGCGGGTTTACCCGCGAAGAGGCCGGGCCTGCCTTACTCGGCCTTGGCCGGTTCGGCCTGCTGCGACAGGCTGTAAACATACGCCGCCAGCAGGTGCACCTTGTCATTCCCCTGCAACTGCTCCTGGGCTGGCATCTGCCCCTGGCGGCCATAACGGATGGTCTGCTGCAGTTGTGCAAAGCTCGAACCGTAGATGAACGCCTGCGGGTGGGTCAGGTTTGGCGCGCCCATGGCCGGCGTACCCTTGCCCTCGGGCCCGTGGCAGGCCACGCAGTTGGCGGCGAAGATCTTCTGCCCGTTCTCGGCATCGGCCTTCACGCCTTCTGGCAGGGTACGGCCATCGAGCTTGCTGACCACGAACGCGGCCACGTCGGCCACGCCCTGGTCACCGATCACCTCGGCCCAGGCCGGCATCACGCCGTGGCGGCCGCCCATGATGGTGGTCTTGATGGTGTCCGGCTCGCCGCCCCAGCGCCAGTCGTTGTCGGTGAGGTTAGGGAAGCCGAAGGCACCCTTGGCGTCGGAGCCGTGGCACACCGAGCAGTTGGAAGCGAACAGCCGCGCGCCCATCTTCAGGGCCTGCGGGTCCTTGGCCACCTCAGTGATGGGCATGGCCGCGAACTTGGCGAAGATCGGCCCGAAGCGGGCGTCGGCCTTGGCCATTTCCTTTTCCCACTCGTGCACGCCGGTCCAGCCCGGCTGGCCGTTGGAGAACTCGGTCTGCTTGTCGTTATCCAGGTACGAGTAGCCCGGCAGGATGCCTTTCCAGTTGCCCAGGCCCGGGTACAGCACCAGGTAGCCGAGGGCGAAGACGATGGTGCCGACGAACAGCCAGAACCACCATTTCGGCAGCGGGTTGTCGTACTCCTCGATGCCATCGAAGGCATGCCCGACGGTTTCGTCGGTGACCTCTTCGCGCTGGCCCTTGCGGGTCGACAGCAGCAGCCAGGTCAACGAGAAGATGGTGCCCAGGGTCAGGACGGTAACGTACAGACTCCAGAAGGTTGTCATTGTTTTTTGCTCCCAGAAGCTTTTGCGTGCTCTTGCTCGACGTGGCGGCAGGCCTCGGGGTCATCCGCGAAGGGCAGTTGGGTGGCTTCGTCGAAGTCCTTTTTACGCCGTGGGTTGAACACCCACAGCGCCAGGCCCACGAAAGCCACCATCACCACGACGGTGCCCAGGCCGCGAATCATCCCGATATCCATCAGCGTCACCGTTTGCTCTTGATGATGGTGCCAAGACCCTGCAGGTACGCGACGATGGCGTCCATTTCGGTCTTGCCCTTGACCGCGTCGCGGGCCCCGGCGATGTCGGCGTCGGTGTACGGCACGCCGAGGGTGCGCAGTACTTCCATCTTCTTCGCGGTGTCCTTGCCGTCGAGCTTGTGCTCGACCAGCCATGGGTACGACGGCATCTTCGATTCCGGTACCACGTTGCGCGGGTTGTACAGGTGTGCACGGTGCCAGTCATCGGAGTAGCGGCCACCGACCCGGGCCAGGTCCGGCCCGGTGCGCTTGGAGCCCCACAGGAACGGGTGGTCCCACACGCTTTCACCGGCCACCGAGTAGTGGCCATAGCGCTCGGTTTCGGCGCGGAACGGGCGGACCATCTGCGAGTGGCAGCCCACGCAGCCTTCGCGGATGTAGATATCGCGGCCTTCCAGTTCCAGCGCGGTGCGCGGCTTCATGCCTTCCACGGGTTTGTTGGTGACGTCCTGGAAAAACAGCGGGACGATCTGGGTCAGGCCACCGACGCTCACGGCGATGACCATGAAGAAGGCCAGCAGGCCTATGTTCTTCTCGACGGCTTCATGCTTCATCAGTGCGCTCCCACGACGACGATCTTGGCGGCTTCCTCAGCCTGTGCCGGGTTGGCGGCACGTACGGTACGGAACACGTTGTAGGCCATCAGCAGCATGCCGGTGGCGAAGAACGCACCGCCCAGGGCGCGGACGATATAGCCAGGGTGGCTTGCCTGCAGGGCTTCGACGAAGGAGTAGGTGAGGGTGCCGTCATCGTTGATGGCGCGCCACATCAGGCCTTGGGTGATGCCGTTTACCCACATCGAGGCGATGTACAGCACAGTGCCGATGGTGGCCAGCCAGAAGTGCGCGTTGATCAGGCCGATGCTGTGCATCTGCTCGCGACCGTAGAGTTTCGGGATCATGTGGTACACGGCGCCGATCGAGATCATCGCCACCCAGCCGAGGGCGCCGGCGTGGACGTGGCCGATGGTCCAGTCGGTGTAGTGCGACAGCGAGTTCACGGTCTTGATGGCCATCATCGGGCCTTCGAAGGTGGACATGCCGTAGAACGCCAGCGACACCACCAGGAAGCGCAGGATCGGGTCGGTGCGCAGTTTGTGCCAGGCACCGGACAGGGTCATCATGCCGTTGATCATGCCGCCCCAGCTGGGTGCCAGCAGGATGATCGACATCACCATGCCCAGCGACTGTGCCCAGTCAGGCAGGGCGGTGTAGTGCAGGTGGTGCGGGCCGGCCCAGATGTACAGGGTGATCAGTGCCCAGAAGTGCACGATCGACAGGCGATACGAGTAGATCGGGCGTTCGGCCTGCTTGGGTACGAAGTAGTACATCATCCCCAGGAAGCCGGTGGTGAGGAAGAAGCCCACGGCGTTGTGGCCGTACCACCACTGGATCATCGCGTCGGTAGCGCCGGAGTAGGCCGAGTACGACTTGAACAGGCTTACCGGCAGCGAGATGTGGTTGACGATGTGCAGCATCGCGGTAACCACGATGAAGGCGCCGTAGAACCAGTTGCCGACATAGATGTGCTTGGTCTTGCGCTTGACGATGGTGCCGAAGAACACCAGCCCGTAGGTGACCCAGACGATGGCCAGCAGGATCGCCAGCGGCCACTCGAGCTCGGCGTATTCCTTGGTGGTGGTGTAGCCCATCGGCAGGGTGATCAGCGCGCCGACGATCACCGCCTGCCAACCCCAGAAGGTGAAGGCGGCCATGCTGTCGGAGATCAGCCGGGTCTGGCAGGTGCGCTGCACCACGTAGTAGCTGGTGCCGAACAGCGCACAGCCCCCGAAGGCGAAGATCACCAGGTTGGTGTGCAGCGGGCGCAGGCGGCCGAAGCTGGTCCAGGGCAGGTCCAGGTTCAGTTGCGGCCATACCAGCTGCGAGGCGATGAAGACGCCGAGGCCCATGCCAAGGATCCCCCAGACCACCGTCATGATGGCGAACTGGCGGACGACCTTATAGTTATAAGCAGTCGGACTGATTGCTGTGCTCATTGCTAAGGTTCCACGGTTTTGATGTTCTTGTTGGTCGAAAAATCGGCGCCAGTATTGATAACCACTGGGGTTACCGCAACGCAACTTTGGTACGCCGACCCGTGCCCGAGCCCGTTCACTGATGTCCCGCAGTAATCGGGTTCTGGCGATTGTACACAAATAAATATTTGTAATGTGTACCGTTTTTCGTCTTTTTCTGATCGATCGGTCAAGCTTTTTATCGGGACGGCAACAGGCTACGCGCCGCGTCTGCTTCGGTCCTTTCGGAGCGAGGCCCACTGAGGCAACAAGCTTAGTTCTGTTCGGAGGGGGTGCAAGGAGGGGTAGAGCAGGGAGAGGGGCTGCTTTGCAGCCCTTCGCGGGCTTGCCCGCTCCCACAGGTTCACCACAATACTTGAAATCTGTGGTTGACCTGTGGGAGCGGGCGAGTCGGGACGCCGAACCGCCGCGAATGGGTGTTACTTGGCTGTCAGGTCTGGCGAAGCTTGATCCTGCGACAGGCTATACACATACGCCGCCAGCAGGTGCACCTTGTCGTTGCCCTGGATCTCGGCCTGCGCCGGCATCTGCCCCTGGCGACCATAGCGGATGGTCTGTTGCAACTGGGCAAAGCTCGAACCGTAGATGAACGCCTGCGGGTGGGTCAGGTCTGGCGCACCCATGGCCGGAGTGCCCTTGCCTTCAGGCCCGTGGCAGGCCACGCAGTTGCCGGCGAAGATCTCCTTGCCTTTGGCCGGGTCGGCCTTGACCCCTTCCGGTAGGGTGCGGCCAGCGAGGTCGGTGAGCACGAACGCGGCCACATCCGCCACGCCCTGCTCGCCGATCACTTCGGCCCAGGCCGGCATCACGCCGTGGCGGCCGTTCATGATGGAAGCCTTGATGGTTTCCGCCTCGCCGCCCCAGCGCCAGTCCTTGTCGGTGAGGTTGGGGAAGCCGTAGGCACCCTTGGCGTCCGAGCCGTGGCATACCGAGCAGTTGGAGGCAAACAGGCGGCTGCCCATTTTCAGCGCCTGCGGGTCCTTGGCCACTTCTTCCACGGGCATGGCAGCATACTTGGCGAAGATCGGGCCGAATTTTGCGTCGGCCTTGTCCATTTCCTTCTGCCATTCGTTGGCGCCGGTCCAGCCGTTTTCATAGCCTGGCAGGATGCCCTTCCAGTTGCCCAGGCCCGGGTAGAGGATCAGGTAGCCGACCGAGAACACCAGGGTGCCGACGAACAGCCAGAACCACCACTTGGGCAGCGGGTTGTCGTATTCCTCGATGCCGTCGAAGCTGTGGCCCATGGTCTGGTCGGTGGTGTTGCTCTGGCCCTTGCGGGTGGCGAGCAACAGCCAGGTCAGGCCAATCAGGCTACCGATGGTCAGTACGCAGATGTACGTACTCCAGAAGGTGGTCATTGCCCGTTACTCCTTTTTGCAGCAGGTTCCTGTCCGGCAGAGGGCAGGCGGTCGTCGACGAAGGGCAGCAGGCGCGCTTCGGCGAAATCATGGTCGCGGCGGCGGTTGAATACCCACAGGGTGAGGCCGATGAAGGCGATCATCACCACCAGGGTACCCAGGCCGCGGATCATGCCGATGTCCATTTCCATCGCACTCACCTCTTGTTCTTGATCGCGGTGCCGAGCACCTGCAGGTAGGCCACCAGGGCGTCCATCTCGGTCTTGCCCTTGACCGCGTCGCGGGCCCCGGCGATGTCGGCGTCGGTGTAGGGCACGCCCAGGCTGCGCAGGGTGCGCATCTTGGTGTCGGTGTGGCTATTGTCGACCTGCTGGGCGACCAGCCACGGGTACGACGGCATCTTCGACTCCGGGACCACGTTGCGCGGGTTGTACAGGTGCGCACGGTGCCAGTCGTCCGAGTAACGGCCACCGACCCGGGCCAGGTCCGGCCCGGTGCGCTTGGAACCCCACAGGAACGGGTGGTCCCACACGCTTTCACCGGCCACCGAGTAGTGGCCATAGCGCTCGGTTTCGGCGCGGAACGGGCGGATCATCTGCGAGTGGCAGCCTACGCAGCCTTCGCGGATGTAGATGTCGCGGCCTTCCAGTTGCAGTGCGGTGTAGGGCTTCATGCCTTCCACCGGTTTGTTGGTGACGTCCTGGAAGAACAGCGGGACGATCTGGGTCAGGCCGCCGATACTGACGGCAAACACCATCAGCAGGGCCAGCAGGCCGACGTTTTTCTCGATGACTTCATGTTTCATCAGGCAGGTCTCCTCAAGCCAGCTGGGCGTTCGCAGGGGCGATATCGAGCGCCGGCGAACGCACGGTGCGCCAGGTGTTCCAGGCCATCAGGAACATGCCGCTGAGGAAGATCGCACCACCGACGAAGCGCACGATGAAGCCTGGGTGGCTGGCCACCAGGGTTTCCACGAACGAGTAGGTGAGCGTGCCGTCACTGTTGACCGCGCGCCACATCAGGCCCTGGGCGATACCGTTGACCCACATCGAGGCGATGTACAGCACGGTGCCGATGGTGGCCAGCCAGAAGTGCGCGTTGATCAGGCCGATGCTGTACATGCGCTCTTTGCCGAACACTTTCGGGATGGTGTGGTACAGCGCGCCGATCGAGATCATCGCCACCCAGCCGAGGGCGCCGGCGTGCACGTGGCCGATGGTCCAGTCGGTGTAGTGGGACAGGGCGTTGACCGTCTTGATGGCCATCATCGGGCCTTCGAAGGTGGACATGCCGTAGAACGCCAGCGACACCACCAGGAAACGCAGGATCGGGTCGCTGCGCAGTTTGTGCCAGGCACCGGACAGGGTCATCATGCCGTTGATCATGCCGCCCCAGCTGGGTGCCAGCAGGATCAGCGACATCACCATGCCCAGCGACTGGGCCCAGTCAGGCAGGGCGGTGTAGTGCAGGTGGTGCGGACCGGCCCAGATGTACAGGGTGATCAGCGCCCAGAAGTGCACGATCGACAGGCGATAGGAATAAACCGGGCGTTCGGCCTGCTTGGGCACGTAGTAGTACATCATCCCCAGGAAGCCCGCGGTCAGGAAGAAGCCCACCGCGTTGTGGCCATACCACCACTGCACCATGGCATCGGTAGCGCCGGCATAGACCGAGTAGGACTTGGTCAGGCTGACCGGCAGTTCCAGGTTGTTGACGACGTGCAGCATCGCCACGGTGAGGATGAAGGCGCCGAAGAACCAGTTACCGACATAGATGTGCTTGGTGTTGCGTTTCATCAGCGTGCCGAAGAACACGATGGCGTAGCTCACCCAGACGATGGTGATCAGGATGTCGATCGGCCATTCCAGTTCGGCGTATTCCTTGGAGCTGGTGTAGCCCAGCGGCAGGCTGATGGCCGCCAGCAGGATCACCAGTTGCCAGCCCCAGAAGGTGAACGCGGCCAGGCCTGGTGCAAACAGGGTGGTCTGGCAGGTGCGTTGCACCGAATAATAGGAGGTGGCGAACAGCGCACAGCCGCCAAAGGCGAAGATCACCGCATTGGTATGCAGGGGACGCAGGCGGCCGAAGCTGGTCCAGGGGAGGTCGAAGTTGAGGGAAGGCCAGGCGAGCTGGGCGGCGATGAAGACGCCGAGCCCCATCCCGACGATTCCCCACACCACCGTCATGATGGCGAATTGGCGGACCACCTTGTAGTTATAGGCGGTACTGCTGGTTGTGTTCATGTATGGGTTCCCATCCACGGTTATTTGGCAGGCTTTACAGCGAGGCAAGCATGATTAATGGGCAAAGTGCCGGTATTGACGGGGATCAATGGGCGAAGGTCGGAAATGTCCCAGGCTTGCGCTGCGATCCTCCGCACGTTCAGGGCCAGGACGGCTACAAGGGTTGCCTGATCCTGGCCCATGGCGCAGGTGCACCGATGGACAGCGGGTTCATGGACGAAATGGCGCAAAGGCTTGCGGCGCTTGGGGTGGCGGTAGTGCGCTTCGAGTTCCCGTACATGGCCGAGCGCCGGGTTACCGGCGGCAAGCGGCCGCCGAACCCACAGAAGGTGTTGCTGGAGTGCTGGCGCGAGGTGTACCGGCAGGTGCGACCTTTGGTCACGGGCAAGCTGGCGGTGGGTGGCAAGTCCATGGGCGGGCGCATGGCCAGCCTGCTGGCCGATGAGTTGGGGGCTGATGCACTGGTGTGCCTGGGCTATCCGTTCTATGCGGTGGGCAAACCGGAGAAGCCACGGGTCGAGCACCTGGCCGAATTGAAGACGCCGACCTTGATCGTGCAGGGCGAGCGGGATGCGCTGGGTAACCGCGAGGCGGTGGCAGGGTATGCGTTGTCGCCGGCGATCGAGGTGAGCTGGCTAGTGGCGGGGGACCATGACCTGAAGCCGCTTAAGGCCTCGGGGTTCAGCCACGAGCAGCATTTGCAGGCGGCGGCTGAGAAGGTTGCAGCATTCCTGAAGGGTTAGTGCCGGGTTCTTCGCGGGTGAGCCCGCTCCCACAGGTTCACCACAGGATCTGAAAACTGTGCAGTACCTGTGGGAGCGGGTTTACCCGCGAAGAGGCCGGACCAGGCTGACGCTTAGTCGCGGTACTCGCACAGGTAAGCGGTATCCACCTTCACCTGCAACTGGAACTTGCTGTCCGCCGGCACGTTGAACTTGTCGCCCGCCTTGAAGGTTTCCCAGTTGTCGCTACCTGGCAGTTTCACGGTCAGCGCACCCGAAACCACGTGCATGATCTCGCGCTTGGCAGTGCCGAACTCGTATTCGCCCGGGGCCATCACACCGACAGTGGCCGGGCCTTCTTCGCCCGCGAATGCGATCGACTTGACGGTGCCGTTGAAGTACTCGTTGACCTGGAACATGGGCGACTCCTGAAAAGGGGGGATGAAAAGGGCTGGCCAGTATGCCCAAGCCCACGGGCCCCGTCATCTGCTTTCAGGTAGCCCCCGCAGGCAGGCTCAACGGCAGCAGTCGCGCGGTATTGCGCGCATCTTCCAGAGCCCGGTGCTGCTGCCCGCAAAAGTGCATGCCGGCCAGCTGCAGGGCACCGTTCAGGCCGGTGGGGCGCTGCAGGTGGCGAGCCTTGGCGAAGCGTTGCTTGAGGTTGATGTGCGGCAGGGTCCGCAGCAGGCTGTCCAGCCCATGCTGCTGCCATTCCTGATGCAGCTGCTGGCGGTCGTAGTCGCCCCAGCTGACCCAGGCCTGAAGCTGCCCACGGTGGTGCCCGAGCCAGCGCTCGAAGCTTGCCCACACCTCGCGGAACGATGCGGCACTGTCCACGCTGGCCTGGCTGATGTGGGTCAGCTCGCGGCAGAACGGGGTCAACTGCGGCCGCCGCCGAGGCTTGACGAAGCGCTGGAAGTGGTCGACCTCGCGGCCTTCGCGGGTAACCAGGCTTGCGCCGATTTCAATGACTTCCATCTCTGTGACCGGCCACCCACCATCGTCGGTGGTGGCTTCCAGGTCGATCACCAACCAATGGCCCATACCAGGCTCCCTTGCAGATCCTGCTAGAGCGTAGCCAAACTCCGGGCATCCGGCACCCCCTGGCAATTTGCCCGCGGCTTTGGCACAAAGGGCCACATAACCGGCAGTTGTATCCGGCCCGGAAAACGCCTAGCTTAGGCGGACCCAGGCATGAACCGTGATGAGTGTCCGTCTTGACTCCAGCGCCCGGCCTCAAGGCCTTGTCTTCCCTGATGCTGCTGGCTGTGTTCTGGCTGGCGGTGCCGTCATGGGCGGCTGGTACCGTCGAAGTGAAGATTGGCGCGGCGCATTTCCCGCCCTACACCGTGCGCCCGGAGCAGGGCGCCGACACCGGCCTGCTGCCGCAACTGGTCGACGCGCTCAATCGTGCGCAGCAGCACTACCGCTTCGTTCTGGTGCCCACGTCCATCCAGCGGCGTTTCGGTGACTTCCAGCAAGGCCGCACCGACATGGCCATTTTCGAGAACCCGCAATGGGGTTGGCAGCAGATTGCCCACCAGACCGTGGACATGGGCCTGGAAGACGCCGAAGTGTTCGTTGCCCGGCAGGCCAATGGCCGTGACCCGCATTACTTCGATGACCTGCATGGCAAGCGCCTGGCGCTGTTCAACGGCTATCACTATGCGTTCGCCGGCTTCAATCCCGACCCGGACTACCTGCGCAAGGCCTTCAACGCGACCCTGACCTACTCCCACGACAGCAACCTGCTGATGGTGCAGGCCGGCCGCGCCGATATTGCCCTGGTCACGCGTTCCTACCTCAGCGATTTCCTGGCGCGCAACCCGGCCAGCCGGGAGCGGTTGGTGCCTTCGCAGCGCATTGACCAGGTCTACCACCACTACGCCTTGCTGCGCCCGGGGGCACCCATCGGCGAGCAGTCGTTCGCGGCGCTGCTGCGCGCCCTGCGCGACAGCGGCGAGCTGGCGCGCATCTTCGAGCCCTACCGCATCACGGTGGCCGCACCACGCAACTAAATTCGCGCGTCGCGGCAACGTTCTCAGCAGTGAGCCTTTTCTTCATTGCCGTGAGTCAAGCCCATGCCGTTCGATGCCGCTTCGCAGCCCCTGTCAGTACCACGCTGGCGCAGCCTCAGTGCCGAGGAGGGCGACAGCTGGCTGAGCCTGTCCCTCGAAGGCCGCCCGCTGATCCAGTTGCGCCTGGAGGCGGGCGCTACCCTGCACCTTCACCTTGAGCGCCTGTGCCCCGAGCGCCCCTATCAGGCCTTGTGGGCCGCCTGTTATTGGCTGCTGTCCCGCGATCCGGCCTGTCAGCGCCTGGCCTGGCACCTACCCGAGGCGTTGCCCCAGGCATTGACCAGTGGCCTGCTGCTAGCCGGTGAGCAGCCAGGCCAGTACCTGTGCGAGCGAGCGCTGTTCTGGCAGCTGCCGCAGCCGTGGCTGGGCGAGTCGGCCACCGTGGCATACCCGCAGCAGATGCAGATCAGCAACGGCAAGCGCCACCCACGCCGCACGCCCAAGCCCCGTGGCGAGGTGTACCGGCGCTTCGATGCGCGCCTGGGCAGTTGGGTGTCGCTGCGGACATTGGAGATCGAGCATGACCTGGAGCGCTTCAACCGCTGGCAGAACAACCCACGGGTGGAGGCGTTCTGGCAGGAGGGTGGCACCCTTGCGCAGCATCGCGAGTACCTGGGCAAGCTCGAGGCCGACCCGCATACCCTGACGCTGATCGGCTGCTTCGATGACCAGCCGTTTGCCTACTTCGAGGCGTACTGGGCCAAGGAAGACCGCATTGCGCCGTTCTACCCGGCCGATGACTACGACCGTGGCATCCACATGCTGGTAGGGGAGGAGAGCCACCGCGGGCCGCACAAGGTGGCCAGTTGGCTATCGGCGCTGGTGCACTACCTGTTCCTGGATGACCCACGCACCCAGCGGGTGGTGGCCGAGCCGCGTGCCGACAACGGCAAGATGATCGGCTACATGCACGACCAGTGCTTCCATTGCGACAAGGAGTTCGACTTCCCGCACAAGCGTGCGGCGTTGATGATTCTGGGGCGGGAACGGTTTTTCGACCGCTGCAAACTGGCTTGATATCGAGGTGGCTTCTTCGCGGGCACGTCCGCTCCCACAGGTCCCCCTCAGTCTTTGAGGTCTGTGCTTATCCTGTGGGAGCGGGCGTGCCCGCGAAGAAGCGAACTCTGCTTGATCAGGCCTGCCGACTGGCCGTCTTGCGGCAATGTACCAGCGCATCGCGGATCATGAAGTTGACCAGCGTCGGCGACACGCCCAGCTCCTTGGCAATGTCTTTTTGCGGCACGCCATGCAGGCGGTACATCTCGAAGGCATAGCGGGTGCGCTGAGGCAGTTCGTTCAGCGCCTCGGCAATGTCATCCAGTGCGGCGAGGTTGATGTGGGTGGCTTCGGGGGAGGCGTTTTGCACGACCACGTTCAGGCCTTCCTCCTCGCTGCCGGAGTACTTCAACTCCATGGCCTGCTTGCGGTAGTGGTCGATGGCCAGGTTGCGCACGATCTGGAACAGGTAGCTCAGCTGCGCCTTGAACGACGAGGTGATGTGCGGAGCGGCGCCGAGCCGGAAAAAGGCGTCCTGCACCACATCTTCGGCGCGCGAGCGGCAGCCGGTGATGCGGGCGGCAATCTTGACCAGGATGCTGCGGTTGTCGACGAAGGCCTGCAGTAATGGTGAATCGCACTTACTTGTGGATAGTTGTTCCGCCATGGAAATCACCTTGTCACAGAGGGGAAAGGACGCACCCAAAGTTGGGAAGCTTCCTACGACGGGCGACAAGCTATTCAGAATGATAATAATTGTCAAATGCGAAATGTAATTAGTTTCATGTGATTTCGGTTCTAAGGCGTGAGGTTTGCTGGGTGCATGGCAGGGCGTTTTCAGCGCCTGTGAGATCGAGCGCCGCACCACCCAAGGCATACCCCCAGCAGCCCAAATGCAGCCCCCAAACCCTTTCATACGCTAATTTATCCCCCCGCCCATCCGTTCCCCTGTGTACACCCCAGGCCGCCACACGCCGCCGCGCCCACGTTCGCGCAGCAGCCGGCCCGACCCAACCAGACACTGGCAGGAACACCCCATGACGGACGCCTTCGAACTCCCGCTCTCGCTGGTCCAGGCCCTGGCGCAACGCGCCGCGCAGAGCCCGGACAAAGTCGCCTTGCGCTTTCTGGCCGACGCGCCCGGCGAGCAGGCCGTGCTCAGCTATCGGGACCTCGACCAGCGTGCGCGCACCATCGCCGCTGCCTTGCAGGCCCGGGCCGGCTTCGGCGACCGTGCAGTGCTGCTGTTCCCCAGCGGGCCAGACTACGTGGCGGCGTTCTTCGGCTGTCTGTATGCCGGTGTGATTGCAGTGCCGGCCTACCCGCCGGAGTCCGCGCGCCAGCACCACCAGCAGCGCTTGTTGTCGATCATCGACGACGCCGAGCCGCGCCTGCTGCTGACCGTTGCGGCGCTGCACGGCAGCCTGCAGGGCCTGGAGGCCCTGGCGGCGCCCAACGCTCCCGAACTGCTGGCAGTGGATAGCCTGGACCCGGCGTTGGCTGCGAACTGGCGCGAGCCCGCACTCAAGGGTGATGACATCGCCTTCCTGCAGTACACCTCAGGCTCCACCGCATTGCCCAAAGGCGTGCAGGTCAGCCATGGCAACCTGGTGGCCAACGAACAACTGATCCGCCAGGGCTTTGGCATCGACCTCAATCCTGATGACGTGATCGTCAGCTGGCTGCCGCTGTACCACGACATGGGCCTGATCGGCGGCCTGTTGCAGCCGATCTTCAGCGGCGTACCCTGCGTACTGATGTCGCCGGGCTACTTCCTGGCCCGGCCGCTGCGCTGGTTGCAGGCCATCAGTGAATACGGCGGTACCATCAGCGGCGGCCCCGACTTCGCCTACCGGCTGTGCAGCGAGCGGGTCAGCGAAGCCTCGCTGGCCGGGCTCGACCTCAGCCGTTGGCGGGTGGCCTATTCCGGCTCCGAGCCGATCCGCCAGGACAGCCTGGCGACCTTCGCCGACAAGTTTCAGGCCTGCGGCTTCGACTCACAGAGCTTCTTCGCCAGCTACGGCCTGGCCGAGGCGACCCTGTTCGTCAGCGGCAGCCGCCGTGGCCAGGGCATCGCCGCATTGGAGCTGGACGCCGAAGCCTTCGCCGCCAACCGTGCGGAACCTGGCAAGGGCAGTGTACTGATGAGCTGTGGCTACCCGCAGCCCGGGCATGCCGTGCGCATTGTCGAACCACAACGCCTGCAGGTGCTGGGCGACAACCAGGTGGGCGAGATCTGGGCCGGCGGCCCGAGCATCGCCCTGGGCTACTGGCGCAACCCAGAGGCCAGCGCCCGCACCTTCGTCGAGATGGACGGCCAGACCTGGCTGCGTACCGGTGACCTGGGTTTCATGCGCGAAGGCGAAGTGTTCGTCACCGGGCGCCTGAAAGACATGCTGATCGTGCGTGGGCAGAACCTGTACCCGCAGGACCTGGAAAAAACCCTCGAGCGCGAAGTGGATGTGCTGCGCAAAGGCCGGGTGGCGGTGTTCGCCGTTGAGCAGCAAGGCGAGGAGGGCATCGGCGTGGCGGTGGAAGTCAGCCGCAACGTGCAGAAGGCGATCAAACCCCAGGACCTGATCAAGACCCTGCGCCAGGTGATCGCCGACGCCTGCCGCCAGGCCCCGGCCGTGGTCCTGTTGCTGAACCCGGGCGCGCTGCCCAAGACCTCCAGCGGCAAGCTGCAGCGTTCGGCCTGCCGCTTGCGCATGGACGATGGCAGCCTGGACTGCTATGCCCGCTTCCCTGAAGTGGGCGAGCCCGTTGCCACGGGGGCAGCCGGCGATGAACTACAGGCACGCATCGCCGCTGTGTGGCGCGACATCCTCAAGGTCGAGGCGGTGGCAGCAGACGACCATTTCCTGCTGCTGGGCGGCAACTCCATCGCCGCCACCCACGCCACCGCACGCCTGGCCGATGAACTGGGCATCAACCTGGGCCTGCGCACCCTGTTCGAGGCGCCGGTACTGGCTGATTACGCCAAGGCCGTGGCCGCGATCATCGCCGAAGGCGGTGGCCGGGTCGGGGCCATCGCCACCCTGGAGCGCACCCAGGCGCTGCCCCAGTCGCTGGCGCAAAACCGCCTGTGGCTGCTATGGCAGTTGGACCCGCAGTCGGCCGCCTATAACATTCCGGCCGGCCTGCAGTTGCGCGGTGAGCTGGACGAAAGTGCCCTGGAAGCGGCCTTCAAGGCGCTGGTGGCGCGCCACGAATCACTGCGTACCCTGTTTGCCGAAGAGAACGGCCAGGCCCTGCAGCGCATCCTGCCGCAACAGGCGTTCAACCTTCGCCGCCTGGACCTCGAAGGCCAGGCCGCCGAACAGGTCGCCGCCCAGCGGGAAACCGAGGCCCGCCAGCCGTTCGACCTGACCCATGGGCCATTGCTGCGGGTGACCCTGGCGCGCCTTGACGATGAACACCATCAGCTATGGGTGACCCTGCACCATATCGTCGCCGATGGCTGGTCGCTGAACATCCTGCTCGACGAATTCGCCAAACTGTACGCCGCCCGTTGCCAAGGCCTTGAGGCCAACCTGGCAGCGCTGACCCTGGGTTACGCCGACTACGGCACCTGGCAGCGACAGTGGCTGGCCGCAGGCGAAGCCGAGCGTCAGTTGCAGTACTGGCAGGTGCGCCTGGGAGATGAACTACCGGTGCTCGACCTGTGCACCGACCATCCACGCGCCAGCCAGCGCGACCACCGTGCCGCCCGCTTCAGCCTCAAGGTACCGGCCAGGCTCACCGAGGCGCTCAAGGGCCTGGCCCGCGAACAGCAGGCCAGCCTGTTCATGGTCCTGCTGGCCGGCTGGCAGGCGCTACTGCACCGCTACAGTGGCCAGGCCGATATCCGCGTCGGCGTGCCCAACGCCAACCGCCCGCGCCTGGAAACCCAAGGTATGGTCGGCTTCTTCATCAATACCCAGGTGCTGCGCGCGCAACTCGATGGCCGCCTGCCGTTCGATCAGTTACTGGCCCAGGTGCGCCAGGCCACCCTGGACGCCCAAGCCAACCAGGACCTGCCGTTCGAGCAACTGGTCGACGCCTTGCCCGAGGCACGCGAGCAAGGCCTGTTCCAGGTCATGTTCAACCACCAGCAACGTGACCTGTCTGCCCTGCGCCGCCTGCCGGGCCTGCTGGCCGAAGAACTGCCGTGGCACAGTCGCGAAGCCAAGTTCGACTTGCAGTTGCACAGTGAGGAAGACCACCAGGGCCGCCTGAGCCTGGCTTTCGACTATGCCGCAGAACTGTTCGACGCCAGCACCGTCCAGCGTCTGGCCCAGCACCTGCTGGCCCTGCTGGAGCAGGTGTGCGCCGAGCCGCAGCGGGCGCTGGGCGAGGTGCAATTGCTCGACGAGCCTGGCCGCGCGCAACTGCTGAGCTGGGGCCAGGCACCGGTAGCGGCACCGCAGCGTCTGCTGGTCGAGCAGCTCAATGAACAGGCACGCCTGACCCCGCAGCGCACCGCCCTGGTGTGGGACGGTGGCAGCCTGGAGTACGCCGAGCTGCACCAGCAAGCCAACCGCCTGGCCCACTACCTGCGTGACAAAGGCGTCGGCCCCGACACCTGCGTGGCCATCGCCGTAGAGCGTTCGCCGCAGCTGCTGGTCGGCCTGCTGGGCATTCTCAAGGCCGGTGGCGCCTATGTGCCGCTGGACGTCGATTACCCGGCCGAGCGCCTGGCCTACATGCTCGGCGACTGCAACGCTGGCCTGCTGCTGAGCCACAGCAGCCTGCTGGGCAGGCTGCCACAGGTCGAGGGCGTCAGCGCCATTGCCCTCGACCAGTTGCACCTGGACAGCTGGCCTACCCATGCGCCTGGCCTGCACCTGCATGGCGACAACCTGGCCTACGTGATCTATACCTCCGGCACCACTGGCCAGCCAAAAGGCGTGGGCAATACCCATGCAGCACTGGCCGAGCGCCTGCAGTGGATGCAGGCCAGCTATGCGCTGGACGACAGTGACGTGCTGATGCAGAAGGCGCCGATCAGCTTCGACGTTTCGGTGTGGGAATGCTTCTGGCCGCTGGTGACCGGTTGCAAGCTGGTGCTTGCCGGCCCCGGCGAGCACCGTGACCCGCAGCGCATCGCCGCGTTGGTGCAAACCCATGGCGTGACCACGCTGCACTTCGTGCCGCCGCTGTTGCAGGTATTCATCCAGGAGCCGCAGGCGGGTGCCTGCAGCAGCCTGCGCCGGCTGTTCTCCGGTGGTGAAGCGCTGTCCGTCGCGCTGCGTGACCGGGTGCTACAGGCGCTGCCACAGGTGCAACTGCACAACCGCTATGGCCCGACCGAAACCGCCATCAACGTCACCCACTGGCATTGCCAGGCTAGCGATGGCGAGCACTCGCCGATCGGCCGCCCGCTGGGCAATGTGCTGTGCCGCGTGCTGGACGACGAGCTGGAACTGACGGCCCCTGGTGTACCGGGCGAGCTGTACCTTGGCGGTGCAGGCCTGGCCCGTGGCTACCTGGGCCGCCCGGGCCTCACCGCCGAGCGCTTCGTGCCCCGGGCCGACGGCCATGGCGAACGCCTGTACCGCAGTGGCGACCGCGCCCGCTGGCAGGTGCAGACCGAGGCGCTGGAGTACCTTGGCCGCCTCGACCAGCAGGTCAAGGTGCGTGGCTTCCGGGTCGAGCCCGAGGAAGTCCAGGCCTGCCTGCTGGCGCAAGCGGGGGTCGAACAGGCGCTGGTGCTGATCCACAAGGATGCCGTCGGCGCACAACTGGTCGGCTACTACACCGGCAGCGCCCAGCCTGATGCATTGCTGACGGTGCTGGCTGAACAACTACCGGCTTACATGGTGCCGGCACAACTCATCCCGCTGGCGCAGATGCCGCTGGGCCCCAGCGGCAAGGTCGATCGCAAGGCATTGCCGGCCCCGGTGTGGCAGCAGCGTGCGCACGTCGAGCCACAAACCGAGCTGCAGCAGCAGGTTGCCGCCATCTGGCGAGAGGTGCTGAACCTGCCGTGCATCGGCCTGCAGGATGACTTCTTCGCCCTCGGCGGCCATTCGCTGCTGGCCACTCAAATTGTTTCGCGCACGCGTCAGGCCTGCGATGTCGAGCTACCGCTCAAGGCCCTGTTCGACGCCAGCGAGCTGGGCGCCTTCTGTGCCGAGATCGCGCGTGTCCGCGCTGCCGGTGAGCACAACCTGCAAGGCGCAATCGCCCGTGTCGACCGCCGTCAGGCGGTGCCGCTGTCGTATTCGCAGCAGCGCATGTGGTTCCTCTGGCAAATGGAGCCGGACAGCCCGGCGTACAACGTCGGCGGCATGGCACGCCTGCGCGGCGCCCTGCATGTGGATGCCTTCGAGCGTGCGCTGCAGGCGCTGGTGGTGCGCCACGAAACCCTGCGCACCACCTTCCCCGGCATCGATGGCGTGCCGTACCAGTGCGTGGCCGAAGACAGCAGCCTGCACCTCGACTGGCAGGACTTCAGCGCCTTGCCCGCCGATGCCCGCCAACAACGCCTGCAACAACTGGCCGACGACCAGGCGCACCAGCCGTTCGATCTGGAGCGCGGCCCGCTGCTGCGCGCATGCCTGGTCAAAGCCGAAGAGCGTGAGCACTTCTTCGTACTGACCCTGCACCACATCGTCACCGAAGGCTGGGCCATGGACATCTTCGCCCGCGAACTGGGCGAGCTGTACGAGGCCTTCGTCGATGACCGCGAATCGCCGCTGGCGCCGCTGCCGGTGCAGTACCTGGACTACAGCGTTTGGCAACGGCAATGGCTGGAGAGCGGCGAGGGCGCCCGCCAGCTGGCCTACTGGAAGGATCGCCTGGGCGACGAACACCCGGTGCTGGCGTTGCCTGCCGACCGCCCGCGCCCGGCCGTACAGAGCCACCGTGGCGAGCTGTACCGTTTCGAGCTCGACCCGGCGCTGGTTGCCCGCGTACATGCCTTCAACAGCCAGCGTGGCCTGACCCTGTTCATGACCATGGCAGCCACCCTGGCCGCCTTGTTGCACCGCTACAGCGGCCAGCGTGACCTGCGCATTGGCGCGCCGGTGGCCAACCGCATCCGCCCGGAAAGCGAAGGGCTGATCGGCGCGTTCCTCAACACCCAGGTGCTGCGTTGCGAGCTGGACGGCCAGATGACCGCCGCACAGTTGCTGGAGCAGATGCGCCAGGTTGCCATCGAAGGCCAGTCGCACCAGGACCTGCCGTTCGACCAGTTGGTGGAAGCCCTGCAGCCACCGCGCAGCAGTGCCTACAACCCGCTGTTCCAGGTGATGTGCAACGTGCAGCGCTGGGCCTTCCAGCAAAGCCGCCAGCTTGCTGGCATGCAGGTGGATTACTTGGTCAACGACGCCAGCGCCACCAAGTTCGACCTGTACCTGGAGGTGACCGACCTCGACGGCCGCCTGGGTTGCTGCCTGACCTACAGCCGTGACCTGTTCGACGAACCACGCATTGCACGCATGGCCGAGCACTGGCAGCAACTGCTGGCCGGCCTGCTCGACAACCCGCAGCAGCGCCTGTGTGAGCTGCCGATGCTGAGTAGCGCCGAGCAGCAGGTGCTGGCGGGCCAGTTGCAGGGCGAGCAGGACCTCGACCTCGGCCAGACCCTGCACGGCCTGTTCGCCGCCCAGGCTGCGCGCACGCCGCATGCAGGTGCGTTGACCTTCGCCGGCCAGCACATGACCTATGCCGAACTCGACCAGCAGGCCAACCGCCTGGCCCGCGCCCTGCGCGAGCGCGGCGTCGGCCCGCAGGTGCGCGTGGGCCTGGCGCTGGAGCGCTCGCTGGAAATGGTCGTCGGCCTGCTGGCCATCCTCAAGGCCGGTGGCGCCTACGTGCCGCTCGACCCCGAGTACCCGCTCGACCGCCTGCGCTACATGATTGAAGACAGCCGCATCGGCCTGCTGCTGAGCCAGCGCGCGCTGCTGCAAACCCTGGGCGAGCTGCCCGAAGGCGTGACGCGCTGGAGCCTGGAGGACGACAGCGCCAGCCTGTCGGCCTACAGCGATGCGCCGCTGGACAACCTCAACCTGCCGCAGCACCAGGCCTACCTGATCTACACCTCCGGCTCCACCGGCAAGCCCAAGGGCGTGGTAGTCAGCCACGGCGAGTTCGCCATGCATTGCCAGGCGGTGATCGCGGCGTTCGGTATGCGCAGCGATGACTGCGAACTGCACTTCTATTCGATCAATTTCGATGCCGCCAGCGAACGCCTGTGGGTGCCGCTGCTGTGTGGCGCCCGCGTGGTGTTGCGTGCCCAGGGGCAGTGGGGTGCCGAAGACATTTGTCAGCTGGTGCACGAGCAGCAGGTGAGCATCCTCGGCTTCACGCCCAGCTACGGTAGCCAGTTGGCGCAGTACCTGGCCGGGCAGGGCGAGCAGTTGCCCGTGCGCCTGGTGATTACCGGTGGTGAAGCGCTGACCGGCGAACACCTGCAGCGCATCCGCCAGGCCTTCGCGCCGCAGCAGTTCTTCAACGCCTACGGGCCGACCGAAACCGTGGTCATGCCGCTGGCCTGCCTGGCACCACAGACACTGCCAGCGGAGCTTGGCAGCGTACCGATCGGCCGCGTCATCGGTAGCCGCACGGCCTACATCCTTGACGAGGACCTTGCCCTGTTGCCACAAGGCGGTATTGGCGAGCTGTATGTCGGCGGTGCCGGCCTGGCCCAGGGGTACCACGACCGCCCGGGCCTCAGCGCCGAGCGCTTCGTCGCCGACCCGTTCAGCAGCGAAGGCGGGCGCCTGTACCGCACCGGTGACCTGGTGCGCCTGGGCAGCGATGGCCTGGTCGAGTACGTCGGCCGCGCCGACCAGCAGGTGAAGATTCGCGGTTTCCGCATCGAACTGGGCGAGATCGAAAGCCGCCTGCAGGCGCATGCCGATATCGACGAGGCCGTGGTGCTGGCCCTCGACCTGCCGGGCGGCAAGCAGTTGGTGGGCTACCTGGTGTGCAAGCAGGCCGCTGCCGACAGCGAGACCCAGGGCCTGCTGCGCGACGCGGTGAAGGCCGATGCCCGCCAGCATCTGCCGGACTACATGGTGCCAGCGCACCTGGTGCTGCTCGACAGCCTGCCGCTGATGGGCAACGGCAAGCTCGACCGCCGTGCGCTGCCGCTGCCGGACCTGGAGCAGGCTCGCCAGCAGTACCAGGCGCCCGGCAGCCCGGTAGAAGCGCAATTGGCGCAGATCTGGTGCGACGTGCTCAACGTTGCCCGGGTTGGCGTGCAGGACAACTTCTTCGAGCTGGGCGGCGACTCGATCCTGTCGATCCAGGTGGTCAGCCGGGCCCGTCAGGCCGGTTTGCAGTTCACCCCGCGCGACCTGTTCCAGCATCAGACCATCCAGACCCTGGCGGCCATCGTTCGGCACAGCGAAGCCGCCAGCAGCATCGAACAGGGCCAGCGCCAGGGCCAGACCGGCCTCACGCCGATCCAGCACTGGTTCTTCGACAGTGAAGTGCCACAGCCGCAGCACTGGAACCAGGCCGTTCTGCTGGAGGCGCGCGAGCCGCTGGATGAAGGGGTACTGGAGCACGCCTTGGCCGCCCTGGTGCAGCACCACGACAGCCTGCGTCTGCGCTTCAGCCAGGCCCAGGGCCGTTGGCAGGCCGAATATGCCCAGCCTGGCACCGGGCAATTGCTATGGACAGCCACGGTTGCCGACTTCGCCGATTGCCAACCGCTGTATACCGACCTGCAACGCAGCCTCGACCTGCAGCAGGGCCCACTGTTGCGCGCCTTGCTGGTAAAGGACGGGCAGGGCAGCCAGCGCCTGTTGCTGGCGATCCATCACCTGGTGGTCGATGGCGTGTCGTGGCGCGTGCTGCTGGAAGACCTGCAGGCGCTGTACCGTGGCCAGCCGCTGGCGGCCAAGACCCATGCCATGGGCGACTGGGCCGCACGCCTGGCCAGCTATGCCGGCAGCGATTCGCTGCGCGACGAGCTGGGCTGGTGGCAAGGCCAGTTGGGCAGCGTGCGCCGCGAACTGCCATGCGATCACCCGCAGGGCGGCAACCTGCACCGTCACGCCCGTACCCTGGCCATCGGCCTGGATGTGGTGCAGACCCGGCAGTTGCTGCAACAGGCCCCGGCGGCCTATCACACCCAGGTCAATGACCTGCTGCTGACCGCGCTGGCACGTGCCCTGTGCCGCTGGAGCGGCGACGAAGAAGTGTTGGTACAGCTTGAAGGCCATGGCCGCGACGGGCTGTTCGAAGACATGGACCTGACCCGCAGCGTCGGTTGGTTCACCAACGCTTATCCACTGAGCCTGCGCCCGCTGCCAGGCGAGGACGACGCGGCGCGGGCCGGTTCGATCAAGCGCATCAAGGAGCAGCTGCGCCAGGTGCCGCACAAAGGGCTGGGTTACGGTGTGTTGCGCTACCTGGCGGATGAGGCCGGGCGTGAGCAGATGGCGGCCTTGCCGCAGGCGCGTATCACTTTCAACTACCTGGGCCAGTTCGACCAGCAGTTCGACAGCTCTGCTCTGTTCCAGCCAATGGACGCCCCGGCCGGCCTGGCCCACGACCTCGATGCACCGCTGCCCAACTGGCTGAGTGTCGATGGCCAGGTGTATGGCGGTGCCCTGCAACTGCGTTGGACCTTCAGCACCGAGCGCTATGACGAGCGGACCATCGCCCGCCTGGCCGAGGCTTATCGCCAGGAGCTGCTGGCACTGGTCGAGCATTGCCTGGCGGATGGCAACGGCAGCTTCACGCCGTCGGACTTCCCGCTGGCACACCTGACCCAGGCGCAGATCGACGCGCTGCCGGTACCGGCTGCGCAGATCGAGGACGTCTACCCGCTGACGCCGATGCAGGAGGGCATGCTGTTGCACACCCTGCTGGAGCCGGGCACCGGCCTCTATTACATGCAGGACCGCTACCGCATCAACAGCGCGCTCGACCCCGAGCGCTTCGCCCAGGCCTGGCAGGCGGTAGTGGCGCGCCACGAAGCGCTACGTGCATCGTTCAGCTGGAATACCGGCGAGGCGATGCTGCAGATCATCCACAAGCCGGGCAACACACCGGTGGACTACCAGGACTGGCGCGGCCTCGATGACGACGCCCAGGAGCAGCGCCTGCAGGCCTTGCACAAGCAGGAACGCGAGGCGGGTTTCGCCCTGCTCAGCGAGGCGCCGTTCCACCTGCGCCTGGTGCGTGTGGCCGACGAGCGCTACTGGTTCATGATGAGCAACCACCACATCCTCATCGATGCCTGGTGCCGCTCGTTGTTGATGAACGACTTCTTCGAGGTCTACCAGGCCCTTGGCGAAGGCCGTCAGGCCCAGCTGCCGGTGCCGCCGCGCTACCGCGACTACATCGGCTGGCTGCAACGCCAGGGCCTGGACGACGCGCGCGCCTGGTGGCAGGCCAACCTGGCCGGCTTCGAACGCGCCACCACCCTCCCCAGCGACCGCCCGCTGCGCCACGACCATGCCGGTAGCGGCATGATCGTCGGTGACTGCTACACCCGCCTGGCGGTAAGCGACGGCGTGCGCCTGCGCGAACTGGCCCAGGCCCACCAGCTCACCGTCAACACCTTTGCCCAGGCGGCCTGGGCCCTGGTGCTGGCGCGCTACAGCGGCGACCGCGACGTGATCTTTGGCGTGACCGTGGCCGGGCGCCCGGTGAGCATGCCGCAGATGCAGCGTACCGTCGGCCTGTTCATCAACAGCATTGCCTTGCGCGTGCAGTTGCCGGTGGCGGGTGAGCGCTGCAGTGTGCGCCAGTGGTTGCAAGGCCTGCTGGAGCGCAACATGGAGCTGCGCGAGTACGAATACCTGCCGCTGGTGGCGATCCAGGAATGCAGCGAGCTGCCCAAGGGTCAGCCGCTGTTCGACAGCCTGTTCGTGTTCGAGAACGCGCCGGTGGAAACCACCGTGCTCGACCACGCCCAGCACCTGAATGCCAGTTCCGACTCGGGCCGTACCCATACCAACTTCCCGCTGACAGCAGTGTGCTACCCGGGCGATGACCTCGGCCTGCACCTGTCGTTCGACCAGCGTTACTTCGACTACCCGACCGTCGAGCGCCTGCTGGCCGAGTTCAAGCGCCTGCTGCTGGCGCTGGTGCAGGGTTTTGAAGGGGAGGTGGGTGAACTGCCGTTGCTTGGCACCGAAGAACAGCGCTTCCTGCTGGAAGACTGCAACCGTACCGAACGGTCTTATCCGCTGGAGCAGAGCTACATCGCGCAGTTCGAAGCACAAGTGGCCGCGCATCCGCAGCGTACTGTGGCCCGTTGCCTGGAAGCCTCCTATGACTACGCCGGGCTGAACCTGGCGGCCAACCGCCTGGGCCATGCCCTGGTGGCTTCCGGGGTCCGCGTGGATCAGCCGGTGGCATTGCTGGCCGAACGCGGGTTGCCGTTGCTGGGCATGATCGTTGGCAGCTTCAAGGCTGGCGCTGGCTACCTGCCGCTGGACCCTGGCCTGCCGGCAGCGCGCCTGCAAAGCATCATCCAGCTCAGCGGCACGCCGGTGCTGGTGTGCAGTGCAGCCTGTGCTGAGCAAGGGCAGCTGTTGCTGGATGAGCTGGAGCTGGCGACACGGCCGCAGCTGCTGGTTTGGGAAGACATCCAGGCCAGTGCCGTTGCCAGCCACAACCCAGGCATCCACAGCGGGCCGGATAACCTCGCTTATGTGATCTACACCTCAGGCTCCACCGGCCTGCCGAAGGGGGTGATGGTCGAGCAGCGCGGCATGCTCAACAACCAGCTGAGCAAGGTGCCGTACCTGGCGCTCAGCGAGCAGGACGTGGTCGCCCAGACGGCCTCGCAGAGCTTCGACATTTCCGTGTGGCAGTTCCTTGCCGCGCCGTTGTTCGGCGCCAAAGTGGAGATTGTGCCGAACGCCATCGCCCATGACCCGCAGGGCCTGCTGACGCATGTGCAGGCTACCGGCATCACCGTACTGGAAAGTGTGCCGTCGCTGATCCAGGGCATGCTGGCCAACGACCATCAGGCGCTCGACGGGTTGCGCTGGATGCTGCCGACCGGCGAAGCCATGCCACCGGAGCTGGCAGCGCAGTGGCTGCAGCGTTACCCGCAGATCGGCCTGGTCAACGCCTATGGCCCGGCGGAGTGCTCCGATGACGTGGCGTTCTTCCGCGTCGATGCCGCCTCGACCCGTGGCAGCTACCTGCCGATCGGCACGCCGACCGACAACAACCGCCTGTACCTGTTCGGCGAGGACCAGACGCTGGTGCCGCTGGGGGCGGTGGGTGAGCTGTGCGTGGCTGGCACCGGCGTGGGCCGTGGCTATGTCGGCGACCCGATGCGTACGGCGCTGGCATTCATCCCCCATCCTCATGGTGCGCCAGGCGAACGCCTGTACCGCACCGGCGACCTGGCGCGGCAGCGTCCGGACGGGGTGCTGGAGTATGTCGGGCGCATCGACCACCAGGTAAAGATTCGCGGCTACCGCATCGAACTGGGCGAGATCGAAGCCCGTCTGCACGAGCAGGCGGAAATCCGCGATGCTGCCGTTGGCGTGCAAGAGGGCGTCAATGGCAAGCACCTGGTGGGCTACCTGGTGGCGCATCAGGGCATTGCAGCCGATGCTGCGTTGCTGGAGCAGCTCAAGCAGCGCCTGCGTGCCGAGTTGCCGGAGTACATGGTGCCGCTGCACTGGGGCTGGTTCGACAGCCTGCCGCACAACGCCAACGGCAAGCTCGACCGCAAGGCCCTGCCGGCCATCGACATCGGTGGCCAGCACAGCCAGGCCTACCAGGCGCCGCGTAACGAGCTGGAGGAGGTGTTGGCCGGTATCTGGGCCGATGTGCTGAAGGCCGAGCGGGTAGGGGTGCACGACAACTTCTTCGAGTTGGGCGGGCATTCGCTGCTGGCCACGCAGATCGCCTCGCGGGTGCAGAAGGAGTTACAACTGAACGTGCCGCTACGGGCGATGTTCGAGTGCAGCACGGTAGAGGAGCTGGCTGAATATGTGCAGGGGCTGCAGGGCAGTGCGCTGGATGACGACAAAGTCGACCGGCTCAGTGACCTGATGGCCGAGCTGGAGGGGTTGTAGGGTTAGGGTTTCGCCTTGAGTTTTGCGGGGCGGCGGAAATCGAGCGCCGCCCGCGCGGCGCATCGCGAGCAAGCTCGCTCCTACATTTGTTTCGGGCCAGTAACGCCTGTGCCAACGCGCCCGACCGCCTTGTTTGTTCGGCACAATAGCGTGATGGACGCCAAGGGACCGCGCGCCTCTGCCTCAGGAATTATTGGCCCGAAACAAATGTAGGAGCGAGCTTGCTCGCGATGCGCCGCGCGGGCGGCGCTCGATCTACGCCTCACCGCAAAACCCCCGACATGCGCTACCGCTTGCCGAGAATCTTCCCAAGCAACTCCGGCCGTGGTGCGCCTTGCTGGCTCTGCAGGTTGCCCTGGTCATCCTGATAGAAAATCGCCGGGGTCGCCTGCAAGCCCATTTCTTCCATCAGCGCCATGTTCGCCGCCAGCTTCTGCTGCACCGCCTCTGGCACCTGCTCCAGTGCCTTCAACTTGCTGGCCTTGCCTGCTTTTTCATGCTCGTGCAGTGCCTGGGCCGGGTCTTTCGCCGCCAGCAGCGCCGCCGACTTGCCTGGGCTGTCCTCGCGGATGATGCCGACCATGATATGGCGCAACTGCACCTTGCCCGACTCCACCCACGGCCGCGCCTGTTCCCAGAACATGTTGCAGTACGGGCAGTTGGGGTCGCTGAACAGGTACACCTTGCGCGGTGCATCGTCCTTGCCGTCGGCGATCCAGGCGGTTTTCTCCATCTTCGCCCAGATTTCCTTGCTCATCGGCGCATACACCAGCTTTTTCAGCGGCTCGGCACTGAGGTCCTTGCCCTGTTCGTCGAACAGGCTGCCGACCAGTACATGCTTGCCGTCAGGGGTGAGGTACAGGGCCAGGCCGTTATTCTGGTACTCGGCGGCATACCCGCGCAGGCCGTTGGGGGCGTCGAAGCTGCCTTTGATCACGGCGCCCTTGGCTTGCAGTTGTTGAATCGCCTTGGGCAACTCTTCGGCCCGCAGGCTGGGGGCAGCCAGCAGGGCCAGGGACAGGGGCAGCAGTGCAGTCAGTCGCATGTCAGTTTCCTTGTGCGGCAGGGGCGGGCACGGTGGCCCGGTCGAAAGGCTCCAGGGCGTGGCGCAGGCTGGCCCGGGACAGCTCGCCGAGGTGGCTGCCGACCAGCCGCCCGTCGGCGTCGTAGAACAGGGTGGTGGGCAGGGCCATGGAGCCGACGCGCTGGGCCAGCAGGCCGGTACCGTCGAACAGCACGTGGGTCAGGCTCAGGCCGGTGGTGGCGAGGAAGGTGCTGACGTTTTCCGGGGTTTCGCCCTGGTTGACGAACAGGAAGGTCACGTGCGGGTAAGCGCTTTGCGCCTGTTGCAGCACCGGCATTTCGCGTCGGCACGGTGGGCACCAGGTGGCCCAGATGTTGATGACCAGCGGCTTGCCGCGGTAGCTGTGCAACGCTACGGATTGGCCGCTGGCGTTGCGCAGGCTCAGTTCCGGCAGTTCGGTGCCCTTGCTGTACAAATGGCCGCCGAGGCTGGCCAGGCCCCAGAACAGCGCCCCGCTGAACAGCGCCCAGCCCAGCGGGCGGCGCAGGCCCGGGTGGCGCCAGCCCTGCCAAAGGGCGCCGAGCACGATGCCGGCCAGGCCCGACCAGAACAGGAAGCCGCCATCACGGATATCGATGATCTGCAGCGGGTCGTCCTGGTACATCGGCCAGTAGGCCAGCACGAAGCCGGCACGTGCGCACAGCAGGCCGACCAGGAACAGGTTGAACAGTGCCGATTCCGGGCTCTCGCCGCCACGCCGGGCGACCCACCAGCCGACCACGCTGGCGATCACCAGGGCGGTGAGCATCAGCAGGTGGTTGAGGGCCATGGTCAGCGGCCCGAGGGTTACGGTCAGCATCAGCCTTGGCTCCTGGTCTGGGTCCAGTGTTGCAGGAAGGCGGCCGCATCCACTTCACCGGTGATGCGCCGCGCACGGCGTTCGTCGCCTTCCGGGCCGACCCAGATGATGCTGGGCGGGCCGGGTACCTGGTAACGCTGCAGCAGGGCCTGGCTGGCCGGGGTGTCGGCGGTCACGTCCAGGCGCAGCAGGTGCACGCCGGCCAGGCCGGCCTGCACGTCGCTGCGGGCGAACACCTGTTTTTCCATGACCTTGCACGACACGCACCAATCGGCATAGTAGTCGAGCATCACCCACTGGCCACGGGCCTTGGCCGCATCCAGTTCGCGTTGCAGGTCTTCGGGGCGGCTGACGGTGACGAAGGCGTCCTCGGCGTGCTGGCCGGCGGCCGGCGCAGCAGCACCACCGGCGAACGGGCGCAGCGGCTGCCAGAGGTCGTCGCCACCGGCCGCAGCACCCACCAGCAGCAGGCCACCCCACAGGGCACCCAGCAGCGGCACTGCGCGCAACGCCGGCAACCGCTGCAGGGCCGGCCAGGCAGCCCAGGCCAGGGCGATCAGCAAGGCGCCGCTCAGGGCCAGCAGCAAGGCCGCGGGCAGCAGGCCGCGCACGGTGTACAGCGCCATGCCCAGGAACACGAAGCCGAACACGCCCTTGACCCGGTTCATCCAGGCGCCCGGGCGTGGCAGGTAGCGGTTGCCCAGGGTCACCAGCAACAGCAGCGGCACGCCCATGCCCAGGCCGAGGCTGAACAGCACCAGCGCCCCCTGCAGCACGTCGCCGCTCTGGGCGATGTACAGCAACGCGCCGGCCAACGGCGCGGTCATGCACGGGCCCATGAGCAGGCCGGACAGCGCGCCCAGCAGCGCCGCGCCATACAGGTTGCCGCCACGGGTGCCTTGCCCGGCGCGGTCGAGGCGGTCACGCACAGCGGCGGGCAGTTGCAGTTCGAAGGCGCCGAACATCGGCAGGGCCAGCAGCACGAACAGCCCCGCCAGGCTGCCCAGCAGCCAGGGTTGCTGCAGCCAGGCCTGCAGGCTGGCGCCCAGCAGCGCGGCAACCACGCCCAGGGCGGCATACACCAGGGCCATGCTCAGTACATAGACCCCAGCCAGTACCCAGCCGCGCCGGGCACTGGCGCCATTGCCCAGTACCAGCCCGGCGAGGATCGGCAGCATCGGCAGCGTGCAGGGGGTAAAGGCCAGCAACAGGCCCAGGCCGAAGAACGCCAGCAGGCTCCAGGCCAGGTGGCCTTGTTGCAGGTCGCTGGCCAGGGCCTGGTCAGAGGCTTGTTCGGCCGCTGGCGCCACACTGCCGCCCAGGTCGATCAGCGTGGTTTGCGGCGGGTAGCACAGGCCGGCGTCGGCACAGCCCTGCCAGCCCAGGCGCAGCTGACCCTGGGCATTGGCCGGGAGCAGCAGTTCGAGCTGGTCGCGGTACACCGCACTGTCACCGAAGAATTCGTCGTGGTGGTTGAGGGCGGTTGGCAGTTGCGGGTGCTGTTCGGCAGGCAGGCCGTCGAACTTCAGGCGCTTCTGATACAGGTAGTAGCCTGGCTGGATCTGGAAGAACAGGCGCATCTGGCCATCGGCCTGGCGGTCGTGGGTCAGCACGAAGGCCTGGTTGACCGGCAGGAATGCCGGTTTGACATCGAACGGGTTGGCCTGCAGCGGGCCGGCCAGCAGCAGTGTCAGGAAGAGCAGGAGGACGCGCATGTCTTCGCCTTGGCAGTACGTTGAAAGGGGTCATGCTGGCTTGGGTCGATTAACCCAAGGTTAACCCTTTCCTGTGGATGCAAATTCCTGCAGCCCGCACTGGCGCCGAGCCTGCTTGCAGGTGACTGACAGGTTCAACTGCCTGCGCCAGGCCTGGAGTGGATTGCCCGGCGACCTGGGCGTACAGTAGTTCGTCGAACTGAAGGCGGAGTAAAGCGTGCAGCATCTCGATCTCCAGGTGATCCGCCAGGCGTTGCAGTATGCGTGCGACCGCCAGCGGGTGTGGCTGTGCACGGTACTCGCCACCTATGGCTCGGCACCCCGTGCGCCGGGCTCGCTGCTGCTGGTGAACGCCAGCGCCGACACCGCGGTGGTGGCGCTGTGAGTGTGGTCGCGCTGGTGCTGGCGGCAGGCCGCGGCACGCGTTTCGGTTCCGACAAACGCCGGGCGGCCCTGGCCGATGGCCGCTGCCTGCTGGCACATAGCGTGGCGCGGGCGCGGGCAGTATTCGATGATGTACGCGTAGTGCTGCGCGAAGGGGAGCGGGGCGAGGATTTCGGGCTCTCAGCTGATTGCCGGGTTGTCGTGAGCCCTGGTGCGGCGTCGGGGATGGGGCATAGTCTGGCTGCCGGGGCTGGCGCGTTAGTCGACAGCAAGGCGCAGGCGGTGGCGATTTTGCTGGGTGATATGCCTTGGATCGAACCGGCCACTTTGCGGCAGTTGGCGGAAGCCGCCAGCGCTTCGAAAATCGTGTTGCCACGTCATGCCGGGCAGCACGGACACCCGGTGATTTTCGGGCGCGATTTCTGGCCGGCGCTGGGGCAACTGGCCGGGGATGAAGGGGCGCGTGCGGTGGTGCGGGCGCAGCGGGATTGTTGCGTGGTGGTTGAAGTGGAGGATGCCGGGGTTCTGCTGGATGTAGATACGCCGCAGGGGTTGATTCAGGCCTGATGTGCTCACTGCAAGCGTCAAGGTGAACACCCCTTCACGCCACAAAAGGTCCATAATCCCCCCTTAATCCGCCCAAGGTGCAATGCCAGCTACACCATTCCGGGAGCCCCACCATGCACGTTCTGCTCTGCGAGGACGACGACCTGATCGCCGCCGGCATCTGCGCCGGCCTTACCGCCCAGGGCCTGACCGTGGACCGTGTGGGCAACGCCGCCGATGCACGGGCGATGCTGCAGGCCGCGCAGTTTGACGTGATGATTCTCGACCTTGGCCTGCCCGACGAAGACGGCCTGAAGCTGTTGCGCCGCCTGCGCGAGAAAGGCGAGACACTGCCAGTGCTGGTGCTCACCGCCCGTGATGCGGTCACCGACCGGGTCGAAGGCCTGCAGGCTGGTGCCGACGACTACCTGCTCAAACCCTTCGACCTGCGCGAGCTGGCCGCCCGCCTGCACACCCTGCTGCGGCGGGTGGCCGGGCGGGCGGTGAATGTGATCGAACACGGCCCGCTGCGCTACGACCCGAGCAGCTGCGAGGCAACCCTGGCCGGCCAGCCGGTCGACCTGTCCCGGCGTGAACAGGCATTGCTCCAGGCGCTGCTGCAGAACCCCGGGCGGGTGCTGTCCAGCGAGCAGCTCAAAGACTGCGTGTACGGCTTCAGCGACGAAGTCGAGAGCAATGCCCTGAACGTGCATATCCACCATCTGCGGCGCAAGCTGGGCAACGGCATCGTCGAGACCGTGCGCGGCCTGGGCTACCGCCTGGGCCCGGCGCAGGCGCCGGAGGAGGCCGCATCATGAGCCTGCGGGTACGCCTGAGCCTGATCCTGGGCAGTGCCTTCGTGATCATCTGGGTGCTGGCTGCCGCGTGGATGCTGCGCGACCTGCGCCAGCAGATGATGTTCTCCCTCGACCAGCGCCTGGTGGCTTCTGCGCGCATGGTCGCCGGGCTGATCGACCAGCTGCCGCAGCCGTTGACTGCCAAGGGTGGGGAGGCGCACTTTTCCGCCGACCAGTTCAGCGTGCCGGACGGCATGGCCTGCCAGGTCAGCTCGCTGCGGGGTGAAATACTTGCCAGCAACCACAAGCATGATGGCGCCATGGATGATGAGCGCAGCGGTTTCCGTGACCAGACCATCGATGACGCGCTGTGGCGCACCTTCACCTACAACCATGGCGATGTGCGTATCACCACCGCTGACCGGCACATGGAGCGCGAGGCGCTGAACCAGTCGATCCTGCTGGCGGCCTCGGCGCCGGTGCTGATGGCCCTGCTTGGCAGCCTGGGGCTGTTGTGGATCGGCCTGGGCAAGGGCCTGGAGCCGCTCAACCGCATGCGCGATGCCCTGCGCCGCCGGCGCGCGGACAGCGTCGAGCCATTGCAGGTGGCGGGCATGCCCAGCGAACTGCAACCATTGCTGGAAACCCAGAACCAGCTGTTTTTGCGCATTGCCCAGACCATCGAGCGTGAGCGGCGCCTGACCGACGATGCCGCGCATGAACTGCGCAGCCCGCTGACGGCGATCAAGACCCACTTGCAGGTAGCGCGGATGACCGACGGCGCCGTGCGCGAGCAGGCGTTGGAGCATGCCGAGCAGGGTGCCGACCGCATGCACCGCACGCTGGAGCAGTTGTTGATGCTGGCGCGTGTGGAAGGCAGCCTGTCGTTCGAGGATGGCGTGCAGTGCAGCGCCGAGCAGGTGGCCCGGCAGGCGGTGCAGGATGCCGGCGGCGGCGACAACCGGCGCATCGTGCTGCGTTTGCCTGAAGCCGCTACGCAGATTTACCTGGGCATGCCGGGACCGTTGGCGGTGGCAGCGCTGCGCAACCTGCTGGACAACGCCTTGCGCCATGGCGGCGACGAGGCGGTGGAGCTTGAGGTGCAGATGGCTGACGGCCAGGTGGGCTTCATGGTGCGTGACCATGGGCCGGGGATTGCCGAGGCGGACCTGGAGCACCTGACCGAGCGTTTCTGGCGTAACGGGCAGAGTGGTGGCTGCGGGTTGGGGCTGGCGATCGTACAGGCGATCGTGCAGCGTTGTGCCGGTAGCCTGAAGTTCGACAGCCGCAGTGATGGGTTGCGGGTGCTTTTGCAAGTGCCGGCGCGCTCGGGGCATTAATTTTTATTGCCTGTGCCGGCCTCTTCGCGGGTAAAACCGCTCCCACAGGTACAGCTTCAACCCTGAGGTCCGTGCAAATCCTGTGGGAGCGGGTTTACCCGCGAAGGGGCCGGGCCTGCTTTCAAAAATCCCGCAGCAACCGCTAAATCCTCCCCGCACTCAAGCGTTTCCCAAGCGACGAACACCCGCACTTTCGCTTGCTTGCGAGGAATCACCATGTCCACTGCTTCCTGCCTTGCCCAGGTCCCGCCGGCCAGCGCGCCGCGTGCCTTGTACGAGTTCACCGATTCACCCTTGCTGCAACGCCAGCAGCAACAGGAGTCCAATGCCCGCAGCTACCCGCGCCGAATTCCGCTGGCGCTCAAGCGCGCCCGTGGCATCCATGTGGAAGATGTCGAAGGTCGCCAGTTCATCGACTGCCTGGCCGGCGCCGGCACCTTGGCGCTGGGCCACAACCACCCGGTGGTGGTCGAGGCGATCCAGCGGGTACTGGCCGATGAGCTGCCCCTGCACACCCTGGACCTGACCACGCCGGTCAAGGACCGCTTCGTCCAGGACCTGTTCGGCGTTCTGCCCGAGGCGTTGCGCCGTGAGGCCAAGGTGCAGTTCTGCGGCCCGACCGGTACCGATGCGGTGGAAGCAGCGCTGAAGCTGGTGCGCAGCGCCACCGGCCGCAGCACCGTGCTGGCCTTCCACGGCGCCTACCATGGCATGAGCCAGGGTGCGCTGAGCCTGATGGGTAGCCATGGGCCGAAGCAGCCGCTGGGGGCCTTGCTCGGCAACGGTGTGCAGTTCATGCCGTACCCCTACGACTACCGTTGCCCGTTCGGCCTGGGCGGCGAAGCCGGGGTCAAGGCCAACCTGCATTATCTGGAAAACCTGTTGCTCGACCCGGAAAGCGGCGTGCCGCTGCCGGCGGCGGTCATTCTGGAAGTGGTGCAGGGTGAGGGCGGGGTGATCCCGGCCGATATCGAGTGGCTCAAGGGTGTACGCCGTATCACCGAGCAGGCCGGCGTGGCGTTGATCGTCGATGAGATCCAGAGTGGATTTGCCCGCACTGGGCGCATGTTCGCCTTCGAGCATGCCGGCATCGTTCCGGACGTGGTCACCCTGTCCAAGGCCATTGGCGGCAGCCTGCCGCTGGCGGTGGTGGTGTACCGCGACTGGCTGGACACCTGGAAACCGGGCGCCCACGCCGGCACTTTCCGTGGTAACCAGATGGCCATGGCGGCGGGCTCGGCGGTGATCGACTACCTGGTCGAGCATCGCCTGGCCGAGCATGCCGAGGCCATGGGGCAGCGCCTGCGCCAGCACCTGCAGCAGCTGCAGCGGGCTTATCCGCAGTTGGGTGATGTTCGCGGGCGTGGGCTGATGCTCGGGGTAGAGCTGGTGGACCCGCAAGGGCAGCGGGATGCACTTGGGCATCCGGCGGCCAACCGCGAGCTGGCGGCGAAGGTACAGCGCGAATGCCTCAAGCGTGGGCTGATCCTGGAGCTGGGTGGGCGGCATGGGGCGGTGGTGCGCTTCCTGCCGCCGTTGATCATCAGTGGCGAGCAGATCGATGAGGTTGCGCAGCGCTTTTCCGAGGCGTTGATCGCGGCGGTCTGATCGATTGCCGGGGCCGCTGCGCGGCCCTGTCGCCGGCAAGCCGGCTCCCACAGAACTGCACATAACTCATTGAATTAGCAGGGACCCTGTGGGAGCGGCTTCAGCCGCGAACACCGGCGCAGCCGGTGCCATGCACTGCGTTGGATTCTTCGCGGCTAAAGCCGCTCCCACAGGGTACGAGGATCGCTTGCGAATTCAGTTATCTGTGCGACAGCGCAAGCCTTCCGGTCGGCGCAGTCCCCCTGGCAATCCCGGCTACCAGCCGCGCCCGGAGTTCACCCAGAAGTTCACCGACAGCGAGGTGGTCACAGACTCCACCTGGTGGAACCACCCTTCGGGCAGGAACAGCAGGTCACCAGCCTGCAGCACAACGCGCAGGAAAGGCACTTCGCGTGCCGCCGGGAAACGCTGGTAGTCCGGGGCGTCGGGGTTGAAGTCGCAGCCGTCCAGGCCGCCCTTGGGGCTGGTCGACCAGGTGCCCAGGGCTGGGCGATGGTGCGGTGCGGCAAGGATGAAAGACTTCTGTCCCCATACCTGCGCGAACAGGTTGTCGGTGTCGTCGCGGTGCAGTGGCGTCAGGGTGCCCTTGGGGCCGATCCAGATACGCGGCGCAATGAACTTCTCGCGGGCGAAGTACTGCGGGTAGCGAATCAGCGCCAGCAGCTTTTCCGGCACGATGTTGTTGCCCATGTAGGCCGGGGTTTCGCCGGGTTTGGCCGGGGTGTCCAGTGAGGCGATGAAGTCGGCCATGGAAGTGGAACGGAAGTCGCGGTCGGTGGAGAAGGTCTTCTTCACGTAGTCGCCGTGCCGGGTGATGCCCTGCAGTTCGGCGAAATGCTCCAGCGAAGCTTCGCGGCCCATGCTGAACAGCGGCCAGTCCTGCAGGGCATCACTGATCACCACGGGTGTTCCGTGCTCCAGGTACTCTCCCTGGAAGCGCGCCGGCGGCATGTCGGCGCGGGCAATGCGTGCCACCTCGCGCTGCACCGGTTGCGCGGCCGACACCCGTTCGCTGAGGCGTGCCGGTGTCGGGTAGCGCTGGTTCATCGACACCTTGGTCGCCGGCGCGCCGCGCCGGGCGTTGCTGATGATCTGCGGCAGCAGGGTGGCCAGGCCCATGTTGCCGCTGATCTTCAGGCGGGCGCTGGCGAACAGCTCTTCGACGTTGGCGGTGCCGCCCATGATGCCCATGAAGTCACGCTCGGCCAGCTCGATGGTGACGTCCGGGGCGCTGTGCCGGCCGGCACCGGTGCGGCTGCTGTCGCGCACCTCCGACCAGAAGGCCCGGTCCTGGCTGAAGACGAACTGGAAAACGCCTTCGATGCCCACGGCATGAGCGTTGGCGAACAGTTTGCTGAGAATGCTCTGAAGGTCCACGGTATGCCTCTGGCGGTCTTTCGTTGTGCAGGGATAACGAGTGCCTGCACCAACGATTTAGCTGTGTGGGCGGGTAATTTTTCGGTGTGCTGCTACGTCCCGTAGGGAGGCTTGAGTCACATTGTTCACCCAAGGAACCCACATGGCACTGCACTCTGATCTGGCGGCATTTCTGGAACTGGTCGAATTTGGCCGGCTGACGGGCAGGAGCCTGCCCATGCACGCGATGGACGTGGCCCAGGCCCGTGCCGAGTTCGAAGGCAGCTCGCAGGTGCTCGACCCGAGCCCGCCTGGCAACGTCACGGCCAGCGAGCTGCAGATTACCGCACGCGACGGCGCCCGCCTGGCGGCTCGCTTGTACCGCCAGGGCGATGCCGGCGCTGCCTTGCAGCCGGTGATCCTGTACCTGCACGGCGGCGGCTACGTGGTCGGCAGCCTCGATTCGCACGACTCGGTGTGCCGTCGCCTGGCGGCCCTGGGCGAGTTCGCGGTGCTGGCGGCAGACTACCGGCTGGCACCGGAGCAGCAGTTCCCGGTGGCCCTGCACGATGCGCTGGACGCCGCCAACTGGCTGGCTGAGCAGGCGGCCTCGCTGGGCCTGGACAACCGCCGGGTGGTGCTGGCAGGGGACAGTGTGGGCGCCAGCCTGGCGGCTGTGCTGGCCATTACGGCGGTGGAGCAGCCCGAAGCGCTGGCGTTCAAGCCGCTGGCGCAGTTGCTGTTCTACCCGGTGACCGATATCTCCTGCCAGCGTGAGTCCCATCGCGAGCATGCCGAGGGTTACCTGCTGGAGACACCTACCCTGGCGTGGTTCTACCAGCACTATGCACCGCAGCGCGAACAGCGCCTGGACTGGCGGGTGTCGCCGTTGCTGTCGACGCTGCGCGAGCCATTGGCGCCGGCGTACCTGTTCGTGGCCGAGTATGACCCGTTGCACGATGAGGGCATGGCCTATCGTGACTGGCTGATGGCGGGCGGGACGGCGGTGACCTTTGCCCGGGTGGAGGGGTTGACCCATGACTTCTTGCGCATGTCGGGGATCGTGGGGCAGGTGGAGGGGATTTACCGGGATGTCGGGGAGTGGTTGAAGCGGGTCGGCGGCCAATCCTGACTTGAGCTCGCCGGGGCCGCAAAGCGGCCCCAGGGCTTCACCCGCGAACGTGCTTCTTCAATGCATCGACCAATCGCTCGATCTCCGCCTCGGTATTCAACAACCCAGGCGCTGTCCGCACCACCGGCCCGACATCCCGCGACACCGCATCGACCACAATGCGCTGGCTGTTGAGATACCGGGCAATCTCGTCAGCATCCTGCCCCGTGACCCGGAAGAAGGTGAACCCCGCCGAATACTGCGCACTGCGTGGTGTCACCAGCTCGATCCCCGGCAGCGCTTCAAGCCGCTGCCTGAGATAGTCATTAAGCCCATGAATCCGCGCCTGGACCGCCGCCTTGCCCAACTGCAGGTGCAACTCGAACGCCTTGCCCAATGCCCAGCGATGCTCGAACGCGTGGTAACCCCCGGGCGTCATCACCGTGGCAAAGTCTTCATTCTCGGAAAACGTGGCAATGGTAGGGTTCAGCTGCTTCAGTTCGGTGGACGCCGCGCAGATGATCCCGGTACCGCGCGGTCCGAACATCCACTTGTGCGTACCGGCGATGAAGTAATCGCAGTTGAGGTCGGCAAAGCGCATGTCTTCGACACCAAAGCCGTGCACGCCGTCGATCACGTAGATGATCCGGTCCTGCTCGTCACGCTGGCGATTGACCTCGCGCACCAGCGCGCCGATCTCGCCCACGGGCAGTTTCACGCCACTGCCCGAATGCACCCAGGTCATGCCCAGCACCCGGGTTTTCGGCCCGATGGCAGCCGCAATGGTGGCCAGTACCTGGTCGCTGTTGACCTTGGCGGGGTCTTCGAACAGGCGCAACCGGTGCACTGGCGTGCCATCGCGCGTGGTGCGAAAGCCCATGGTGTGACGGGCGGCCGAATGCTCGTGCACGGTGGTGAGAATTTCCTGCCCCGGGGCAATCTTCAGCCCGCCATAGATCAGCCCCAGGCCTTCGGTGGTGCTGCCGGTCAGGGCGATTTGCCGGGGCGTCACTTCGAGGTAGCGGGCTGCCCATTCACGCACGGCGGCTTCGTGCTTCCACTCCGACTGGCTGTCCCAGTCGACCATGCGGGCCGGGTGGCGGTCGAAGCGGGCACGCAGCGCCTCGATGGCTTCGCGCACGGGCCTTGGGTGCGAGGTGATCAGGAAGTTGGCAAAGTGTGCGTAGGCCGGGTCCAGCTCGAACAGGCTGCGAAACGCGGCCCAGCCGTTGGCAGTGGCAGGCTGTGCAGGTGCCGCATGGGCGGCAGGCAGCAGCGGGCCTGTGAGGGGCAGGGCGGCCGCCAGCAGGCCGGCCTGCTTGAGAAAGGTGCGACGATCGTTCATCAAGTTGCTCGCAAGAGTCAGGGGGATGAGGTGGCGACGGGTTGCGCGGTGCGCTGCACCTGCTCCCACACCCGCAGGAAGTTACCGCCCCAGAGCTTGGCAATATCGGCTTCGGAGTAGCCGCGGCTGATCAGTTCGGCGGTGACGTTGCGTGCTTCACTGGCGTTCTGCCAGCCGTCGATGCCGCCGCCTTCGTTGAAGTCCGAGCTCAGGCCGACATGGTCGATGCCGATCTTGCGCACGGTGTAGTCGATGGCGTCGCCATAGTCCTTGAGCGTGGCCGGCGGTTCTTCCTCGAGAATGCCGTACAGCGCGTTGGCGTACTGGCCGACCTTCTGCTCGGGCCAGCCGGCGATCACCGGGTCGCCGGGCATCAGTGCGTAGTTCAGGTTGGCCAGCGGCGGCAGGTCGTAGCCGGCGCGCAGGGCGTCGAGTTTGTCCCGGGTCTTGCTGCTCAGGGGCTTGAGGTAGGTGGAGAAGGCCACCAGCTGGACCACGCCGCCGCTGTCCTTGATCAGCTGCAGCTCCTTGTCGGAGAGGTTGCGGTCGATGTCGACCATCGCTCGTGGCGCCGAGTGCGAGGCCACCACCGGCGCCCGGCTGAGGGCGACGGCCTGGGCCAGCGCCTTGCTGGACATTTGCGACACATCGATGATCACGCCCAGGTCGTTCAGCCGCTGCACGGCGCGCTTGCCAATCGGCGACAGGCCGTCCAGGGCGTCGGCGGTGTCATTGAAGAACGGCAGCGGGCGCGAGGAGTCGGCCCAGCTGTTGTTGCCCACGTAGCTGAAGCCGAACATGCGCACGCCGCGCGCGGCCCAGCGGTCGAGCTGGTCGATGTCGTCGCCCAGCGCATAGGCGTTGAGCATGCTGAGGAACACCGCGAACTTGCCTTCGCCGTGCAAGCGCCGCATGTCCTGCGGGGTGTAGGCAATACCCACCTGCTGCGGGAAGTCGCGGACCATGGCGGTGATGGCGTTGTAGCGCACTTCCTGGGTGTGGCGGGCGGCTTCGACGAAGCCTGGGGTGGGGCGGTGCGGGCCACCGTCACCAGTCCAGGATTCTGGCCAGGCGAAGATGGTCAGGGCCGCGCCGGACAATCGCCCGCGTGCGGCCTTGGCCAGGTCGAAGCGGCCATTGCCGTCCTTGTCGGCCTCGCTGCCCTCGGTGCCGAAAGTCAGCGGCAGGGTGACGTGGCTGTCAAACGAGATGATGCGTTCCTGCAGGTCGTCGGCCTGGCGGGTCACCTCCCTGGAATAGCCGGCAGGTGTGGCGAAGTAGTGCCAGGCGGCAAGCCCGGCGCCAGCGGCAACCGCCGCGGCCAGGCTGATAAACAGGGCTTTCTTCCAGCGTGGAGTCGTCATCTTGGTCTCAGTAGGTTCACCGTCGAGGGATGGGCACAGAGGCCGCCGCTACCTGCAGTGAACGAGCACGCACCCGGGAAATTTAGCCGCTATCAGGACTCCGGCGCAGGGCCCTGTAGGAGCGGCCGAGTAGCCCTCAAGGTTTGGGGTGGGTAAGCCGCTAAATTTCGCCTGCCGTGCAACGTTCTAGCCTTGGACGGGCCGTGCTCCATGGCCGCAATGAATGCACAGGTATGCAATGACGATTTCCCGACGCGGTTTCATCGCCGGTGTGGCATTGACGGGTGTGGTGGTGCCCGGTGCGCTGGGGGCGCTGTATGTGCAGCGCCAGCGTGCCGACGAGGAATTCCCGGCAACCCCTGGCGAGGCCGTCGTCGAACTGGCCGATACTCGCCTGCAGCAGTTGGGCGATACCCTGCGGGGTATCTGGCGCTGGACCCTGCAGGGCCAGGATGCGGGGCTGGACGGTCTACCCACAGGTGAGCTGGAGCTGTTCCTGGATGTGGCAACCAGCGGGCGAGCCCTGCGCGGCTACCTGGATACCCCCGAGCGCCTGCGTGGGCAGGAAGAGCCGCGCTACCGCGTGGTAGGCGACCTTCTGGCCGACAAACCGGACACCTTGCGCTGGCGTCTGTGTTCGGCCCATGCCCGCTATGAATGCCATATCGTGCTCGACGAGGTCTGGGGCCGGTTCGGCAACGCCGGGCCGGCGACCCTCAACGGGCGTATTGCGCGCCTGGACCGCGCGCTGACATTGCCCGTGGAGGACAACCACTTCCTGGCCTTGAAGCGCACCTTCCCCGAGGCGCGCGAGCGTACCCCGCTGAACCCGCAACTGCTGGCCTGGCTGATCGCCCCGGAGCATCGCCTGTTCCACCAGTTGTGGCATGCCTCGCGGGACAAATGGCACAAACTGGACAAGGACAAGCAGGGCGCCCTGCGTGGCCTGGGCTGGCAGCCTGGGCCACGTGACCGCGAGCGTGACGCCCGGGGCCGGCACAAAGACCGCAACGGCTCGGGCGAGGACTTTTTCTTCATGCACCGGCACATGCTTGGCAATGCCCGTGCCTTGCAGGACTTGCCGTCATGGCCGCGCTTCCCGCTGCCGCAGCCGGAACTGGAGCGCGACCGCGCCGGGTTCGCCCGCTATTTCGACAACCATGACGGCAATGCCCTGCCGCCCACCTGGCTGGCCAGCGGTGATGCGGAATACACCCAGTGGGTGCGCGACATCAAGACGCCGGATACCTTCCATGGCAACTTCCAGGTCTGGGAGTCACGCTATACCGACCCGGAGTACCTGAGCACCTTGACCCTGGGCCAGTTCGGTTCGGAAGTGGAGCTGGGCCTGCACGACTGGCTGCACATGCGCTGGGCATCGGTGCCGCGCGACCCGTCCAACGGTATGCCGGTGCCGACGGCGCGTACGCCGGATGATTTTGCCGAACGCTGGTTCGCCGAGCAGAACGATTTTCTTGGTGACCCGTTTTCATCCCATGTGAACCCGGTGTTCTGGCAATTTCACGGCTGGATCGACGACCGCATCGAGGACTGGTTCCATGCCCATGAGCGGCTGCATCCGGGCGAGGTGCGGCGCCTGGAGGTCAATGGTGTGCCATGGTTTGCGCCAGGGCGCTGGGTGCAAGTGGCGGACCCGTGGCTGGGGCCGGATACCCACGGCTGCTCGACGGTGCCGGGTTTGCGGCCCGGGCGCAGTGTCGAGATGGACCCGGAGACCATGAAGCTGGCGTTGCGCATCATCTACAGCGATGACGACCTGCTCGACAAGCTGCGGCTCAAGGTACCGCAGCGGCCGTGGTATGCGCGCAACCTGAAGGTGGCGCAGCGCTCGCGTTGATTGGGGGCGCTCTGCGCCCCTTTCGCGACACAAGGCCGCTCCCACATGACGGTGCATGGCATGAACCTGTGGGAGCGGCCTTGCGTCGCGATGGGCTGCGCAGCAGCCCCGGAAAGCAGCGCGGTTTACTGCCCGACCTGCCACCCACCCCCCAGTGCCTTGTACAACGCCACACTGCCCTGCAACCGGGCCAGGCGCAATTGCACCTGCTGGTCCTGCGCCACATACAAGGTGCGCTGGGTCTCAAGCACGCTCAACAGCGTTTCCGCTCCCGCGCCATAACGCTGCTGCGCCAGTTCGAACGCCAGCCGCGCCTGCGCCACCTCTTCATCCTGCCACTGCCGCTGGCGGTCCACACCCTGGATCGCATTGAGCGCTTTCTCGACATCGGCAAAACCGGCCAGGATGCTGCTGCGGTAGGTCTCCAGCAACTCTGCCTGTTCCGCCTCGGCCAGTTCACGCGCGGCGCGCAACCGGCCGTTGTTGAAGATCGGCGCGACCAGGCCGCTGGTGAGGGTGTAGTAGGCGCTGTCGAACAGATGGGCAAAGGTGTTGGCGCCAGCCCCCAGGTTGGCCCCGAGGGTGAGCTTGGGCAGCATGGCGGCGCGGGCGACCTGCAGGTTGGCGCTGGCGGCGGCCAGCCGTGCTTCCGCCGCGGCAATGTCCGGGCGACGGGTGAGCAGCTCGCTGGGTACGCCGCTGCCAATGGCGGGCCATTGCAGGGTGATGATCGCTTCCTGGCTGGCGGGTAGCGACTGCACCGGGTCGCCGAGCAGGGTTGCCAGGGTGACCCGGCTGTCCTGCCACTTCTGCTCCAGTAACGGCAGCTGGCGTTGCTGCGTGGCTACCAGGCTGCGTTGCTGGGCCAGTTCCAGGCGTGTGGCGGAACCGCTGCGCTGGCGTGCCTCGACCAGGCCCAGTACGTCCTGGGCATTGCGCAGGTTGAGGCGGGCAATGCGCAGCTGTTCTTGCAGGGCCAGGCCCTGCAGGTAACTGTCGGCCACCGCGCTGACCAGGGTCAGCTCCACGGTCTGGCGGTCGAAGCGGCTGGCATCCAGGTTGCGCAGGGCGCTGTCGCGGGTCGCCCGCAGGCCACCCCAGAAGTCGATTTCGTAGCTGGCGCTGAGCTGCATGTCGAACGAGGTACTGGTGGGTTCGTTGCGGCTGACATCCAGCTGGTCATTGCCGTCACCGTGCAGCAGGCGTTGACGGCTGCCGTCCAGGCCCAGCTTCAGCTCCGGCAGCAGCGGCGCGCCGGCGATGACTGCGCGGGCCCTGGCCTGGCGCACCCGCGCCGTGGCGGCAGCCAGGTCATGGGCATTGTGCAAGGCGTGCTGTACCAGGCGGTCGAGCTCGCGGCTGGCGAAGGCTTGCCACCACTGTGCCGTTGGCAGTTGTGCCGAGGGTGATGCGGCCTCGCCTTGCCAGGCAGGTGGCGTGGCGATACCGCTGGCAGGTGTGGGCGGCGTGCTGCAGGCGGCGAGGCATACGCATAAGGTCAACAGGCTGATGCGGCTAGGCAGAGTCATGGGTTATTCGCTGGTAAGGGCTTTGACCGGGTCGAGGCGGGCGGCCTTGCGCGCTGGCATGAAGCCGAACACGATGCCGGTGACGACGGCGCAGGCGAAGGCGCCGAGCATGGCGGGCAGGGCAAAGGCCACCGCCACTTCGGCCAGCATCAGGCCGCCACCGATGGCCAGGGCCAGGACGATGCCGGCCAGGCCGCCAACCATCGACAGCATCACCGCCTCGCTGAGAAATTGCCGCAGGATGTCGCGCTGGCGCGCGCCGGTGGCCATGCGGATGCCGATTTCACGGGTACGCTCGCGCACGGTCATCAGCATGATGTTCATCACGCCGATGCCGCCCACCAGCAGCGAGATCGCGGCGATCGCCCCCAGCATCAGCGACAGGCTGTTCTGCGTGCGCGCTTCGGCCTGGATCAGCGCCGCGTCATTGGTCAGCTCGAAGTCCTGGCGGCCGTTGTGGCGCTGGCGCAGCAGCTTGTCGATGGCCGCTTCGGCTTCATTGACCCGCATGGAGTCGAGGGCGGCAACGGCGATGTAGTCCGGGTCACGCTGGCCGAACAGGCGGATGGCGGCGGCGGAGTAGGGCACCACGATGCGCCCGTCGCTGTCCTGGTCGCCAGAGCTGGCGCCCTTGCCGGCCAGGATACCGACCACCTGGAACGGCACATTGCCAATCAGCAGGTACTGCCCCAGCGGATCGCGCCCGGGGTCCAGCATCTTTTCCCGCACTTTCTGGCCGATCACCGCCACCGCCGCAGCGTTGGCTTCATCGGCATCGGTGTAGAAGCTGCCTTCCACCGCCGGCCAGTTGAAAATCTCGGGGAACCCGGTGTTGTTGCCGCCCACATAGAACCGCTGGCTGCTGTTGCCGTGGCGCACCATCATCTTTTCGCCGATCACCGGCATCACGTGCTTGACCTGCGGCAGTTGGCCGATGGCGGCGACATCGTCGAGGGTGATGGTGCCAGCCTGTTCGCCCAGGCTCGCCGGCTTGCCGTTGAGGTAGAGGATGTTCGAGCCGAAGGCGGCCATCTGCGCCATGACCTGGCGCTTGCTGCCTTCGCCCACGGCCAGCATCACCACCACCGAGGCTACGCCAATGACGATGCCCAGCAGGGTCAGGGCGGTGCGGAAGCGGTTGACCCACATCACCCGCCAGGCCGCCTGCAGGGCTTCGAGCAATTCGCCTTTCCACGCTCCGTGCAAGGTTGCGCCACGGTCCAGGCGCTGGCGCAGCTGGTCGGCCTGCAGCCCGCGGCCGTCGTGGGTCGTGGGCTTTTCGGCGGCGGAATCGCTGATGATCAGGCCGTCACGAATTTCGATCACCCGCTGCGCCCGCGCCGCCACGTTGCGGTCGTGGGTGATCAGGATGATCACGTGGCCCTGGCTGGCCAGCTCGTCGAGCAACGCCATCACTTCGGTGCCGCTGTGGCTGTCGAGGGCGCCGGTGGGTTCGTCGGCGAGGATGATATGGCCGCCGTTCATCAAGGCCCGGGCAATCGACACCCGTTGCTGCTGGCCGCCGGACAACTGGTGCGGGCGGTTGCCGGTGCGGCTGGCCAGGCCAAGGCGGGCGAGCAGGGCGCTGGCGCGGGCGTGGCGTTCGCTGGCGGCGACGCCGGCATAGATAGCCGGCATTTCGACGTTCTCCTGGGCCGAGCCCGAAGGGATCAGGTGGTAGCCCTGGAACACGAAGCCAAACGCCTCGCGGCGTAACCAGGCCAGTTCGTCGCTGCCCAGCTCGGCCACATCCTTGCCGGCGAAGCGGTAGCTGCCGGAAGTGGGGCGGTCAAGGCAGCCGAGGATATTCATCAAGGTCGACTTGCCGGAGCCGGAGGCGCCGACGATGGCGACGAACTCGCCGGGATGGATGCACAGGTTTATGCCATGGAGGATATCGACCTTGGGCGTTTCGACGCCGCCGTAGGATTTCCGGATGTCGACCAGCTCGATCAGGGGTGTGCTCATTCAACCTCCACTGACGCCAGGGGCGCCGATCACCAGGCGTTCGCCTTCGTTGAGGCCGTCCAGCACCTGCACCCGCAGGCGGTCGCTGAGGCCAGTGCGAACCTGGCGCTGTTCGACCTTGCCGTCGCGGGTCAGTACATGGGCCAGGCGCAGGCCATCACCGTCGTCCAGCGCAGCCAGTGGTACGGTCAGCACCTGGCTGGCTTTGCCTGCGACGAAGAACACCTGGGTGGTCATCTCGGCCATCAGCGCACCGTCCGGGTTGTCGACATCCAGCAGCACGCTGTACTGCACCACCTGGCTGCCGGCGCTGCCATTGCTGACGCTGGCCGGGCTGCCGCCGCCCTGGCTGGCCTGCTCCAGCGGCTTGGGCGGGATCGGCAGTACCTGCCGCACGGTGCTGGTCCAGCGGCGCTTGCCGCCGGCCAGGGTGGTGAAGTAGGCGGTCATGCCCGGGGTGACCTTGCCGATGTCGGCCTCCGACACCTGGGCCCACACGGTCATCGGCGAGAGCTTGGCGATGCGCAGGATCAACGGGGTTTGCTGCTGGGCATTGAGGGTTTGCCCTTCACGGGCATCCACCGCCACTACCGTGCCGTCCATCGGCGCGTAGATGCGCGTGTAGCCCAGCTCGGCCTCGTCGCTGCGCAGGCTGGCCTGGGCCTGGCGGATCTGCGCCTGGAACATGTCGATGCGCGCCTGGGTGACCTTCAGCTGCGCTGCGGCCGTTTGTACGTCCTCGTCGCGGGTGGCACCGGCGGCAGCCAGGTCGCGTTGCCGTTTGAGCTGTTGCCGGGCCAGTTGGAACTGCGCGCGTTGTTCGGCCAACTGGGCCTTGAGGTTGTCGATCGAATAGCGGCCGGCATCCAGCCGGGCCTGCTGGGTCGACGGGTCGATCTCGACCAGCAGCTGGCCTTTGCGCACCGTGTCGCCGACCTCGACGTGCAGGGTGTGGATCTGCCCGGACGCCTGGGCACCAACGTCCACGTAGCGCCGTGGTTGCAGGGTGCCCAGTGCGGTGACGCTGCTTTCGATGTCGGCACGGGTTACGGCGACCGTACTGAGCGGCTGCGCGCCGTAGGGCAGGGCCTTCCAGGCCAGCAGGCTGCTCAGGCCGAGCAGGCCCAGGCCAGTGAGCAGGACCCGGCGACGGGTGTTGGTTAAAGGTCTCATGCAGACTTCCAGCCGAGGGGGTGCCAGATAGACGAAAGCGGCAGGAGGGGATTTAGCGAATGTTGGGTAGGGGCTGACAGGTGTATGGCGACAGGGTTGTGGCGCCTGCGAGATCGAGCGCCGCGCGGGCGGCGCTCGGTCTCCCAGGCGCTAACGCCCTCCAGCCATTCCCCTCTTGTTGCTGAGAATAATTATAATTTGTAAGATCGCACGTTGACATCACTCGGTCCCGCGTTGCTGCCTGAAAGGGCTTTCTGGCATAGGCTGGCAGGACGATCTCAGGTAACGTCGTGGAACATTACTATCGCGAACTGGTGGGCTTCCTTTCCGCGCGCCTGGGCAATCGTCAGGCCGCCGAAGACGTGGCGCACGATGCCTACCTGCGGGTGCTGGAGCGCACCGACGGCGAGCGCATCGAGCACCCGCGTGCCTTCCTTTACCGTACCGCGCTCAACCTGGTGATCGACCGCCACCGGCGGCACCAGGTGCGCCAGGCCGAGCCGCTGGAGGTGCTGGACAGCGACGAGCGCTGGCACACTCCGGCACCGAGCCACGGCATGCAGCTCGACCAGCGCCTGGCGCTGATGCAGCGCGCCCTGGATGAGCTGAGCAAGGTCTGCCGCGACTGCTTCCTGCTGCGCAAGCTAGATGGCCTGTCACACCAGCAGATTGCCGAGCGCCTGGGTATTTCCCGCAGCCTGGTAGAAAAGCACATCGTCAATGCCATGAAGCACTGCCGGGTGCGCATGCGCGCGTGGGAATCCTGATTGCCGGGTTAAAGGCAAATGCAAATTCCGTCAGTCAGTCACTTGATTTCCGCGGTTTTCCCGACTTCTATCAAAGAAGACCCCTGCCAGGCATAACCTTGGCAGCAGCCGTTACTGGCGCAGTATGGTCAGGGAGCGTACCCATTACCCAACTGCCCAGGTCCGACCATGGCCAACAAGACCCTGCGCATCCTCATTGCCGACGCACACCCGTGCCAGCGCCTGCAGCTGGAGCGGCTGCTCAATGGCCTGGGCTACTACCGGATAGCGCCAGTGGACAGCTTCGAGGAGCTGCAGCGCCTGGTGCTGTGTGCCTTGCAGCCTTTCCACCTGCTGTTGGGCAATATCGAGCTGGCCAGCCATGCCGGGGTCGACCTGGTGCGCTTCTGCCGCGTCAGTACGCAGATCCAGCATGCCCTGCTGTATCACTCTACCCAGTTGATAGTGCCCTCGGTGCCGCAGACCGAGCGCCAGGCCGTCAGCCTGAGCCTGCCCCAGGTGCCCGATAACGAGGCGCTGGAGACGTTCATGGCGATCATCGATACACCGCTGCTGGTCGGCAAGCTGCCACTGCCGGGCGCCATGCCGGCTACTACGCCGCGGCCACGGCCGCGGGCCAATTTCGTCAATACCATGTTCAACCGCTAAAGCCGCAGCGGGCGGGGCAAGGGGGGCGCTATTTGCTATCCTCTTGCCCTTTGCCGATTTGCGGACCCTGCCATGACTGCCATCGATACCGCTCGCCCGCCCCGGTTCAGCCGCGGTGACCACCGGACCCTGGGCCTGGCGGCGTTGGGCGGCGCGCTGGAAATCTACGATTTCATCATTTTCGTGTTCTTTGCGCTGACCCTCAGCCAGCTGTTCTTCCCGCCCGAGATGCCCGAATGGCTGCGCCTGCTGCAAAGCTTCGGGATCTTCGTCACTGGCTACCTGGCGCGGCCGCTGGGCGGCATCCTGATGGCACACTTCGCCGACCACCTGGGACGCAAGCGGGTCTTCAGCCTGAGCATCCTGATGATGGCCCTGCCGTGCCTGTTGATCGGGGTGATGCCGACCTACGCCGACATCGGCTATGCGGCGCCGCTGATCCTGCTGGCCCTGCGCATCCTGCAGGGCGCGGCGGTGGGCGGCGAGGTGCCGAGTGCCTGGACCTTCGTCGCCGAGCACGCACCAGCCGGGCGCCGCGGCTACGCCCTGGGCTTCCTGCAGGCCGGGTTGACCTTCGGCTACCTGCTGGGAGCGCTGACCGCGACCTTGCTGGCACAGCTGTTCACAGCGCAGGAAATCCTCGACTACGCCTGGCGCTACCCGTTCCTGCTCGGCGGGGTATTCGGCGTGATCGGCGTGTGGTTGCGCCGTTGGCTCAGCGAAACACCGGTGTTCCTCGCCCTGCGCGCACGCCAGGAGCAGCCGGTGAGCTTCCCGCTACGGCGGGTGCTGGGCGAACACCGCCGGGCGTTGATCCCGGCGGCACTGCTGACTTGTGTGCTGACATCCGCCGTGGTGGTGCTGGTGGTGATTACCCCGACAGTGATGCAGCAGCGCTTCGGCATGAGTGCCGGGCACACCTTTGCCCTGAGCAGCGTGGGCATCGTCTTCCTCAACATTGGCTGCGTGCTGGCCGGGCTGCTGGTCGACCGTGTAGGCGCCTGGCGCGCGCTGATGCTCTATAGCCTGTTGCTGCCGGTGGGCATCGGTGCGTTGTACGCCAGCCTGGTGGGGCAGTGGGGCATGACCTGGCTGGCCTATGCGCTGGCAGGTTTGTCCTGCGGCGTGGTAGGTGTGGTGCCGTCGGTGATGGTCGGGCTGTTCCCGGCCGAGATCCGCGTGTCGGGCATTTCCTTCACCTACAACGTGGCTTACGCGCTGTGGGCCAGCACCACACCGCTGGCGTTGATTGCACTGATGCCGTGGAGCCCGTGGGTGTGTGTCGGCTTTTGTCTGGTCATGGGCACGGTCGGGCTGCTGACAGCCCTGTATTTCGGGCGTCGTGAGCCATTGGCGTTTGCGGCGGAGCCGATGCCGATCATGTGCGGTGACAAATGAGCCGGTAACGGCTGCAGGGCATTGAGGCAGACTTCCGGGCCGGGGTTATTGGAATAACCTATTAGCCAAATTTAACCTGGAAGGTTAATTTCTCATGGAAAAGAGAATGCCTCACTGCCCGCTGCAGCGGGTGAAGGCGCTGTTGAGTCTAGGCAAAGTGCGTACTACCGGGGTAGCCACGCAGGGTGCGCGGGCACTTGGCATTGAGCCTTTCGCCATGCTGAACATTGTTCGCGAGCTAACGCCAGGCGACTTTCATAAGAGCATGACGACCTACAACAATCATCGAGTCTGGCAGGACGTCTATCGTCCCCAGACCGCTGTAGGAAGGGTTTACCTCAAGTTGATGGTGGTTGACGACCTGCTCATCGTGTCTTTCAAGGAGCTATGAAATGAAATGCCCACTGTGTGGAGGAGCGGAATTGGTCGCGCAATCCAAGGACATGCCTTATCGCTACAAGGGTGAAGCTACCGTTATTCCCGATGTTTATGGCGAATACTGCCCTGCTTGTGGTGAGGTGATACTGGGCATGGGAGAGGCGCAGCGCATGAGTGACCTGATGTCGGCCTTTGAGCGACAAGTCAATGGAGCCGTTGTTGACCCTGCCTTCATTGCAGCCATGCGCCGGAAGTTCGACCTCGACCAGCGTGAAGCGGGGGAAATTTTCGGTGGTGGGGTCAATGCGTTCTCTCGTTATGAAAACGGCAAGACCACGCCGCCAGTGGCGCTGGTGAAACTGCTCAAGCTGCTGGACCGCCACCCAGAGCTCTTCGAGGAAGTGCGAACTGCCTGATATTGGCAGGCAATAAAAAGCCCCCGGCTCGTGAGAACCGGGGGCTTTTCGTTAGCGCAAGAGCAGCGGCCTTACATGTTCGGGTAGTTCGGCCCGCCAGCGCCTTCAGGGGTGACCCAGGTGATGTTCTGGGCCGGGTCCTTGATGTCGCAGGTCTTGCAGTGCACGCAGTTCTGCGCGTTGATCTGGAAGCGCTTGCTGCCGTCTTCCTGGGTGACCACTTCGTACACGCCCGCCGGGCAGTAGCGCTGGGCCGGCTCGTCGTACAGCGGCAGGTTGCTGGCGATCGGCACGTTCGGGTCGGTCAGCTTCAGGTGGCAGGGTTGTTCCTCTTCGTGGTTGGTGCTGGAGAGGAATACCGAGCTGAGCTTGTCGAAACTGAGCTTGCCGTCCGGTTTCGGGTAGTCGATCTTCTGCGACTCGGCCGCCAGCTTCAGGCAGGCGTAGTCCGGCTTGGTGTCGTGCAGGGTGAACGGCAGCTTGCCGCCGAACCAGTTCTGGTCCACATAGTTGAACGCCGCGCCCAGCAGCGGGCCGAACTTGTGCATGGCCGGGCCGAAGTTGCGGCTGGCGAACAGTTCTTCGTACAGCCAGCTGGCCTTGAAGGCACTGACGTAGCCGTTCAGCTGGTCACCGCCTTCGCTGCCGGCGATCAGTGCGTCAGCCACTGCTTCGGCGGCCAGCATGCCAGACTTCATCGCAGTGTGGCTGCCCTTGATCTTGGCGAAGTTCAGGGTGCCCAGGTCACAGCCGATCAACGCGCCACCGTTGAATACCATCTTCGGCAGCGAGTTGAAGCCGCCCTTGCAGATGGCACGGGCACCGTAGCTGATGCGCTTGCCGCCTTCGAGGTACTGGCTCATCACCGGGTGGTGCTTCAGGCGCTGGAACTCGTCGAACGGCGACAGGTACGGGTTGGCGTAGGACAGGTCGACGATCAGGCCGACCACTACCTGGTTGTTTTCCAGGTGATAGAGGAACGAACCACCGGTGTTGTCCTTGGCCATCACGTCCAGCGGCCAGCCAGCGGTGTGCACCACCAGGCCCTGCTCGTGCTTGGCCGGGTCTATTTCCCAGATTTCCTTCAGGCCGATGCCGTAGTGCTGGACGTCGGCCTCGCTGTCAAGGTTGAAGCGCTTGATCAGTTGCTTGCCGATATGGCCACGGCAGCCTTCGGCGAACAGGGTGTACTTGGCGCGCAGTTCCATGCCCGGGGTGTACAGGCCGTCCTTCGGGTTGCCTTCACGGTCGACACCGAGGTCACCGGTGACGATGCCGCGGACCACGCCGTTGTCGTCGAACAGTGCTTCCTGGGCGGCGAAGCCCGGGTAGATTTCCACGCCCAGGTTCTCGGCCTGCTGGGCCAGCCAGCGGCACAGGTTGCCCAGCGAAATGATGTAGTTGCCCTGGTTGTGCATGGTCTTGGGCACGAACAGGTCAGGCACCTTGGTCGAGCTGCCGGCATCCTTGAGCACGTAGATGTCGTCGCGCTTCACTTCGGTGTTCAGCGGCGCGCCGAGCGCTTTCCAGTCGGGGAACAGCTCGTTCAGGGCACGGGGTTCGAACACCGCGCCGGAGAGGATGTGGGCGCCGACTTCAGAGCCTTTTTCCACCACGCAGACGCTGATTTCGCTACCGGCTTCGGCGGCCTTCTGCTTCAGGCGGCAGGCGGCGGACAGGCCCGCCGGGCCGGCGCCGACGATGACCACGTCGAATTCCATGTATTCGCGTTCCACTGGTTCTCTCCTACTCATCAAGGCTCGTGCTGTTGCTTTGTCTTATGGGTGCGCGGGGGCATTCGCAGCGGTTCTACGCAACGGCGGAACTGTAGCTGGGCAAATGACGGACTACACCGTTTTGTCTTGGCCGCGCATTATATCTACACCACTTGGCGGGTCCAATACAAACGTTTGTTTGAATTTGCCGCAGGCCAGTAAAATCACAGGAGCGCGGCTGGAGGGTGACCGATTTGCCGTATTGACCGGATTGGGTGTTACGGTCAAGATACGAGCGGTTTTACGTTCGCCGTAGGCTTGCAGCCGGGCGCAGGTACACCTCTAAAGACCAGGTGTGGAGCAGGGTTTTGCGGCCTTGGGCCGGTTTGTAGTGGAGTTTACACGCCACGACAGAAAATGACCCGTGAGTATTTGTCGCAAGAGTCCGGACAAGACTGTTCGGTCACTGTGAAGTTACCGCCTCCCGGTACGTTTTTAGAGGTGCCCTTGTACCCACGCGCATCGCAGGGCTCAGCCCCAGGCGACTATCTATTCACCGGAGAGTAACGAGGAATCCATGAAGGTTCTTGTAGCTGTCAAACGAGTGGTCGACTACAACGTCAAGGTTCGTGTCAAAGCGGACAACTCCGGCGTCGACCTTGCTAACGTCAAGATGTCCATGAACCCCTTCTGCGAAATCGCCGTGGAAGAAGCCGTACGCCTGAAGGAAAAGGGCGTTGCGACCGAGATCGTCGTCGTTTCCGTCGGCCCGGCCACTGCTCAGGAGCAGCTGCGTACCGCCCTGGCCCTGGGTGCCGACCGCGCCATCCTGGTCGAGGCCGCTGACGAACTGAACTCCCTGGCCGTGGCCAAGGCGCTGAAAGCCGTTGTCGACAAAGAGCAGCCGCAGCTGGTCATCCTCGGCAAGCAGGCCATCGACAGCGACAACAACCAGACTGGCCAGATGCTGGCTGCGCTGACCGGCTACGCTCAAGGCACCTTCGCCTCCAAGGTGGAAGTGGCGGGCGACAAGCTGAACGTCACCCGTGAAATCGATGGCGGCCTGCAGACCGTTGCGCTGAACCTGCCAGCCATCGTCACCACCGACCTGCGCCTGAACGAGCCGCGCTACGCGTCGCTGCCGAACATCATGAAGGCCAAGAAGAAGCCGCTGGAGACCGTCACTCCAGACGCGCTGGGCGTTTCCCTCGCCTCCACCAACAAGACCGTGAAAGTTGAAGCCCCGGCTGCCCGCAGCGCGGGTATCAAGGTCAAATCGGTGGCCGAACTGGTCGAGAAGCTGAAGAACGAAGCGAAGGTAATCTAAATGACTATCCTGGTTGTCGCTGAATACGAGAACGGTGCCGTAGCCCCGGCCACCCTGAACACTGTTGCCGCTGCCGCCAAGATCGGTGGTGATGTGCACGTGCTGGTCGCTGGCCAGAACGTGGGCGGCGTTGCCGAGTCTGCTGCCAAGATCGCTGGCGTGGCCAAGGTGCTGGTTGCCGATAATGCTGCCTACGCCCATGTCCTGCCGGAAAACGTTGCGCCGCTGATCGTCGAGCTGGCCAAGGGCTACAGCCACGTGCTGGCCCCGGCCACCACCAATGGCAAGAACATCCTGCCGCGCGTTGCTGCGCTGCTGGATGTGGACCAGATTTCCGAGATCATCTCGGTCGAGTCCGCCGACACCTTCAAGCGCCCGATCTATGCCGGTAACGCCATTGCCACCGTGCAATCGAGCGCGGCCATCAAGGTCATCACCGTGCGTACCACCGGCTTCGACGCCGTGGCCGCCGAAGGTGGTTCGGCTGCCATCGAGGCCGTCGGCGCTGCCCACAACGCCGGCATCTCGGCCTTCGTTGGCGAAGAGCTGGCCAAGTCCGACCGCCCAGAACTGACCGCTGCCAAGATCGTCGTTTCCGGCGGCCGTGGCATGGGCAACGGTGACAACTTCAAGCACCTGTACAGCCTGGCCGACAAGCTCGGTGCTGCCGTCGGTGCTTCGCGCGCCGCCGTCGACGCCGGCTTCGTGCCGAACGACATGCAGGTCGGCCAGACCGGCAAGATCGTTGCGCCGCAGCTGTACATCGCCGTCGGCATCTCTGGCGCGATCCAGCACCTGGCCGGCATGAAAGACTCCAAGGTGATCGTGGCGATCAACAAGGACGAAGAAGCACCGATCTTCCAGGTAGCCGACTACGGCCTGGTCGCTGACCTGTTCGAAGCGGTTCCGGAGCTGGAAAAGCTGGTCTGATCCGCCTGCTTCACTTATAAAGAACCCGGCCCTCGCACAGGGGGCCGGGTTTTTTTGTGGTCTGTTCCGGCCCAATCACCGGCAAGCCAGCTCCCACAGGTACAGTACAGTTCTCAAGGGCGGCGCTGTGCCTGTGGGAGCTGGCTTGCCGGCGATTGGGCCAGGCCAAGCAATACAAGGAGTGAGCAATGGTGCTGCGTAAAGCAGGCAGGGTGCTGGCATGCACGGCGTTGTTGGTGTCGCCGCTGGTCATGGCGGCAGGCAAGTGCGAACGCCTGGTGGCAACCGGTAGCCCCGATGCGCCGCCCTATTCATGGCAAGACCCGAGCGACCCGAAACACCTGATTGGCGCCAACGTCGACCTGCTGCGCCAGGTGGCTGGCGAGCTGGGCGTGAAGGTGGAGGTGCTGAACGCCGGCCGTCGTGACCAGGCGCTGGAAGAAGTGCGTAGCGGGCGCATGGACCTGCTGCTCGACACCCCCATGCAGGTGGAGCAACTGACCGCGTTGGACTACCTCCACCCACCCCTGCAGCTCAACGAATACCTGGTGTGGACGCGCCACGACGCCACACTGGTCTTCGAAGGCCCGGCGGACCTGGCCCAGTATCAGGGCAGCTTGTCCGAGCGCGCGCGGCTGACCCCGGCCTTTACCGCTTTCGCCAAGGCCCAGCTGAAGCTGGTGCCGGCACAGAACCTGACCCAGGCGTTCCAGAAACTGGTGCTTGGCCAGGTGGATTATGTGCTCGCTGGCCGCTATTCAGGCATGGCCATGGTCCAGAGCCTGGGCATGAGCAATGACCTGATCGCCCGCGGCCTGCCGGTGGATCGGCCGGGCCTGTACCTGGCCCTGTCGCACAACTCGGCCTGCAATGACAGCTGGTTGCGTGGGCAACTGGCAAAAAAACTGACAGAATTGCCGATCTCCGGTGCGTCCGAGGCCGTGCTGCAACGTAATGTCGAGCGCTGGAAAGCACAGCTGCAGGTGCCGTCGGACGCCCCCAAACACTAGGAAGATTGCGTGAGAACCCAACCACTAATCCTTGCCCTGGCCGTGCTCGGCCTGGCTGGCTGCGCCAACGATCCGGCCCCTAACGAGCAGATGCGCATTTCCGAACAGGCACTGGAGCAGGCCAGGGCCGTCGGTGCCACCGAACAGGTCGAAGCGCTCAAGCTGGCCGAAGACAAGCTGGCCCGGGCCAAGACCAATATGCTCACCGAAGACTACCGCGATGCGCGCATGCGTGCCGAGCAGGCCGAGCTGGATGCGCGCCTGGCCGAGGCCCAGGTGCTGAACCAGAAGAGCGAAGAGCAGCTGCAACTGCTGCAGTCGCGGGTCAAGCGCCTGCGCAAGCAGCTGGAGGTGCAGCCATGATCCGTCGCATGCCATTGGCTGCGCTGGCAGTGCTGGCGCTGTCGGCAGGTCTTCAAGGTTGCGCCAGCCAGCGCAGCAGCGCAGCGCTGGATGAAGCCACCGCAGCCTTCCAGAAGGTCAAGGATGATTCCGATGTGCTGCGCAGCGCACCGCGTGACGTGATTCGCGCAGGCGAGTCGCTGGCTCGCGCCGAGCGCCTGTCCAGCTATATCGGCACCGGTGCCGACGTGCGCCATTACGCCTACCTGAGCCAGCGTTACAGCGAGATTGCCAGCGAGCATGCCAAGCTGGCGCTGAACCAGGAACGCCAGGCCAAGCTCGACCTGGAGCGCCAGCGCCTGCAGCTGGCCCTGCGCGAGGCCAAGCTGGCCAGTGTGCAGCAGCAGGGCAAGTGGATCGAGTCGCAGATTGCCGCGCTGGCCTCGGAGCAGACCGACCGTGGCCTGGTGATGACCCTGGGTGACGTGCTGTTCGACACCGGTCGTGCCGACCTGAAGAACTCGGCCAGCCGTACCGTGCTCAAGCTGGTGCAGTTCCTTCAGCTCAACCCGCGCCGGGTGGTGCGAATCGAGGGTTATACCGACAGCACCGGCCCGGCGGAGGACAACCTGAAGCTGTCCCGTGATCGGGCGCAGGCCGTGGCCGACATGCTGGTGGACCTGGGGATTGACGAAAAGCGCCTGCAGGTCGAGGGGTATGGCGACCAGTACCCGATCGAGGCCAATGCCTCGGAGCGGGGCAGGGCGCAGAACCGCCGCGTGGAGATCGTGTTCTCCGATGACAAGGGCAAGCTGGCGCCAGCGCGCTGAATCATGTGAAAAGGGGGCTGCGAAGCAGCCCCGGCTTTTCGTCGGGCTAGCCGGGCTTGATCGTTTCTATAGCTGTCACGCAACTGTATTGTTGACTATCCTGCGATCTGTCCCAGTACACTTTGCAACTGTTACGGTATTCTCTACTGTCAGTGAGCTACACAAGAATAACGAGCCAGTCCGCGCGTCGAGATAAAGCCATGACCAACCTGTTGCTGTACCAGCGTATCGCCCAGCAACTGGCCGATGACATCCGTCGCGGTGTCTACCAGCCAGGCGAGCGGGTACCCTCCGTGCGCAAGATGAGCGCCCAGCTCAATGTCAGCCATGCCACGGTGCTGCAGGCCTATGCCAATCTCGAGGATCAGGGGCTGATCCGTGCGCGGCCGCAGTCCGGCTACTACGTGCACCAGACCCCGGCCCTGACTGCGCAGACCCCGGACATCGCCCGGGTGGAGCGCCCCGGCCTGGTCACCCGTGCCAGTATCATCCAGCAGGTACTGACCGAAGCTCGCCGTGATGGCGTGTTCCCGTTCGGCGCCGCGGTGCCGCACGTCGACTACTTGCCGGTCCGGGCCCTGCACCAGCAGATCGCCAAGGTGACGCGCTTTCACAGCCCGCGCGCCTTCAGCTACATGTTCAGCCCCGGTTTCGAGCCGCTGCGCCGGCAGATCGCCATTCGCATGCGTGATGCCGGCGTGCTGGTCGACCCGCGTGAAGTGATCGTGACCCATGGCTGCGTCGATGCGCTGCAGATGTCACTGCGCGTGCTGACCCGTCCCGGCGACTTGATTGCCGCCGAATCACCCACCTATTACGGGCTGTTGCAGCTGGCCGACCTGCTGGGCCTGAAGGTGATCGAGATCCCCAGTGACCCGTCCACCGGCATCAGCCTCGAAGCCTTGCAGCTGGCGGCCAATCAGTGGTCGATCAAGGCCCTGGTGCTGACTGCGCGCCTTAGCAACCCGCTGGGCGGCACCGTCCCGGAGGAGCGACAGAAGCAGTTGCTGCGCCTGGCGTCGGACTTCGATATCCAGATCGTCGAGGATGACATCTATGGCGAGCTGATGTTCGAGCAGGGCAAGACCAAGGCGCTGAAGGCATTCGACCGGCTGGACCGGGTGATCTATTGCTCGAGTTTTTCCAAGACCCTGTCCCCCGGTGTACGCGTAGGCTGGATGATTGCCGGGCGCTATCGGGACGAAATCCAGCGCCTGCAAACCTTTACCACCCACTCGGCCTGCAGCGTGACGCAGATGGGTGTGGCGGCCTACCTGGAGAATGGCGGCTACGACCGGCACCTGCGTTACATCCGCCAGGAGTACCGCAAGAACCTCAGTGCCTATCAGTTGGCGGTGCAGCAGCACTTCCCCGAGGGTACCCAGATGACCCGGCCGACGGGCGGTTTCATCCTGTGGGTGAGCCTGCCCGGGCGGGTCAACACCCAGGAGCTGCATGTGCGCGCGCTGGAGCAGGGCATCAGTATTGCGCCCGGGCTGATCTTCAGTAACACCGAGCAATTCAACCACTGCATCCGCCTTAATTGCGGTATACCTTGGAACAAGGAAGCCGAGCGCGCGGTGATCACTCTCGGCCTGCTGGCTCAGCAATTGTGCCGGGAGCCAGCGGCCGCGCTTTTGTAGGCTTGCCACGCGCCTGCGGAACAGGGAGCATACGCACTTTTCCTGCCAGCCTGTCCATTTGCCATGAATGCTTTGCGCCGTTTTGCCCTGATCTTGTGCCTTGTACCGCTTTGCAGTCTGGCTGGTGCTGCCCAGGCTGCGCAGCCGGCAGGCCAGGCGCAGGCGGCCAAACCGGTGCAGAAAGCCAAGCCGGTGCAGAAAGCCGCAGCCAAGCCAGCGCACAAGCAGGCGGCCAGGAAAGCCGGCAACAGCAAGGCCAGGCCGGCACGCAAGCCCGTGAGCAAAGAGGTTGCCCAGCCGTTGCCCAAGGCAAAGCTCGACCTCAGCCTGCCTGCCGATATGGTCAATAGCCTGGAGCCGAATGTGGGCAGCCTTGCGCCGATCCAGCGACGTAAACCTTTGCTGCCGCCCATGTTCACTGAAAAGCCAGAGGCCGATGACAGCCCGTTCCAGCTCAATGGTCGGCTGATCAGCAACGAAATGCAGCTGCAACTGCGCAATGACAGCCGTCGCGACGTGGAAGGGGCGGCCATCGATTTCGAGTACCGCCAGTAGTCGGCGAACTGACTGCCGGGTCATGGCAGATTTCATCGTGCCAGCAATTTCAAACGCCTGTTTGAGCGGTTACTATCCAGGGACGTTCGTCCCGTTTTGTTCCAGGGAGTCCTGATTTTGGTGAATAGCCATGAATTGCCGTGAGGGCTGTGGTGCCTGCTGCATTGCCCCGTCCATCACCTCTGCGATGCCGCGCATGCCCAATGGCAAGCCGGCTGGCGAGCGCTGCCTGCACCTGACCGTAGACAACCTCTGCGACCTGTTCGGCAAGCCCGAGCGGCCGGCGGTGTGTGGCGGTTTCAAGGCGGATGTCGAGGTGTGCGGCAATGACCGTGACGAGGCCATCAGGATTCTCGGTTGGTGGGAGCAGATGACGGCGGCGTGACAGGCTGGATCTTCGACAACAAGGATAAACATGATGAGATCGTTCAAGCGTATTGCTCTGCTGTGTGGCATGGGTGTTCTGCTGTCGCCTGCGGCCTGGGCCGAAAACTGGCAGGTGGCCAAGGACGAGGAGGGGATCAAGGTTTCCCTCAGTGAAGTGGCCGGTTCCAAGTACAAGGCCTATCAAGGCGTCACCGTGATCAAGGCGCCGCTGGCCAAGGTGCAGGCGTTGCAGGAAGACGTGGTAGGTGCCTGCAAATGGATTCATGAGTGCAAGTCGCAGAAGCTGCTCAAGCATGAAGGTGACCAGAGCTGGACCTACACCCAGTTCAATACGCCATGGCCGGTGACGCCGCGGGACTCGGTATTGCATGTGACCACGGTGAAGCAGGCTGATGGCAGCCTGGTACGCAACCTGAAGGAAGAGCCGACCTACATCCCGGAAGAGAAGGGCTTTGTGCGGGTGGCGAAGGTCGAAGGCTTCTGGAAACTGGTGCCCAAGGGCGACAGCACGGAGGTGACCTATCAGGTACACACCGAGCCAGGTGGTAGCGTGCCGGCGATGGTGGCCAACAAGTTCGTGGTGGATGCGCCGTTCAATACCCTGAAAGGGTTGCGGGAGCGGGCTGAGAAAAACTGAGGCTTTGTACTGTCTGTACTGGCCTCTTCGCGGGTAAACCCGCTCCCACAGGGTTCTCACAATCCTCCGGGTCTGTGAAGGCCCTGTGGGAGCGGGTTTACCCGCGAAGAGGTCGGCACAGGAGGAATAAAAAAGGCTGCCCGAGGGCAGCCTTTTTGCGTTCGGCTATGGAAGCTTACTTGCGGTCCTGCAGCGCAACGATGTCGCGCTTCTGCTCGCCGGTGTACAGCTGGCGCGGGCGGCCGATCTTGTACGGGCTGGAGAGCATTTCTTTCCAGTGCGAGATCCAGCCCACGGTACGTGCCAGGGCGAAGATCACGGTGAACATGCTGGTCGGAATGCCGATTGCCTTGAGGATGATCCCCGAGTAGAAGTCGACGTTCGGGTACAGCGAGCGCTCGATGAAGTACGGATCGGTCAGGGCGATCTCTTCCAGGCGCATGGCCAGTTCCAGCTGCGGGTCGTTCTTGATGCCCAGCTCGCGCAGGACTTCGTCGCAGGTCTGCTTCATCACGGTGGCGCGCGGGTCGCGGTTCTTGTACACGCGGTGACCGAAGCCCATGAGCTTGAACGGGTCGTTCTTGTCCTTGGCCTTGGCGATGAACTTGTCGATGTTCGAGACATCGCCGATTTCATCGAGCATGGTCAGGACCGCTTCGTTCGCACCGCCGTGGGCCGGGCCCCACAGTGCGGCGATACCGGCGGCGATACAGGCGAACGGGTTGGCACCCGACGAGCCGGCCAGACGAACGGTGGAGGTGGAGGCGTTCTGCTCGTGGTCGGCGTGGAGGATGAAGATCCGGTCCATCGCCTTGGCCAGCACCGGGCTGATCGGTTTGATCTCGCACGGGGTGTTGAACATCATGTGCAGGAAGTTTTCCGCGTACGACAGGTCGTTGCGCGGGTACATCATCGGCTGGCCCATGGAGTACTTGTAAACCATCGCGGCCAGGGTCGGCATCTTGGCGACCAGGCGCACCGCGGAAATTTCGCGGTGTTGCGGGTTATTGATGTCCAGGGAGTCGTGATAGAACGCCGACAGGGCGCCGACCACGCCGCACATCACCGCCATCGGGTGAGCGTCGCGGCGGAAGCCGTTGAAGAAGGACTTCAGCTGCTCGTGAACCATGGTGTGGTTCTTTACGGTGCTGACGAACTGGGCCTTCTGCTCGGCATTCGGCAGTTCGCCGTTGAGCAGCAGGTAGCAGGTTTCGAGGTAGTCGGATTTTTCAGCGAGCTGCTCGATCGGGTAGCCGCGGTGCAGCAGGATACCTTTGTCGCCGTCAATGTAGGTGATCTTCGACTCGCACGAGGCAGTCGCCATGAAACCAGGGTCGAAGGTGAAGTGACCAGTGGCCCCCAACCCGCGGACGTCGATTACATCAGGACCAACGGTGCCGGTTAAAATGGGCAGCTCGACGGGGGCAGCGCCCTCGATGACCAACTGCGCTTTTTTGTCAGCCATGTGGCCTCCTATTAATGCTTGAAATCATCAGACAGACCCCCCACGCAGGGCCCGCACCACTATAGAGGGATAAATTCAGATGTCAATTTGCCTAAAGGCTTGTTGAAACAGGCATTGAGGCCTGATTTTTCACGAAATTCTCGCCCATTTACGCCTTTTGTCCGTTAAAGGCAATGCGCTATTTGGGCTACCCCCTCACGTTGTCATAAGCAGCCTAACTGTCTATACTCGCAACCCGACCGCCAGGGGCTTGCAAGCCCGAACTGCTGGGGGTCGCCGTTCCCTGGGTGGTGGGTACCTGACCAGTACACTTACCAACAACTTTGCCCTGATTCGCTAGGGGCTCTTCAGTGTGAAAAAAGCCGTGAAAAGCCAACGACCTGTAAACCTAGACCTAAGGACCATCAAGCTCCCCGTCACTGCGTACACGTCCATCCTGCACCGTATCTCCGGCGTCATCCTGTTCCTCGGCCTTGCCATCATGCTTTATGCACTGGGCAAGTCGCTGGGTTCCGAGGAAGGCTTTGGTGAGGTGAAGGCGTGTCTGACCAGCCCGCTGGCCAAATTCGTGACCTGGGGCCTGCTATCCGCCCTGCTTTATCACCTCGTGGCAGGTGTACGTCACCTGATCATGGACATGGGTATCGGTGAGACGCTGGAAGGCGGCAAGCTGGGCTCGAAAATCGTGATCGTCATCTCCGTGGTGCTGATCGTTCTGGTGGGAGTTTGGGTATGGTAACCAATGTCACGAACCTGTCGCGTTCGGGCCTCTATGACTGGATGGCGCAGCGCGTTTCTGCGGTCGTTCTCGCGGCTTACTTCCTCTTCCTGATCGGCTACGTGGTCGCCCACCCAGGCATCGACTACACCCAGTGGCATGGTCTGTTCTCCAACAACGCGATGCGGATCTTCAGTCTGCTGGCCCTCGTTGCCCTGGGCGCTCACGCCTGGGTCGGCATGTGGACCATTGCAACCGACTACCTGACGCCAATGTCGTTCGGCAAGTCGGCAACTGCGATTCGTTTCCTGTTCCAGGCGGTATGCGGCGTTGCGATGTTCGCTTACTTCGTCTGGGGTGTGCAGATTCTCTGGGGTATCTGATCCATGGCTAGCATTCCAACCATTTCCTTCGACGCCATCATCATCGGTGGCGGCGGTGCCGGCATGCGCGCTGCGCTGCAGCTGGCTCAAGGCGGTCACAAGACTGCCGTGGTCACCAAGGTCTTCCCGACCCGTTCGCACACTGTATCCGCCCAGGGCGGCATCACCTGCGCCATCGCTTCGGCCGACCCGAACGACGACTGGCGCTGGCACATGTACGATACCGTCAAAGGCTCCGACTACATCGGTGACCAGGACGCTATCGAATACATGTGTCAGGAAGGCCCGGCTGCGGTCTTCGAGCTGGACCACATGGGCCTGCCGTTCTCGCGTACCGAAACCGGTCGCATCTACCAGCGTCCGTTCGGTGGCCAGTCCAAGGACTTCGGTAAAGGTGGCCAGGCCGCCCGTACCTGTGCTGCTTCCGACCGTACCGGTCACGCGCTGCTGCACACCCTGTACCAGGGCAACCTGAAGGCCGGCACTACCTTCCTCAACGAGTACTACGCTGTTGACCTGGTGAAGAACCAGGACGGCGCGTTCGTCGGTGTGATCGCGATCTGCATCGAAACCGGCGAAACCATGTACATCAAGTCCAAGGCCACCGTTCTGGCCACTGGCGGTGCCGGTCGTATCTACGCCTCCACCACCAACGCCCTGATCAACACCGGTGACGGTATCGGCATGGCGCTGCGTGCAGGCGTGCCGGTGCAGGACATCGAGATGTGGCAGTTCCACCCGACCGGCATCGCCGGGGCCGGTGTACTGGTTACCGAAGGTTGCCGCGGTGAAGGTGGCTACCTGATCAACGCCCACGGCGAGCGCTTCATGGAGCGTTACGCGCCGAACGCGAAAGACCTGGCCGGCCGCGACGTGGTTGCCCGTTCCATGGTCAAGGAAATCATCGCCGGCAACGGCGTGGGCCCGAACAAGGACCACGTACTGCTGAAGCTGGACCACCTGGGCGAGGAAGTGCTGCACAGCCGCCTGCCAGGTATCTGCGAACTGTCCAAGACCTTCGCCCACGTCGACCCGGTGGTCGCGCCGGTTCCGGTCGTACCGACCTGCCACTACATGATGGGCGGCGTTGCCACCAACATTCATGGCCAGGCCATCACCATGGACGCCGAAGGCAAGGACCACATCATCCCGGGTCTGTTCGCCGTGGGTGAAGTGGCGTGCGTATCGGTCCACGGTGCCAACCGTCTGGGTGGCAACTCGCTGCTCGACCTGGTGGTATTCGGTCGTGCCGCTGGCCTGCACCTGGAAAAATCGCTGTCCGACGGCGTGGAATACCGCGACGCCAGCGACACCGATATCGATGTTGCCCTGAACCGCCTGAACAAGCTCAACGAGCGTACCACTGGCGAAGACGTTGCCAGCCTCAAGCGCGAACTGCAGAGCTGCATGCAGAACTACTTCGGTGTATTCCGTACTGGCGAATACATGCAGAAGGGTATCGAGCAGCTGGCCGGCCTGCGTGACCGTATTGCCAACGTCAAGATCAACGACAAGTCCCAGGCCTTCAACACTGCGCGTATCGAAGCGCTGGAGCTGCAGAACCTGCTGGAAGTCGCCGAAGCTACCGCCATCGCGGCCGAAGCCCGTAAAGAGTCCCGCGGCGCTCACGCCCGTGAAGACTTCGAAGACCGTGACGACGAAAACTGGCTGTGCCACACCCTGTACTACCCGGGTGAGAAGCGCGTTGCCAAGCGCGGCGTCAACTTTGCGCCGAAGACTGTTCCAGCCTTCGAACCAAAAGTCCGGACTTACTAAGGGTGGCTGCTATGTTGAAAGTCGAAGTTTATCGTTACAACCCGGACACCGACTCGGCGCCAAAAATGGAGTCGTTCGACGTCGATACCGGCGGCAAGGACCTGATGGTTCTCGATGTGTTGGCGCTGATCAAGGAAAAGGACGAAGGTTTCTCGTACCGTCGCTCCTGCCGTGAAGGCGTTTGCGGTTCCGACGGCATGAACATGAACGGCAAGAACGGCCTGGCCTGCATCACCCCGCTGTCGGCGGTGGTGAAGGGCAACAAGCTGGTTCTGCGCCCGCTGCCGGGCCTGCCGGTCATTCGTGACCTGGTCGTCGACATGAGCATCTTCTACAAGCAGTACGAGAAGGTGAAGCCGTACCTGCAGAACGACACCCCGGCGCCGGCCATCGAGCGCCTGCAGTCGCCAGAAGACCGCGACAAGCTGGACGGCCTGTACGAGTGCATCCTGTGCGCTTGCTGCTCGACTTCCTGCCCATCGTTCTGGTGGAACCCGGACAAGTTCCTGGGCCCCGCCGCACTGCTGCAGGCCTATCGCTTCCTGGCCGACAGCCGTGACACCAAGACCCAGGAGCGCCTGGCGTCCCTGGATGACCCGTTCAGCGTATTCCGCTGCCGCGGGATCATGAACTGCGTCAACGTTTGCCCGAAAGGTCTGAACCCGACCAAGGCAATCGGCCACGTACGTAACATGCTGCTGCAAAGCGGTACCTGATACAAAGTGTTGTACCTGCAGTAAGCCGAGGTGCGGGTGGTGAGCCCGCACTGCGGTAAAACCCGAACAAGGGCCCACAAAGCCTGCGTTCATTACCTATGAAGATATGAGACCAGCAGGGGCTTCCGGGCTGGTACCCGGAAAATCAGCAGGATCCAAGTGGCGTGGTTCAGTCGCTGTATTCGGACTTTTCCAGGTTTGCTGTGGCTCTCGCCGATCAGTCCCCTAACCGAGGGTGACCAAGCATGCAAGAAAGCGTGATGCAGCGCATGTGGGAAAGCGCCCACCTTTCAGGTGGTAACGCTGCATATGTGGAAGAGCTTTATGAGCTCTACCTGCACGACCCTAACGCTGTGCCAGAAGAGTGGCGCACCTACTTCCAGAAGTTGCCCGCCGACGGCAGCACCGCTACCGATGTATCGCACTCGACAATCCGCGACCATTTCGTACTGCTGGCAAAGAACCAGCGCCGCGCCCAACCGGTATCCGCCGGGAGCGTGAGCAGTGAACACGAGAAGAAGCAGGTTGAAGTTCTGCGACTGATCCAGGCCTATCGTATGCGCGGCCATCAGGCTGCCAAGCTCGACCCGTTGGGGTTGTGGCAGCGTCCTGCGCCCGTAGACCTGTCGATCAATCACTACGGCTTGACCAATGCCGATCTTGATACGACCTTCCGTGCCGGCGACCTGTTCATCGGCAAAGAGGAGGCGAGCCTACGCGAGATCTTCGAGGCGCTCCAGAAGACATATTGTCGCACCATTGGCGCCGAGTTCACCCACATCGTCGATTCCGAGCAGCGCAGCTGGTTCCAGCAGCGCCTGGAAAGCGTGCGCGGCCGTCCGGAGTTTTCCGCTGACGTGCAGGCCCATTTGCTCGAGCGCGTAACCGCCGGTGAAGGCCTTGAGAAATACCTGGGCACCAAGTACCCGGGCACCAAGCGTTTCGGCCTCGAGGGCGGCGAAAGCCTGATCCCGATGCTGGACGAGATGATCCAGCGTTCCGGTTCCTACGGCACCAAGGAAGTCGTGATCGGCATGGCCCACCGTGGCCGTCTGAACGTTCTGGTCAACACCTTCGGCAAGAACCCGCGCGAGCTGTTCGACGAGTTCGAAGGCAAGAAGATGAACGAGCTGGGCTCCGGTGACGTGAAGTATCACCAGGGCTTCTCCTCGAACGTGATGACCCCGGGCGGCGAAGTGCACCTGGCCATGGCGTTCAACCCGTCCCACCTGGAAATCGTCTCGCCAGTGGTCGAGGGTTCGGTGCGCGCCCGTCAGGACCGCCGCAACGACACCGTTGGCGACAAGGTGCTGCCGATCTCGATCCACGGCGACGCAGCGTTCGCCGGCCAGGGCGTGGTCATGGAAACCTTCCAGATGTCGCAGACCCGCGGTTTCAAGACCGGCGGCACCGTGCACATCGTGATCAACAACCAGGTTGGTTTCACCATCAGCAACCCGCTGGACGCGCGCTCCACCGAGTACGCCACCGACGTTGCCAAGATGATCCAGGCGCCGATCCTGCACGTGAACGGCGACGACCCGGAAGCCGTGCTGTTCGTGACCCAGCTGGCCATCGACTACCGCATGCAGTTCAAGCGTGACGTGGTCATCGACCTGGTCTGCTACCGCCGCCGCGGCCACAACGAGGCCGACGAGCCGAACGGCACCCAGCCTCTGATGTACCAGCAGATCAGCAAGCAGCGCACGACGCGTGAATTGTACGCCGAGGCACTGATCCAGGCCGGCCGCATCGATGCCGAGCGCGCCCAGGCCAAGATCGACGAATACCGCAGCGCGCTGGACAACGGCCTGCACGTGGTGAAGAGCCTGGTCAAGGAGCCGAACCGTGAGCTGTTCGTCGACTGGCGTCCGTACCTGGGCCATGCCTGGACCGCGCGTCACGACACCCGCTTCGACCTCAAGACCCTGCAGGAACTGTCGGCCAAGCTGCTGGAGATCCCGGAAGGCTTCGTCGTCCAGCGCCAGGTCGCCAAGATCTACGAAGATCGCCAGAAGATGCAGGCCGGTGGCTTGCCGATCAACTGGGGTTATGCAGAGACCATGGCCTACGCCACCCTGCAGTTCGAAGGTCACCCGATCCGCATGACCGGTCAGGACATCGGCCGTGGCACCTTCTCGCACCGTCACGCGGTGCTGCACAACCAGAAGGACGCCAGCACCTACGTACCGCTGAAGAACCTGTTCCCGGGCCAGCCGCAATTCGAACTGTACGACTCCTTCCTGTCGGAAGAAGCGGTACTGGCCTTCGAATACGGCTACTCGACCACCACGCCGAACGCGCTGGTGATCTGGGAAGCCCAGTTCGGTGACTTCGCCAACGGTGCGCAAGTGGTGATCGACCAGTTCATCACCAGCGGCGAGCACAAGTGGGGCCGTCTGTGCGGTCTGACCATGCTGCTGCCACACGGTTATGAAGGGCAGGGCCCGGAGCACTCCTCCGCGCGCCTGGAGCGTTACCTGCAGCTGTGCGCCGAGCACAACATCCAGGTCTGCGTACCGACCACCCCGGCCCAGATCTACCACCTGCTGCGTCGCCAGGTCATCCGTCCGCTGCGCAAGCCGCTGATCGTCCTGACGCCGAAGTCGCTGCTGCGCCACAAGCTGGCCATCTCGACCCTGGAAGACCTGGCAGAAGGTTCGTTCCAGACCGTCATCCCGGAAATCGACAGCCTCGATCCGGCCAAGGTCGAGCGCCTGGTCCTGTGCGGCGGCAAGGTTTACTACGACCTGCTGGAAAAACGCCGTGCCGAAGGCCGCGAAGACATCGCCATCGTGCGTATCGAGCAGCTGTATCCGTTCCCTGAGGACGACCTGGTCGAAATCCTGGCGCCTTACACCAACCTCAAGCATGCGGTCTGGTGTCAGGAAGAGCCGATGAACCAGGGCGCCTGGTACAGCAGCCAGCACCACATGCGCCGTATCCTGGGCCGCCTCAACAAGGCACTGGTCCTGGAGTACGCCGGCCGCGACGCTTCCGCCGCGCCAGCCTGTGGTTACGCATCGAAGCACGCCGAGCAGCAGGAAAAACTGCTGCAAGATGCCTTCACTGTTTAATGCCTTCGCGCACCTGAAACCGAATTTAAGGAAACACAGATAATGGCTATCGAGATCAAAGCCCCAACCTTCCCGGAATCGGTTGCCGATGGCACCGTTGCCACCTGGCACAAACAGCCGGGCGATGCCGTCAAGCGTGACGAGCTGATCGTCGACATCGAGACCGACAAGGTCGTCCTGGAAGTGCTGGCCACCGCCGATGGCGTGCTGGGCGCCATCGTCAAGGGCGAGGGCGACACCGTCCTGTCCGACGAAGTGCTGGGTTCGATCGTTGAAGGCGGTGCTGCCGCCGCTGCACCAGCTGCCGCCCCGGCCGCTGCTGCCCCGGCTGCCGCTGCTGCCGACGCTGGCGAAGACGACCCGGTTGCCGCCCCGGCCGCGCGCAAGCTGGCTGAAGAGAACGGCATCGACCTGGCTACCGTTGCCGGCACTGGCAAAGGTGGTCGCATCACCAAGGAAGACGTCGTCGCTGCCGTCGCCAACAAGAAGTCGGCGCCTGCTGCGGCTGCCAAGCCTGCCGCTGCTGCCGCTGCTGCCCCGGTTGTGGTTGCCGCTGGCGACCGCACCGAGAAGCGTGTGCCGATGACCCGCCTGCGTGCCAAGATCGCCGAGCGTCTGGTCGAAGCCCAGTCGAGCATGGCCATGCTGACCACCTTCAACGAAGTCGACATGACCGAAGTCATGGCCCTGCGTTCGAAGTACAAGGACCTGTTCGAGAAGACCCACAACGGCGTACGCCTGGGCTTCATGTCGTTCTTCGTCAAGGCTGCCACCGAAGCCCTGAAGCGCTTCCCGGCTGTCAACGCCTCGATCGACGGCAACGACATCGTCTACCACGGCTACGCCGACGTCGGCGTTGCCGTGTCCAGCGACCGTGGCCTGGTGGTACCGGTACTGCGTAACGCCGAGTCGATGAGCCTGGCTGAAATCGAGAACGGCATCGCCACCTTCGGCAAGAAGGCCCGTGACGGCAAGCTGGCCATTGAAGAGATGACCGGCGGCACCTTCACCATCACCAACGGTGGTACCTTCGGTTCGATGATGTCGACCCCGATCGTCAACCCGCCGCAGGCCGCTATTCTCGGCATGCACAACATCATCCAGCGCCCGATGGCCATCAATGGCCAGGTAGTGATTCGCCCGATGATGTACCTGGCGCTGTCGTACGATCACCGCCTGATCGACGGCAAGGAAGCGGTAACCTTCCTGGTCACCATCAAGAACCTGCTGGAAGATCCGTCTCGCCTGCTGCTGGACATCTAACCCTCTGGCTGCGTACCGTGCCGGCCCTGGCTTCGCAGGAAGCCATGCCGCGCGGTCCGCGGCTTGTAGCTTGTAGCTGATAAGGAATCTTTTATGACCCAGAAATTCGACGTAGTGGTGATTGGTGCAGGTCCTGGCGGCTATGTGGCTGCCATCAAGGCCGCACAACTTGGTCTGAAGACTGCCTGTATCGAGAAGTACACCGACGCCGAGGGCAAACTGGCCCTGGGCGGCACCTGCCTGAACGTAGGTTGCATTCCTTCCAAGGCGCTGCTGGACAGCTCCTGGAAGTACAAGGAAGCCAAAGAGAGCTTCAACGTCCACGGTATCTCCACTGGCGAAGTGAAGATGGACGTCGCCGCGATGGTTGGCCGCAAGGCTGGCATCGTCAAGAACCTGACCGGTGGCGTTGCCACCCTGTTCAAGGCCAACGGCGTAACTTCGATCCAGGGCCACGGCAAGCTGCTGGCAGGCAAGAAAGTCGAAGTGACCAAGGCTGACGGCACCACCGAAGTCATCGAAGCCGAGAACGTGATTCTGGCTTCCGGCTCGCGTCCGATCGACATTCCGCCGGCTCCGGTCGACCAGAACGTCATCGTCGACTCCACCGGCGCCCTGGAATTCCAGGCCGTGCCGAAGCGCCTGGGTGTTATCGGTGCTGGCGTGATCGGCCTGGAACTGGGCTCGGTATGGGCTCGCCTGGGTGCTGAAGTCACCGTTCTGGAAGCCCTGGACACCTTCCTGATGGCTGCCGACACCGCAGTGTCGAAAGAAGCCCAGAAGACCCTGACCAAGCAAGGCCTGGACATCAAGCTGGGCGCGCGCGTCACCGGCTCGAAAGTCAACGGCAACGAAGTCGAAGTGACCTACACCGACGCCAACGGCGAGCAGAAGATCACCTTCGACAAGCTGATCGTCGCGGTCGGCCGTCGCCCGGTGACCACTGACCTGCTGGCTGCCGACAGCGGCGTGACCATCGACGAGCGTGGCTACATCTTCGTCGACGACTACTGCGCTACCAGCGTGCCGGGCGTCTACGCCATCGGTGACGTGGTGCGCGGCATGATGCTGGCCCACAAGGCTTCGGAAGAGGGCATCATGGTGGTCGAGCGCATCAAGGGCCACAAGGCCCAGATGAACTACGACCTGATCCCGTCGGTCATCTACACCCACCCGGAAATCGCGTGGGTCGGCAAGACCGAACAGGCCTTGAAGGCCGAGGGCGTTGAGGTTAACGTGGGCACCTTCCCGTTCGCGGCCAGCGGCCGTGCGATGGCTGCCAACGACACCGGTGGTTTCGTCAAGGTCATCGCCGATGCCAAGACCGACCGCGTCCTGGGTGTACACGTGATTGGCCCATCGGCTGCCGAACTGGTGCAGCAGGGCGCAATCGCAATGGAATTCGGCACCAGTGCCGAGGATCTGGGCATGATGGTCTTCAGCCATCCGACCCTGTCCGAAGCGTTGCATGAAGCAGCGCTGGCAGTGAATGGCGGCGCCATTCACGTGGCCAACCGTAAGAAGCGTTAATTATAAGAAACCACGGCGGGCTGCCCGTCGTGAGTCTTGCGTGCATGACTCACCGCGGAAAGTCCGCCGGACCGGATCACACGGGAAAACCCGGGGTCAACGGTCACAGGTGGTGCGGCGCCAGTGATGGCGCAGCGCCGAAGCGCAGTACCTAACGAAGACGGTAAAAAGCATGAATCTTCACGAGTATCAGGGTAAGCAGCTGTTCGCTGAGTACGGCCTGCCAGTTTCCAAGGGTTTCGCTGTCGATACCCCTGAGCAAGCTGCAGAAGCCTGCGACAAGATCGGCGGGAACGAGTGGGTGGTAAAAGCCCAGGTTCACGCCGGTGGTCGCGGTAAAGCGGGCGGTGTCAAGCTGGTTCGCAGCAAAGAAGACGCCAAGGCGTTCGCTGCACAGTGGTTGGGCAAGAATCTGGTTACCTACCAGACCGATGCCAACGGTCAACCCGTCTCCAAGATTCTGGTCGAATCCTGCACTGACATCGCCAAAGAGCTGTACCTGGGCGCTGTAGTCGATCGTTCGAGCCGCCGTATCGTGTTCATGGCCTCCACCGAAGGTGGCGTGGACATCGAGAAAGTCGCTCACGAAACGCCTGAGAAGATCCTCAAGGCCACCATCGACCCGCTGGTCGGCGCTCAGCCGTTCCAGGGTCGCGAGCTGGCATTCCAGCTGGGCCTGGAAGGCAAGCAAGTTCAACAGTTCGCCAAGATCTTCGTGGGTCTGGCCAAGCTGTTCAAGGATCACGATCTGGCCCTGCTGGAAGTGAACCCGCTGGTGATCAAGGCCGACGGCGACCTGCACTGCCTCGATGCCAAGATCAACATCGACGCCAACGCCATGTACCGTCAGCCGAAGCTGAAAACCTTCCACGACCCGTCGCAGGACGACGCCCGTGAAGCCCACGCTGCCAAGTTCGAACTGAACTACGTTGCCCTCGAAGGCAACATCGGCTGCATGGTCAACGGTGCCGGCCTGGCCATGGGTACCATGGACATCGTCAACCTGCACGGCGGCAAGCCGGCCAACTTCCTCGACGTTGGCGGTGGTGCTACCAAAGAGCGCGTTACCGAAGCGTTCAAGATCATTCTGTCCGACAGCAATGTCGCGGCCGTACTGGTCAACATCTTCGGCGGCATCGTTCGCTGCGACATGATTGCCGAAGGCATCATCGGTGCAGTGAAAGAAGTCGGCGTCAAAGTTCCGGTCGTCGTTCGCCTTGAAGGCAACAACGCCGAACTGGGCGCTAAAGTACTGGCAGAAAGCGGTTTGAACATCATTGCGGCAACCAGCCTGACCGACGCTGCTCAACAAGTTGTCAAAGCTGCGGAGGGCAAGTAATGAGCGTCCTGATCAATAAAGACACCAAAGTCATCTGCCAGGGCTTCACCGGCTCGCAGGGTACTTTCCACTCCGAACAGGCCATCGCCTACGGCACCAAGATGGTCGGCGGTGTAACCCCAGGCAAGGGTGGCACCACCCACCTGGGCCTGCCAGTGTTCAACACTGTGAAAGAAGCTGTAGAAGCTACCGGCGCTGACGCTTCGGTCATCTACGTTCCGGCTCCTTTCTGCAAGGACTCGATCCTGGAAGCTGCCTTCGGCGGCATCAAGCTGATCGTGTGCATCACCGAAGGCATTCCTACCCTGGACATGCTGGATGCCAAGGTCAAGTGCGACGAGCTGGGCGTGACCCTGATCGGCCCTAACTGCCCAGGTGTCATCACCCCGGGCGAGTGCAAGATCGGCATCATGCCAGGCCACATCCACCTGCCAGGCAAAGTCGGTATCGTTTCGCGTTCCGGCACCCTGACCTACGAAGCTGTGAAGCAGACCACCGACGCCGGTTTCGGCCAGTCGACCTGCGTCGGCATCGGCGGTGACCCGATCCCGGGCTCCAACTTCATCGACATCCTGAAGCTGTTCCAGGAAGACCCGAAGACCGAAGCGATCGTCATGATCGGTGAGATCGGCGGTTCGGCTGAAGAAGAAGCCGCGGCCTACATCAAGGCCAACGTCACCAAGCCTGTCGTTTCCTACATCGCTGGTGTTACTGCACCTGCGGGCAAGCGCATGGGCCACGCTGGCGCCATCATCTCCGGCGGCAAGGGCACTGCGGACGAGAAGTTCGCCGCCCTGCAGGACGCTGGTGTGAAGACCGTGCGTTCCCTGGCTGACATCGGCAAGGCCCTGGCCGAGCTGACTGGCTGGGAAGTCAAGAAGTAATACTGCTACACCCCCCCACGCGCACAGAGGCCACCTTCGGGTGGCCTTTGTCGTTTCCGGGGTTTGGGTATTCCTGGGTCGGCCCCTTCGCGGGTAAACCCGCTCCCACCGGAAATCACTAACCTTGAGCATTGTGAAGTACCTGTGGGAGCGGGTTTACCCGCGAAGAGGCCAGTACAGTCAGCAAGGATTTTTCGATGGGTTTGATAGGGTTTTTCACGCAGACGAAAGTTTCAATGCGAGGATAATCCCCCTGTCCCGGTTGCACAGACGACAAACAGATACGCACATCGGACAAGCAGCACTGTGCCAGTGCGTTTAAGTGACAAAACAGTTACCCTACGCGCTCACTCTGTGCCCGTCCCCCAAAAGGGAACGACACGCTAAACGGGTCTGGCTTATCAAGCCGGGCAGCATTTCCCCCACCCCATGGGGAAATCCCTTCTCGAATCCCGATTTCAGCAGTGTGGTACTACCTTAAATGAAAGTTTTAAAAGGCCAGGACATTCTGGCACTTGGCTTTATGACGTTTGCGCTTTTCGTAGGCGCGGGCAATATCATCTTCCCGCCTATCGTCGGCCTGCAGTCTGGTCCGCACGTGTGGATGGCCGCCCTGGGCTTCCTGGTTACTGCCGTGGGCCTGCCGGTCATCACCGTGGTTGCCCTGGCCAAGGTCGGCGGCGGCATGGATGCCTTGAGCAGCCCCATCGGCAAGTTCTTCGGTGGCCTGCTGGCGGCCGTGTGCTACCTGTCGGTCGGCCCGCTGTTCGCCACCCCGCGTACCGCGACCGTGTCGTTCGAAGTGGGTGTTGCACCGCTGACCGGCGAAAGCCCGCTGGCGCTGTTCATCTACAGCCTGGTGTACTTCCTGGTGGTACTGGCCGTGTCCATGTACCCGGGCAAGCTGCTCGACACCGTGGGTCGCTTCCTGGCGCCGTTGAAGATCATCGCCCTGGCGGTGCTGGGCATCGCTGCCTTCGCGCTGCCTGCCGGCACCATTGGTGAAGCGCAGCCGGCCTATGCTGCCGCGGCGTTCTCCAAGGGCTTCTCCGATGGTTACCTGACCATGGACACCCTGGGTGCCCTGGTGTTCGGTATCGTCATCGTCAACGCCATCCGCTCGCGCGGTGTCGAGTCGCCGAAGCTGATCACCCGCTATGCCATCATTGCCGGCCTGATCGCCGGTGTCGGCCTGGCCCTGGTGTACATCAGCCTGTTCCGCCTGGGCGCCACCAGCCACGAAATCGCGGCTGACGCCACCAACGGTGCGGCGGTACTGCATGCCTACGTGCAGCACACCTTCGGCTCGTTGGGCAGCGGCTTCCTCGCCGTGCTGATCGCGCTGGCCTGCCTGGTGACCGCGGTTGGCCTGACCTGCGCCTGCGCCGAGTACTTCAGCCAGATCCTGCCGCTGTCGTACCGCGCACTGGTGGTGATCCTGGCGGGCTTCTCGCTGCTGATCTCCAACCTCGGTCTGACCAAGCTGATCATGTTCTCGATCCCGGTGCTCACCGCGATCTACCCGCCGTGCATCGTGGTGGTCGGGCTGAGCTTCGTGAAGGACCTGTGGAACTCGCCAACCCGCATCCTGGCGCCAGTGATGCTGGTGTCGCTGCTGTTCGGCATGGTCGATGCGATCAAGGGCAGCAGCATTGCCCACGTGCTGCCGGACTTCATGGCGCACCTGCCGCTGAGCGACCAGGGCCTGGCCTGGCTGGTGCCTTCGGTGGTGACCCTGGTTGGCGCCGTGGCCTGCGACCGCATGCTCGGCAAGCCGCGCGAGGCGCTGGCCTGATAGTCGAAGCCTGAGGGCGGCACCGGCCACAAGCCGAAGGGTGCTCGCCAAGGGTGGAAACTTCAAAGCCCCGTATCCGAGAGGATACGGGGCTTTTTCTTTGCCTGTACCAGAATTGGCGCTGTACCTGTGGGAGCGGGCGTGCCCGCGGAGAGGCCGGGATGAGCAGTGCAAATATCAGGATGGATGTGTGCCTTTTGCCGCTTGCCAGCGTCGAAATCCGGTCCCTATCCTTCAGGTATCTGGCCCTCTCGGGAATCCTGCATGAACTTCATCCAAAGCAACTTCAACAACCTGTTGGCCATCGCCTGGTTCGCCCTGTGCTGGGGCGGGTACACCCGCTATGCCATCTGGAAGGGCCGCGATACCGCGTGCCTGGCCAGTGTGCTGCACCTGTACCGCGAAGACTGGATGCGCCGCATGCTGCTGCGCGACAACCGCATCGCCGATGCCAGCGTGATCGGCAACCTTGAGCGCAACGCCTCGTTCTTCGCCTCCAGCACCCTGATCATCCTCGCAGGCATCCTCACCGTGCTCGGGGCCTCCGACCGGGCGCTGTCGCTGCTGGCCGACCTGCCGCTGGTGCAGCAGACCTCCCAGGGCATGTCGGAGATCAAGCTGCTGTGCCTGGCCATGGTGTTCGTCTACGCCTTTTTCACCTTCAGCTGGTGCATGCGCCAATACAACTTCGCCGCAGTACTGGTGGGCTCGGCGCCGATGATCGGCGAACGGCTGGTCAATGAACTGGAGCGCAAGGCATTCGCCTCGCGGGCGGCTCGGGTGCTGTCACTTGCCGCCAACCAGTTCAACTTGGGCCTGCGTTCCTATTACTTCGGCATGGCCATGTTGAGCTGGTTCATCAGCCCTTGGTTGTTCATGGTCATGAGTGTCGGGGTAGTGCTGATTCTGTATCGCCGCGAGTTCCATTCGGATGTGCTGGATGTGATGGTGTTCACACCGACTGAAAGTATCTCGATCGAACCTGCCAAGGAAACCACCGCAGCGGGTACCTGAAACGTTTAATCCATAAGTTTCAGGCACAAAAAAACCCGACAATTGTCGGGTTTTCTTGTTTTAGCCGATTACTGCTTGGCAGGTTCGGCCGGTGCAGCTGGGGCAGCTTCTGTTGCCGGGGCGGCTGGCGCGGCTTCTGGAGCCGGAGTAGCCGGAGCGGCTTCTTCGGCAGCCTTCTGCTCGGCTTCGGCCTGATCTTTGGCGGCTTCGGCGTTTTCCTTGGCAGCCTCGTTCATCTTATCCTGAGCTTCGCCCGCTTTTTCCTGGGCTTGTTCGGCGTGTTGCTGTGCGTCCTGGGCTTTGTCTTCGCTCGCTTTATCGCAAGCGGCCAGGCCCATGGCTGCGGCCAGCATCAGAGCAAAAGCAAAAGGTTTACGCATGGGGGTGTTTCTCCTTGGTGGAATAAGTGACTTGTTCCTTCGAGTGCAACTACGCGGAATAAGTTCCGCGAAGATTACACATATATAACGCCCCGTTCTATATGGACTTTTTAACGATTTTATGCGCTGCGGCAGTGCGCGTGGAAACAGCCTATGAGCGAATCGACCTTGATGGCCATGGCCGAGCGTTTTCTCTCGGCCCTGAAACATTGTCAGTTGTTGCAAATGCGCGTGGCGCAAACCAATGCCGATGGCATGACTCTGGTCCTGCCCTGGTCGCCGGCCATCGTCGGCAACCCGCAGACCGGCGCCGTGCATGGCGGCGCGCTGACCACGCTGATGGACACCACCTGCGGCATGGCCACGCTGTGCGTGCTGCCGCGCTTCGAGGTATGCCCGACACTGGACCTGCGCATCGACTACATGCACCCGGCCGAGCCCGGCAAGGACATCTACGGCCACGCCCAGTGCTACCGGGTCACCCGCGATGTCATCTTCACCCGTGGCACGGCCTACCAGGACGACCCCGCCCAGCCGATCTGCCAGGTGGTGGGCACGTTCATGCGCCTGGGCCAGGAGATCAAGGGTGGCATCCGCTTCGGCAACAGCCTGAAGGAGGGCGGGGCATGATTCCACGCGAGGTTCGCCAACAGCTCAACGCCGCCCACGCGGTGGGCGACTATCGGCCTTTGCTGGCGCTGATCCCCTATGCCGGCCTGATCGGCATCGAATGCGAGCGCGAAGGCGATGACCTGCTGTTCCGTCTGCCAGCCAGCCAGGACAACATCGGCAACCCGCTGCTGCCGGCCATCCACGGTGGGGTGATCGCGGGCTTCATGGAGCTGTCGGCAGCGCTGTACCTGCTGATCTTCAGCGAGAGCGCGAGCATTCCGAAGATCATCGACTTCTCCATCGATTACCTGCGTGCCGGGCACTTTCGCGATACCTACGCCCAGTGCCAGCTATGGCGCCAGGGGCGGCGGGTGACCAATGTGGCCATCACCGCCTGGCAGGGTGACAGGCAGTCGCCGATTGCCACGGCTCGCGCACATTTCAAGATCGAACCGGAAAAGCCCTTGAAATCATCCGGGCAGCCCCCATCTGCATGACATCCGCCGCTAACGCAGGCCGAACCGGCCGCCAGGCGTCAACTGCCATCAGATCGGAGTTTTGAAGACCATGAGTGTGGAGACTCAAAAAGAAACGCTGGGCTTCCAGACCGAGGTAAAGCAGCTGCTGCACCTCATGATCCATTCCCTGTATTCGAACAAGGAGATCTTCCTGCGTGAATTGATCTCCAACGCCTCCGACGCCGCCGACAAGCTGCGTTTCGAGGCCCTGGCCAAGCCAGAGCTGTTCGAAGGCGACGCCGACCTGAAGATTCGCCTGAGCTTCGACAAGGACGCCGGTACCGTGACCCTCGAGGACAACGGCATCGGCATGAGCCGCGAAGACGTCATCGCCCACCTGGGCACCATCGCCAAGTCCGGCACTGCCGACTTCATGAAGAACCTCACCGGCGACCAGAAGAAGGACTCGCACCTGATCGGTCAGTTCGGTGTGGGCTTCTACTCTGCGTTCATCGTGGCCGACAAGGTCGATGTGTACAGCCGCCGCGCTGGCCAGCCGGCCGCTGAAGGCGTGCACTGGTCGTCGAAAGGCGAAGGCGAGTTCGAAGTCGCCACCATCGACAAGCCACAGCGCGGTACCCGCATCGTTCTGCACCTGAAGAAGGACGAACAGGAGTTTGCCGATGGCTGGCGCCTGCGCAACGTGGTCAAGAAGTATTCCGACCACATCGCCATGCCGATCCAGCTGCCAAAGGAGCAAGCAGCCGCCGAAGGCGAAGAACAGCCGGCCGAAGAGTGGGAAACCGTCAACCGCGCCAGCGCCCTGTGGACCCGTCCGCGTACCGAGATCAAGGACGAGGAGTACCAGGAGTTCTACAAGCACATCGGCCATGATTTCGAAAACCCGCTGACCTGGAGCCACAACAAGGTCGAAGGCAAGCTCGAATACAACTCGCTGCTGTACGTGCCGGCCCGCGCGCCGTTCGACCTGTACCAGCGCGAAGCGCCACGCGGCCTGAAGCTGTACGTGCAGCGCGTGTTCATCATGGACCAGGCCGAGTCGTTCCTGCCGCTGTACCTGCGCTTCATCAAGGGTGTGGTCGATTCCAACGACCTGTCGCTGAACGTGTCGCGTGAAATCCTGCAGAAAGACCCGATCATCGATTCGATGAAGACCGCGCTGACCAAGCGCGTGCTGGACATGCTGGAGAAACTGGCGAAGAACGAGCCCGAGCAGTACAAGGGCTTCTGGAAGAACTTCGGCCAGGTGCTGAAGGAAGGCCCGGCCGAAGACTTCGCCAACAAGGAAAAGATCGCCGGCCTGCTGCGCTTCGCCTCCACCCAGGACGACAGCGGCGAGCAGAGCGTCGCGCTGGCCGACTACCTGGCCCGCGCCAAGGAAGGTCAGGACAAGATCTACTACCTCACCGGCGAGTCGTACGCGCAGGTCAAGAACAGCCCGCACCTGGAAGTCTTCCGCAAGAAAGGCATCGAAGTGCTGCTGCTGACCGACCGTATCGACGAGTGGCTGATGAGCTACCTCAACGAGTTTGACGGCAAGGCCTTCGTCGACGTCGCCCGTGGCGACCTGGACCTGGGCAAGCTGGATTCGGAAGAAGACAAGAAGGCCCAGGAAGAAGTCGCCAAAGACAAGGAAGGCCTGGTCGAGCGCCTGAAAGGCGCGCTGGGTGACAGCGTGGCCGAAGTGCGCGTGTCGCACCGCCTGACCGACTCGCCGGCGATCCTGGCCATCGGTGAGCAGGACCTCGGCCTGCAGATGCGCCAGATCCTCGAAGCCAGCGGGCAGAAGGTACCGGAGTCCAAGCCGATCTTCGAGTTCAACCCGACCCACCCGCTGATCGAGAAGCTGGACAACGAGCAGAGCGAAGACCGCTTCGCCGAACTGTCGCACATCCTGTTCGATCAGGCGGCCCTGGCGGCCGGTGACAGCCTGAAGGACCCGGCGGCTTACGTTCGTCGCCTGAACAAGCTGCTGGTCGAGCTGTCTGCTTGAGTTGATGCATAGGAAAGCCCGCTTCGGCGGGCTTTTTCATGACTGCCTTTTTCATGACGAGTGCCAAAGGAGTGCTTGATGAGCAAAGTAATCGTCGAATCGCTGGTTTATCACCTGTCCGGCAAGACCTACGAAAGCCGTCTGGTCCATGAGCCAGGGGCGCTGGGCCGCCCAGGCCTGGTGATGGCACCGAACTGGATGGGTATTGGCGAAGGGGCAGAGCGCATTGCCAAGGAAGTGGCCGAGAAGGGTTATGTGGTGCTGATTGCCGACCTGTATGGGCAATCGGTGCGCCCGTCCAATGCCGACGAAGCTGGCGCGGCGATGATGCCGTTGAAGAACGACCGGGGCGAATTGCGCAAGCGCATGCAGGAAGCCCTGGCGCAACTGTTGGGGCAGTCGAAGGCGCTGCTGGAGCCGGGCAAGGTGGGCACGTTTGGCTTCTGCTTTGGTGGCTGCTGCGCCCTGGAGTTGGCCCGTACCGGTGCCGATCTGCGTGCGGCGGTGTCGTTCCATGGCACGCTGGACACGCCGAACCCTGAAGATGCCAAGCGCATCAAGGGCTCGGTGCTGGTGCTGCATGGCGCTTCCGATCCGCTGGTGCCGAAGGAGCAGTTGCCGGCGTTCGAGGCGGAGATGAATGCGGCCAAGGTTGACTGGCAATTGCTGAGCTATGGCGGCGCGGTGCACTCGTTTACCGACCCGAGCGCCAACGTGCCGGGCAAGATGCAGTATGACCGGCGTACCTCGGAGCGGGCGTTCCGCTCAATGCACAACCTGCTGACCGAAGTGTTCCAGCGCTGACATTGCAGGGGGCCGCAGAGCGGCCCCCAAATCAGCGCGGCAGCTCGATCCTCGAAGTTTCCCCCGGCACCACCGGCCAATCCCCCGCAGCCCACCTGGCTCGGGCCTGTTCGATCAGTTCCACATCACTGGCGACAAAATTCCAGTTCATCCGCCGCGGCCCATCCAGTGGCGCGCCACCAATCAGCACCAACTGGCACTCACTTTCCGCGTACAGCGTCACCTCTTCGCCCTCCGGTAGCACCACCAGGCTGCACGGCTCCACGTCCTCATCGTTCATCATCAGCTCACCATCGAGCAGGTACAGCGCCCGCTGCGCATGCTCATTCGGCACCAGCAAGGTGGTTGCCGGCTGCATCCGCACATGCGCGTAAAGGGTAGGGGAGAGTACTGGCACCGGCGATTCCAGGCAGAACCCGCTACCGGCAATCATGCAGATGCGCACCCCGAGGCTGTCACTGACCGGCAGGCTCGCCGCCGGGTGATGACTGTAGCTGGGCGCGCCTTGCTCATGTTCGCGCGGCGAGGCCAGCCATACCTGCAACCCGTGCAGGCGTGAACCATGGGCCAGGGCATCTTCAGGCGTGCGCTCAACGTGGGCCACGCCGCTGCCAGCCGTCATCCAGCTGACATCACCAGGTAGCACCCGCTGGTCCGAGCCAAGGCTGTCCTTGTGCAGGATTGCCCCTTCGAACAGGTAGGTCAGGGTCGACAGGCCGATATGCGGATGCTGGCGGATGTCCATGCCATGCCCCGGGGCATAGTCGGTTTCGAGCATATGGTCGAAAAACACGAACGGGCCGACGCTGCGGCACTGGGCCGATGGCAGCGGGCGCAGGATCGGCTGGCCCTCGACCGATTCGGCGCGTGGGCGGATGACCAGGGGGCTGCTCATGGGTGCGGCTCCAGACGAGGTGGAAGTGCTTCAAGCATAACGGTTTGCCTGTTGTGGCTGAACCGTCTCGTTGGCCTGCCGGTCTACTCTTTTCGTACTCGAAGAAGGAAGCTGCCGATGTTTGCCAGAGCGCTGGCCTGCCTGCTGTTGTCCGGTTGTATGTGCCAGGCCCAGGCACGCGACTACCGCTACAGTGATGCCCACCTGCACTATGTCGACTTTTTCCAGGAAAGCGAGGGCATGCCGGCGTTGATCAAGGCCATGGATGCTGCGGGCATCGAGCAGTCGATGATCTCCGGCATCCCGGTGGCCAAGAAATGGCACGAGGATGAGCCCAAGCGCCCGCGCTATTACGCCGGGGATGACGCCGAAGCCTACTGGTACAGCGCCACCGACACCTACGTGGCCGCGGCGCTGCAGAAATTGCCCGACGAGCAGCGCCGGCGCTTTCATCCGTTCCTGGCCGGCTTCAACCCGGTGGACAAGAACGCTGCCAGCCATATCGAGCGCATGCTCGAACTGTACCCGGGGCTCTGGCAGGGCATTGGCGAGGTGTTCACCCGCCACGATGACCTGACGGCACTGACCAGCGGTGACACGCCGCGCGCCAACAACGAAGCGATGACACGTATCTACCACCTGGCGGCCGAGCGCGACCTGCCGGTGCTGCTGCATTCCAACATCACCTCCAAGCGTGAGCGCAACCCGCTGTACCTGGCGGAGATCGAAGAGCCGCTGCGCAATCACCCGCACACGCGGTTCATCTGGGCGCATGCCGGCAGCAGCATGGAGATACACCGGCACCAGACGCAGATGGATTTTCTGCTGCCGGTGCTGACGCGGTTGCTGGAGGACTACCCGAACCTGTATGTCGATTTGTCGTGGAGTGTGCTGGAGCCTTATCTGCTGGATGACCAGGGGGAGCCGCGCAAGGAGTGGCTGGCACTGGTCGAGAAGTATCCGGAGCGTTTCATGCTGGGTTCGGATGTGGTGGGGCGGTTTGACAGCCTTGGGGAGCAGATGCACGGGTTCAGGCCGTTTCTGGATGCATTGCCGGAACAAGTTGCCAACAAAGTGGCCAGGGAGAATTTTCTGGCTGTGTTGCCTAAGCAATAGTATTTCGCCTGTGCCGGCCCTTTCGCGGGTAAACCCGCTCCCACAGGTACAGCGCCAGTTTCAAGAGCAGCGCGGTCCCTGTGGGAGCGGGTTTACCCGCGAAAGGGCCGGCACAGGCGATACAAATGAAAACGCCCCGAACCAGTCGGGGCGTTTTCGCTTACTGCAGCAGCGTCTTACTTGCCTTCCCAGCGCTTGAGCACCAGGGTGGCGTTGGTGCCGCCGAAGCCGAAGCTGTTGCTCATGACCGTGTCGATCTTGGCGTTTTCTTCGGTCTTGCGCAGGATCGGCAGGTCGGCGACCTCCGGGTCCAGCTCGTCGATGTTGGCGGAGCCGGCGATGAAGTTGTTTTCCATCATCAGCAGGCAGTAGATCGCCTCGTGTACGCCAGCAGCGCCCAGCGAGTGGCCCGACAGGCTCTTGGTCGAGCTGATCTTCGGTGCCTTGTCGCCGAACACGGCGCGAACGCCCTTGATCTCGGCAACGTCACCGACCGGGGTCGAGGTGCCGTGGGTGTTCAGGTAGTCGATCGGGGTGTCGACGGTCGACAGCGCCTGCTGCATGCAGCGGATGGCACCTTCGCCGCTCGGGGCAACCATGTCGTAGCCGTCGGAAGTGGCGCCGTAACCGACGATTTCCGCGTAGATCTTGGCGCCACGGGCCAGGGCGTGCTCCAGCTCCTCGACCACCACCATGCCGCCGCCACCAGCGATGACGAAGCCATCACGGTCGGCGTCGTAGGCGCGCGAGGCCTGTTCCGGGGTTTCGTTGCGCTTGGTCGACAGGGCGCCCATGGCATCGAACAGGAACGACTGGCTCCAGTGCTCTTCTTCACCGCCACCGGCGAAGACGATGTCCTGCTTGCCCCACTGGATCTGCTCCAGGGCGGTGCCGATGCAGTGTGCCGAAGTGGCGCAGGCCGACGAGATCGAGTAGTTGATGCCCTTGATCTTGAACGGGGTGGCCAGGCACGCCGAAACGGTGCTGCCCATGGTGCGGGTAACGCGGTACGGGCCGACGCGCTTGACACCTTTCTCGCGCAGGGTATCCAGCGCTTCCATCTGGTTCAGGGTCGAAGCGCCGCCGGAGCCAGCCACCAGGCCGGTACGCGGGTTGGAAACCTGCTCTTCGGTCAGGCCGGCGTCCTTGATCGCGTCCTGCATCGCCAGGTAGGCGTAGGCGGCAGCGTGGCCGACGAAGCGGTAGACCTTGCGGTCGATCAGTTCTTCGAGGTTGAGGTCGATGGACCCGGAAACCTGGCTACGCAGCCCCATTTCCTTGTATTCCGGGTTGTAACGGATACCCGGACGGCTGTTGCGCAGGTTTTCGGTGACGGTAGCTTTGTCATTGCCCAGGCACGATACGATGCCCAGACCAGTGATAACGACGCGGCGCATGCGAATAACCCTTAGAAATTGTCAGTGGAGGTGAACACGCCGACCCGCAGGCCTTCGGCAGTGTAGATCTCGCGGCCGTCGACGCTGACCGAGCCATCGGCGATGGCCATGTTCAGCTTGCCCTTCAGGACGCGCTTGATGTGAATGTTGTAAGTGACTTTCTTGGCTTCGGGCAGTACCTGGCCGAAGAACTTCACCTCGCCCGACCCCAGGGCGCGACCGCGGCCTGGCAGGCCCTGCCAGCCGAGGAAGAAGCCTACCAGCTGCCACATGGCGTCGAGGCCCAGGCAGCCCGGCATTACCGGGTCGCCTTCGAAGTGACAGGCGAAGAACCACAGGTCCGGATTGATATCCAGCTCGGCGACCAATTCACCTTTGCCGTACTTACCGCCTTCTTCACTGATATGGGTGATGCGATCGACCATCAGCATGTTCGGCGCGGGCAGTTGCGCATTACCTGGGCCGAACAGCTCACCGCGACTGCAGCGCAGCAGGTCTTCCCGAGTAAAGGCGTGTTGTTTGGTCATGCGAGCTCCTCAATAACCCCCTGCGGCAGGGGATGAATCTTCCCGGCCGGCCCGAAACGCATCGCGTCCGGGGCGGCAGCCTACAGGTAGACTATTGCGTTGTGGTGAAAGTCACAGTGCACCTGGTGAAAGAAGTACAGGTGTGCACTGAAACGTCTATTTTCAGGTCCGATGAAGGTCCTGTCCAGTGTTTAAGACTGCCGCACTTTAGCATTTATCGCCAGTCGCGGTTGTCTGACCGGGAAGCCAGCGCTGCAGTACCCGCTGCAGTTCGGTGCGGCGCAAGGGTTTGCTCAGGTAATCGTCCATGCCGGCTGCCATGCAACGCTCACGGTCGCCCTGCAAGGCATTGGCAGTCAGGGCGATGATCGGTAGTCCGGCACCGTTGGGCAGTTGGCGGATACGCCGGGTGGCTTCATAGCCGTCCAGGTGCGGCAGGCGGCAGTCCATCAGCACGGCGGCAAAACGCTGCCGGCTGACCCGGTCGACCGCCTCCAGGCCGTCCTCGGCGGTGCTTACCGCCAGTCCCAGGCTGCGCAGCATGGCCCCGATGACACTTTGGTTGACCGGATTGTCTTCTACCAGCAGCACCTGATCGTTGTCGGTCATCGCCGGTGGCGCAGCGCTTGGCAGCGTCAGCGAGACCGGGGCTGGGCTGGCCAGGGCCAAAGGCATCTCCAGGGTAAACGTGGAACCAAGCCCCTCACGGCTTTCGCCACGCAGCTTGCCGCCCATGCGTTCGGCCAGGGTGCGGGCGATCGACAGCCCCAGCCCGGTGCCGCCATAGCGGCGGGAAATCGAGCTGTCGGCCTGCTGGAAGGCGACGAACATCATTTCCAGGCGGTCGCTGTCGATGCCGATGCCGGTGTCGCGCACGCTGCAGGTCAGCCAGATCAGTTGCCGATCGAGCACCTGCCAGCGTGCCTCGACCTGTACCTGGCCGCGTTCGGTGAACTTCAGCGCGTTGCCGACCAGGTTCAGCAGGATCTGGCGGATGCGCGTGGGGTCGCCGTTTACCTGCAACTGCTCGATACCGGCCGGCAGCTGCAGGTGCAGGGCAAGGCCGCGCTGCTGGGCGCTGTGCTGGAACGACTGGACGCTGCTGGTGATCAGCTCACCCAGGTTGAAGTCGATGTGTTCCAGTTGCAGTGCGGCGCGCTCGATGCGCGAGAAGTCGAGGATGTCGTTGATGACCTTGAGCAGGTGCCCGGTGGACTCGCTGGCCACTGCGGTGTACTCGGCCTGTTCATTGCTCAGCGGCGTGGTTTCCAGCAACTGCAGCATGCCCAGCACGCCATTCATCGGCGTGCGCAGCTCGTGGCTCATCATCGCCAGGAAGTCCGATTTGGCGCGGTTGGCCTGTTCGGCCTCTTCGCGGGCCTGGATCAGCTCGGCAATGGCCTGCTTCTGTTCATCGCTGGCCTGCTCCAGGGCGTGGGCCAGGTTGTTGATGTGGCGCGCCAGGTGGCCCAGCTCGCTGTCGTCGACCACCGGCAACAGGGTGTTGTACTCGCCCTGCTGGATGGCCTTGACCGCATGGCCCATGTCGCTGATCGGCTTGGCCAGGCTCAGGGCCAGGCGCCGCGCCAGCAGGAAGGTGAACAGCAGGGCGAACAGCGCGAGGATGCCGGCCTTGATCACGATTTCCTGCTGGCGCTGGCTGAAGGCGTCATCGGACATGCCGACGATTACCCGGCCCAGATAGTCGTCGCCGATGGCCGGGGTGGTGGCCTTGCCCTGTTGCAGGAAGTCGCTGTCCAGGCGGATTTGCTGCAGGCGGATGGGCGCCTGGAACACTTCGACGCGCTGCGCGCGGTTGGCGCTTTCGTCGGACTGCTCGACGTAGACCAGGATGTGGTTGCGGCTGTCCTGCACCTCGAGGAAGCGCACGTGGGGGATGCTGAGCGTGGCGCGCATCAGGCCCTCGAGCACTTCGTTGTTGCCCGAGATCACCCCATACTCCGAAGCTGGCGCCAGCTGGTTGGCGATCAGTTGCCCGGTGTGGTTCAGTTCCTGGCGCAGGTCCTGGATGCGTACGAAGGTGAAGAAGCTGATAAGCAGCAGGGTCAGCAGCAGGGCAGGGCCGAGGCTGATGATCTGGGTGCGGGTGTGGATGTCCCAGCTCAGGCGCTTGCTCATGGGGTGGGTTCTCCTTCGGCCAGGGCCTTGGCGGCGGCGTTCGGATCGATCGGTTCAAGGCCCAGGGCGCGCGCAACCTGCTGGTTGCCGCTGACGCCGAAGCGTGCCGGGTAGAGGTTGCGCGGCCAGCGTGCCGGTGGCTGGTCGAGCAACTGGTCGAGCACCGCCAGCCAGTCGTCCTGGTCGCTGAAGGTGCTGGCCAGGGCGCCGGCGCGGACGAACCCGGCGTTCGGGCCGATCAGCGCCATCTGTCGGCCATAGCTGCTCAACAGCACGTTCTTTGCGGTCTTGGAGTTGTACAGGTTGGTGTCGTCCAGGCCCAGCAGCACGTCACTGTTGGCCAGCAAATGTTGCAGAGGACGGCTGTCGCGCGGGTCGGGCCAGTCCTGGGCAATGATCTCCAGGCCCAGCTGGTGGGCGGCATGGCGCAACTCTTCGAGCAAAAAGCTGCTGTGCTCACCGTACAGCACACCAATGCGCTGGGCCTGTGGCAGCAGGTAGCGCGCCAGGCGCAGCTGCCGGCCCAGTGGTGGGTCGCTCCACAACAGGGTGAGGAACGCGGGACGCGACTTTCCCAGGCGCTGTTCAGCCTGTACCCGGCTGACCCGCATGGCCAGGGCCGGCGGGCCGGCGGTTTCCCCAAGGCGCCATTCCAGTGCGGCGTTGTCCAGCAGGATCAGGCGCAGGTCAGTCCTGAGCTTGCCCGGGCGTGGCAGGTCGGCGGTGGTCTGGAAATGCACATGATCCTGGGGCCGGCGGCTTTCCAGCGCAGCGACGAAACTGCGAATGCCGGGCTGGTCTTCCGCGCCTACCAACACGATTTCGCTGGCGGACAGCGGCCCCAATGGCCACAGGCACAGCAGCAACAGGCGCAGCAGCAGGGCCATCAGAACTCCAGCTCCGCGCTGACGCTCAGGCGGTGGCGGCTGTCGAAGCGGTTCTGGATTGCCGTGGTCGGCTCATCGTCCAGGCGCTGTTGCCACAGCGCCGCCAGTTCCAGGTTGCTGCCATGCACCCGGAAACGCTTGGCCAGGCGCAGGTCCAGGCGCTCGTAGCGGTACTGGTTGAGCGCATCGTCGCCGTAATAGAACAGTGCGCTGGACCAGCCGTCGCCCCATTCGCGCATCCACCCGGCCGAGCCGCTGTTGCGGGCGCTGAGGCGGCGGTCGTCGGGGTTGCTGGCCCAGGCATCGACATAGGCGTAGGTCAGGCGCAGGCGGTCGCGCAGGGTCGGGCGCCAGTCCAGTTGCGCCTCGCTGCCGCTGAAGCGGGCCTTGTTGGCGTTGCTGGCGATGTACTGGTTGTTCTTCAGGGGCTCGCTGATCATTCCGGTGATCTCGTCGTAGAACAGCTTCACATCCATGTTCAGGTCGATGTCGCTGAAGTAGCCGTTGTAGCCCAGTTCGCGCGAGCGCATGCGTTCCTGGTCGAGGTCGCCCGGGCCGCGGGTCTTGACGAAGTACTCGCCGTTTTGCAGGCCGAATGCGTTGGGGGTCAGGTTCTTGACCGTGTAGCTCCAGTTGATGTTGTTCTCGAACATGTCGGGCGAGCGTACCGCCTCGGAATACACCGCTCGCAGGCCATGGCGCGGGGTGATCAGGTAGTTGACCGCCACCCGCGGGGTCAGCGAGCTGCCGGACAGGCGCGAGTCCTCGAACATGGCGCCGCCCTGCAGGATCCAGTGCTCGTCGGCGCGCCACTCCAGCTGGCCGAACAGGCGCCAGGTCTGGTCGTCGATGCTGCCGTTGAAGTAGGTCTGCGAGTCGGCTCGATCATAGCGGTAGTTCATGCCGCTGAGCAGGCGCAGGCTGTCGGTCAGGCTCAGGGTGTCCTGGATTTCCAGGTCGTAGCGGGTTTCGCGGGTGCTCTGGTCGACGTCGCCGCAAACTTGCTGCTTGCCACCGTTTGCCCATTGCTGCTGGACCTTCTCCAGAAGCCCGCTCATGACGGGATCGTTGGTTGAAAGGGGGGCGCCGGTAGCAATGCCGCGCGCCACCTTTTCGGCGAAGTCAGGGTTCATTTGCCAGAGCTGGGTCAATTCCGGGCTGAACGACTGCAAGGCGTCACAGGCACGCCACACCTGCTGGCGGTCGAAATGCTGGGCCGAGCCCTGGATATAGAGGCTGTGCTCGGAACTGAAGTCCTTTGTCCAGCGCAACGAGCCGGCGTAGTCCTTGGCATTGACGTCAGCATTGTTACCGGCTTCGTATCTGGCGAACACCGGCTGATAGGTATACGGCCGCTGGTTGCTGCCTTCCTTCGCCGCCAGTTGCCATTCCAGTGTCTGGTCGTGCGTCAGGTTGTGGCTGGCATTGAGGGTGAAGCGCGTCAGCCGGCGGCTGTCACGGTAGTCCTGGCCGAACTGGTTTTCGTCGAAGCCATCGTCCTGCTGGCCGGACAGCGACAGGCGCATGTCGCCGCCCTCCCAGCCGAAGCCGTGGCTGGCGTAGAAGTCGTTGATGCCATCCTGGCCGCGGGTCATCTTCAGCCGCGTGCCATGGCTGTCGGCGGGGTTGCGGGTAAGGATGTTGACCACCGCCATCAGCGCGTTGGCGCCGTAGCTGACGGTGTTGGGGCCGCGGAACACCTCGATGCGCTCGATGTCCTCCATGGCCAGGGGGATGTCGCTCCAGTCCACCGTGGCCAGGCCGGCGCGGTATACCGAGCGGCCATCGATCAGCACCTGCATGCGCCGGGCGTCGTTGACGTTGCTGCCATGGTAGTTGACCGTGGGTTGGTTGCCGGCGTTGTAACCCACCATCATGCCCGGCACCAGGCGCAGCAGCTCGGGGATGTCACGGGCGCCGCTGGCGCGGATCAGCTCGCTGTCGAGCACGGTCATGCTGCCTGGCACTGCGGCCGGGGACTGTTTCAGGCGCGTGGCGGTCAGAACCTGCGGCAGGTCCGTGTTGTCGATGAACAGATCATCGGCCATGGCCGGGCCACCGAGCAGGGCGGTCAGTATGAGCAGGCGCGGGTACGGGGGCGTGCCAGGGAACACAAAGCGGCCTTGTATCAGGATTGAAACAGGCATGGTAACTGACCGTGGCGTATTTGCCAGTGATCTGCATTACCCGTGCTGGCCCTTTCGCGGGTAAACCCGCTCCCACAAGGACCGCACCGCTACTGAAGGCTTCGTTGTACCTGTGGGAGCGGGTTTACCCGCGAAGAGGCCAGTACTGACACTGGTTCTGTAGCAGGCGAGCCGTATAATGGCTGGGTCGCCACTTAACTTTTGGCTTTAACGGATTGGATATGACTGAACAGCAACCTGTTGCAGTTCTGGGAGGCGGCAGCTTCGGCACCGCCGTGGCGAACCTGCTGGCGGAAAACGGTGTGCCGGTGCGCCAATGGATGCGCGACCCGGATCAGGCCGAGGCCATGCGCGTCAATCGCGAGAATCCGCGCTACCTCAAGGGCATCCGCCTGCACGACGGCGTCGAGCCGGTCAGCGACCTGCTGGCCACCCTGCAGGCCAGCGACCTGGTTTTCGTCGCCCTGCCATCGAGCGCCTTGCGCAGCGTGCTGGCCCCGCATGCCGAGCTGCTGCGTGGCAAGGGCCTGGTCAGCCTGACCAAGGGCATCGAAGCGCAAAGCTTCAAGCTGATGAGCCAGATCCTCGAGGAAATCGCCCCCGAGGCGCGCATCGGCGTGCTGTCCGGCCCCAACCTGGCCCGTGAAATCGCCGAACATGCGCTGACCGCCACGGTGGTCGCCAGCGAGGACGAAAAACTCTGCCAGCAGGTGCAGGCCGTGCTGCATGGGCGTACCTTCCGCGTCTACGCCAGTGCCGACCGCTTTGGCGTCGAACTGGGCGGGGCGCTGAAGAACGTCTATGCCATCATCGCCGGCATGGCAGTGGCCCTGGGCATGGGCGAGAACACCAAGAGCATGCTGATTACCCGCGCCCTGGCCGAGATGACCCGCTTTGCCGTAAGCCAGGGCGCCAACCCCATGACCTTCCTTGGCCTGGCCGGTGTCGGTGACCTGATCGTCACCTGCTCCTCGCCCAAGAGCCGTAACTACCAGGTCGGCCACGCGCTGGGCCAGGGCCTGAGCCTGGAGCAGGCGGTCAACCGCCTGGGCGAAGTGGCCGAAGGCGTCAACACCCTCAAGGTGCTCAAGGCCAAGGCGCAGGAAGTGCAGGTGTACATGCCGCTGGTGGCGGGCCTGCATGCCATCCTGTTCGAAGGCCGCACGCTGAACCAGGTGATCGAGCACCTGATGCGTGCCGAGCCGAAGACCGATGTCGATTTCATTTCCATCAGCGGTTTCAACTGAGCCTTGAGCGGCTCTGACAACAGCAAGGAGCAACACATGAACGATACGCCCGAGCGCGCCCAGCGCGAGTCGATCATCCTGCGGGTCCTGTGGATGCTGGTGTTCCTGGTGGTCTGGCAGTTGGCCGAGCTGCTGCTCGGTGGCCTGGTACTGGTACAACTGATCTACCGTCTGGTGTACGGCGCCCCAAGCGCCAGCCTGATGAACTTCGGCGACAGCCTCAGCCAGTACCTGGCGCAGATCGGCCGCTTTGGCAGCTTCCACAGCGACCAGAAACCGTGGCCGTTCGCCGACTGGCCGGCACCGCGTGCCCCGGAAGGCGAGGCCCCGCACGCCGTGGCCCCGGCCCCGCACCCGGTGCGTGATGAGGAGCCCAAGCTGTGAAACTATGGGTGCTGCGCCACGGCGAAGCGGAGCCGCGGGCCAACAGCGATGCCGAGCGCCGGCTGACCGCCCACGGCCGCGAGCAGGTGCTGCACAGCGCCGCCCGCCTGCTGGGGCAACCGTTGCAGGCGATTATCGCCAGCCCTTACGTACGTGCCCAGCAAACGGCCGCCCTGGTGCATGACACCCTGGGCTTCGCCGAGCCGGTGCGCACCGTGCCCTGGCTGACGCCCGACACGGATGTGCAGCAGGTCATCGGCGAAATCGAGCGCCTGGGCCTGGAGCATGTGCTGCTGGTCAGCCATCAGCCGCTGGTGGGTACCCTGGTCGGGGTGCTGGAGCATGGCCACCAGCAACACCCGGCGGGCATGAGCACGGCAAGCCTGGCGGAGCTGGACGGGGACTGGCCGTTGGCTGGGCTGATGACCCTTCGGGCGATCAACTCGCCGGCGTGAACCCACGGGGCCGCTGCGCCGACAGGTACCGCCCACGCCCTGAACGGTGGGAGCGGCTTTAGCCGCGAACACCGGCGCAGCCGGTGCCATGCACCGTGTTGGATTCTTCGCGGCTAAAGCCGCTCCCACAGGGTTCGCGGATTGCTTGCGAACTCAGTTATCTACGCGACAGCGCAGCCCGAAGGGCTGGGCGATCTCCCACAAGCCTGACCTGATAGCCCTCGCCGATGACCTTTCCGGACGTTGCCGAACCGCCCCGGGATACCGACAATGGGCCATCATCCCCGATCCGGACCCGGTGCCATGTCGCAGCAGATCTTCTTCGCCCATGCCAACGGTTTCCCCTCGGCCACCTACGGCAAGCTGTTCGCTGCCCTGGCACCGGACTATCAGGTGCAGCACCTGGCCCAGCACGGGCACGATCCGCGCTTTCCGGTGGACGACAACTGGCAGAGCCTGGTCGACGAACTGTTGCACCACCTGGCCCGGCAGGACCAGCCGGTATGGGGTGTCGGCCATTCGCTGGGCGGGGTGTTGCACCTGCACGCCGCCTTGCGCTGCCCCGAGTACTACCGTGGCGTGGTGATGCTCGACTCGCCGGTGCTCACCCGCGCCGACCAGTGGCTGCTGCGCACCGCCAAGCGCTTCGGCTTCATCGACCGCATCACCCCGGCTGGCCGCACCCTGGGGCGCCGCGAAACCTTCAATGACCGCGACAGCGCCCGGGACTATTTTGCCGGCAAGTCACTGTTCCGCCATTTCGACCCCGACTGCCTCGATGCCTACATAGAGCACGGCCTGCAGGCGAAGGAGCAGGGGCTGCAGTTGCGCTTCGACCCGGCCACGGAAATCAGCATCTACCGCAGCATCCCGCATACCAGCCCTGCACCTGCGCGGCAGTTGCAGGTGCCACTGGCCATGGTTCGCGGCGAGCGCAGCAACGTCATTCGCCACCACCACACCTTGGCCGTACGCGGCATGCCCAAGGGCGAATTCCACAGCGTGCCGGGTGGACACATGTTCCCGCTGGAGCGGCCAACCGACACCGCCAGCCTGATCAAGGGCCTGTTCGACCGCTGGAGCCAGGCATGAGCGCGCAGGTCGAGGAAATTCGCCTGAGCCTGGGGCATATCGAACTGGCGGCGCACCTGTTCGGCCCTGAGGACGGGTTGCCGGTGATCGCCCTGCATGGCTGGCTGGACAACGCCAACAGCTTCGCCCGCCTGGCGCCGCAGCTCAAAGGCCTGCGCATCGTCGCCCTGGACCTGGCCGGGCATGGTTACTCGGAGCACCGGCCGCTCGGCGCCGGCTATGCCCTGGCCGACTACGCCCATGACGTGCTGCGGGTGGCCGAGCAGCTGGGTTGGCAACGTTTCGCCCTGCTGGGCCATTCGCTGGGGGCAATCATTTCGGTGCAACTGGCTGGTGCGTTGCCGGAGCGGGTCAGCCATCTGGCCCTGATCGACGGCGTCATCCCGCCGACTGGCGCCGAGCAGGACGCCGGTGAGCGGCTGGGCATGGCCCTGCAGGCCCAGTTGCGCCTGGATGGCAAGCGCAAGTCGGTGTACACGACCCTGGAGCAGGGCGTGCAGGCACGCATGAAAGGCATGGTCGCGGTCAGCCGCGAGGCAGCCGAGCTGCTGGCCCAGCGAGGCCTGATGCCGGTGCCTGGTGGTTACAGTTGGCGCAGCGACAGCCGCCTGACCCTGCCTTCGCCAGTGCGCCTGAGCGAGGCCCAGGCCATGGCCTATGTGCGCCGGGTAAGCTGCCCGGCGCGCCTGGTGGTGGCCGCCGATGGCATGCTGGTGCGCCACACCGGGTTGCTGGAGCAGCTACCCTTTGAGCAGGTGACGCTGCCCGGTGGCCATCACCTGCACCTGAACGATGAGCAGGGCGCGGCCCTTGTCGCAGACTGTTTCAATCGCTTCTTTGGCTTTGCTTGACTTGCACCGGACAAGTGTCGAGGCTTGGCGGGTTGAACAGGGAGACAACCATGCAACTGCCAGACATCCTGGAGCTTCACCTCGGCGCTGAGCGCCGCCTGGGTCGCCAATGAGCGCGCCTGTAGCCATCCGTAATGCCTTCGCTGCCTGTCTGGTGTTCGCCAGCCCCGCGCTGTGGGCCGGTAGCCTGCCGGTACCGGTGGACGCCAAGGTGGTCGACCAGCGCCCGGCCGTGGAGCAGGAGCGTGTCTACCCCATGGGCCCGCTGCGCAAGATCAGCGGCCGCCTGCGGGTCGAGGACAAGGTCGAAAGCCGCGGCCAGGTCAGCTCGGTCACCTATGAACTGCCGGTGGAACGTACCGCCCGCGAAGCCTTCACCAGCGCTCGCGAAGCACTGCAGCGCGACGGCGGCTACCCGCTGTTCTGGTGCCAGGGCCGCGATTGCGGCGAGGCCAGCCTGTGGGCCAATGATGTGTTCGGCAATGCCCGCCTCAACGGCGGCGACGAGCAGCAGGCGTTCATCCTGCTGCGCCGCTCGGCGGAGCAGGCCGACACCCTGGTCGCGCTGTACAGCGTCACCCGCGGCAACCGCCGCGCCTACCTGCACGTGGAAGAGTTCGTCGCCGGCAGCCCGCTGGGCGAACTGCTGCCGACCGCCGCCACGGTGCTGCGGGAAATGCGCGATACCGGCAAGCTCGACTACCCTGACCTGGCCGCGCCGCAAGACACCTGGGCGAACCTGCTGGCCCGCAGCCTGAACCTCGACAGCACCCTGCGTGCCAGCCTCAGTGGCGCCCAGGCCGAAGCCTGGCGCGAAGCGCTGGTCAAGGCGGGGGTACGCAGTGGCCGCCTGGAAGTCGGTAGCGCGCCTACCGACGGCCTGCACCTTGAACTGATCCGTTGAACGAGCACCACCATGGCTAACAATGACCGCTTGCTGGTCCAGATTCTGCTGCTGGCGCTGCTGGGGGCCGGCCTGTGGGTAATGGCACCGTTCATTTCAGCGCTGTTGTGGGGGGCCATCCTGGCCTTTGCCAGCTGGCCCTTGATGCGCTTGCTGACGCGTGTGCTGGGCGGTCGCGAAACCCTGGCGGCAAGCCTGCTGACCAGCGCCTGGATCCTGATCGTAGCGTTGCCGCTGGTGTGGTTGGGGTTCAACCTGGCCGATCACATTCGCGATGCGACGGCATTCGTGCGTGACGTGCAGGTGGACGGCCTGCCCGATGCACCGGCCTGGCTGGGTGGTATCCCGTTGGTTGGCGAGCGCCTGGTCAGCTGGTGGCAATCGCTGGACCAGCAGGGCGCAGCCTTGCTGGCCTCGGTCAAACCGCACCTGGGGCAGGTGGGCAACTGGTTGCTGGCGCGCAGCGCGCAGATCGGCAGCGGCGTGCTGGAGCTGACCCTGAGCCTGGTGTTCGTGTTCTTCTTCTACCGCGACGGCCCACGCCTGTCGGCATTCGTCCTGCGCTTGCTGCACCGCTTGATGGGCGACCGCGCCGAGTACTACCTGGAACTGGTGGCCGGTACGGTGCAGCGAGTGGTCAACGGGGTGATCGGTACGGCCGCCGCGCAGGGCGTGCTGGCGTTGATCGGCTTCCTGATCGCCGGTGTGCCCGGGGCCATCGTGCTGGGCCTGGTCACCTTCATGCTCAGCCTGATCCCCATGGGCCCGCCACTGGCCTGGATCCCGGCCACCGGCTGGCTGGTATGGAAGGGCGAGTACGGCATGGCGGTGTTCCTGGGGGTTTGGGGCACCTTCATCATCAGTGGCGTGGACAACGTGCTCAAACCGTACCTGATCAGCCGTGGCGGCAACCTGCCGTTGGTGATCGTGCTGCTGGGCGTGTTCGGCGGTCTGATTGCCTTTGGCTTCATTGGCCTGTTCATCGGGCCGACCTTGCTGGCTGTCGGTTACAGCCTGCTGTTGGACTGGAGCCGCAACGCGGCGCAGCAGCCGCCCCAGCGGTAACCTGTACTGGCCTATTCGCGTCGAACCGCCGCGAAGAGGCCGGTACCGACAACCGAAAAGCCTGATCTTTACACCTTCTTTATTCCCATCCCCACCC
>NZ_JAFGYJ010000388.1:0-480 GCF_017490805.1 Pseudomonas sp. 43(2021)
TCTTTCACGCGCTCGGCATGGCTTTCGGCAACGCTTAGTGGTGCATCGAATCGTTGTTGTGCGCCGTAATCGTTAATTGCTGAAAAACTCAAATGCGAAGTGCCAGCTGGCAGATCTTTCAGATTGAATGAGCGAACTTCCCCTGGAACGATCATTGTCGAATCAATTACCAATTCCGCTTTTTTCCCTGCAACGACTTTCAGATCCGCCAGCGACACGTGGTAGTTGCTTTGGTTTTTTACTTTCAGCACCGACTTGCCAGCCTGAGTGACCAATTGCCATGCAAGTTGCTCCGGTGCCTTTGCGGCATCACCGGTGAGTCCGTCCGGGCGGAAGAAGACCTTGATACGCTGACGTACCGCCAATTGCAGCGTGTTGACATCGGCAGCACTGGCCTGGGGGATTTCCTGCACGTTCAGCCATACCACCGACTCCTTGTCCGCAGGCATGCCGCGGCCTTCATAAAGAATCCTCAGTAAT
>NZ_JAFGYJ010000389.1:0-480 GCF_017490805.1 Pseudomonas sp. 43(2021)
CCCATCTGGATCTGTTCCATGGCGGTACCGATGCAGTGAGCACTGGTGGCGCAGGCAGAAGCGATGGAGTAGTTCAGGCCCTTGATCTTGAACGGCGTGGCCAGGCAAGCGGAAACGGTGCTGCTCATGGTCCGCGTTACACGGTACGGGCCAACGCGCTTCACGCCTTTCTCACGGAGGATGTCCAGCGCTTCCATCTGGTTCAGCGTGGAAGCACCACCGGAGCCGGCGATCAGGCCGGTACGCGGGTTGGACACTTGCTCTTCGGTCAGGCCGGAGTCAGTGATGGCGTCTTTCATGGCCAGGTAGGCGTAAGCCGCTGCATGGCCGACGAAGCGATAGATCTTGCGATCGATCAGCTCTTCAAGGTTGAGGTCGATGGAGCCGGAAACCTGGCTACGCAGACCCATTTCAGCATATTCCGGGTTGAACCGGATGCCAGGGCGGCTTGCACGCAGGTTAGCGGAGACGGTCTCTTTG
>NZ_JAFGYJ010000390.1:0-480 GCF_017490805.1 Pseudomonas sp. 43(2021)
CGATAAATCCAGTACCCGCAGATGCGACAGCGCGCCCATGGTCCGCCCTCCTATTAATAGAACGCCTGCAGACCGGTTTGTGCACGCCCGAGGATCAGCGCGTGAACGTCATGGGTACCTTCATAGGTATTCACCACTTCCAGATTGACTAGATGACGAGCGACACCGAACTCATCGGAGATGCCATTGCCACCGAGCATGTCCCGCGCCATTCGCGCAATATCCAGCGACTTGCCGCAGGAGTTACGCTTCATGATTGAAGTGATTTCAACGGCGGCCGTGCCTTCGTCCTTCATCCGGCCCAAGCGCAGGCAGCCTTGCAGTGCCAGAGTGATCTCGGTCTGCATGTCGGCGAGCTTTTTCTGTACCAGCTGAGTTGCGGCCAGCGGACGACCGAACTGCTGACGATCCAGAGTGTATTGGCGCGCGGTGTGCCAGCAGAATTCGGCCGCGCCCAGCGCGCCCCAGGAAATGCCATAG
>NZ_JAFGYJ010000391.1:0-479 GCF_017490805.1 Pseudomonas sp. 43(2021)
GAACAGGATCGTCAAGGATAGTATTGGAGCGGAAGCGGAGATCGACGTGCTGGCACACCGTCCGAGCCATGAAATCGTTTTCATTGAATGCAAAGGGATACATCCCTTCAGCACGTTGGATGATGCCGAGGTGGAGAAATGGCTCGATAAACGTATCCCTGTGATCAGGGGATTTGTAAAAACGCACTCCGAGTGGGCTACCATCCGCCACAAGTTCGAATTGTGGACTAGCGGCAAACTCTCCGATGACGCGATTGCGATGGTAAAAGCTGCGCAGGCAAAACACCCAAAGCTGGACATCCAGGCGCGTGATGCCGACTACGTGCTTGGCCAAGCCGCGAGCAGCAATGATAAAGGGCTGCTCAAAACGTACCGTCAGCATTTCGTGACTCATCCGATGCAGGAATTTGAAGAGGCACGGAAGCGTGAACAGCGTAAGGCCGACAAAGCCAAAATAAAGTTGAAAGAACCCTCTATAG
>NZ_JAFGYJ010000392.1:0-479 GCF_017490805.1 Pseudomonas sp. 43(2021)
TTGCCGATGCAGGTGGTGCAGCCGTAGGCGGCGACTTCGAAGCCGAGCTTGGCGAGGTAGGGCAGCAGGCCCGTCTTCGTCAGGTATTCGGTGACGATGCGCGATCCCGGGGCGAGCGAGGTCTTGATGTGCGGCGCGACGGTGAGGCCGGCTTCGACGGCCTTCTTCGCGAGCAGGCCGGCGGCGAGCAGCACGCTCGGGTTCGACGTGTTCGTGCATGACGTGATCGCGGCGATCAGCACGTCGCCGTTCTTCACGGCCACGCCGTTGCTCGTCCGGTACTCGGCCGTCAGATCGTCGGCCGTCTTCGCGAAGCCGTTTTCCGCGACGGGCTTCGAGAACAGATCGGTGAACGTCGACTTCACGTTGCCGATCTCGATGCGGTCCTGCGGACGCTTCGGGGCCGCGAGCGACGGCGCGACCGTCGAGAGATCCAGCGTCAGCGTCTTCGTGTAATCGATTTCGCCCGCCTTCGGGAT
>NZ_JAFGYJ010000393.1:0-479 GCF_017490805.1 Pseudomonas sp. 43(2021)
GGGCTATGAAATGGCCCTGACCCTGGACGACGGCCTCGACACCCTCGATAACCTGATGAGCGGGCCGCGCTTTCTCGTCGCGTCCGATCCTGACGGCGAGCATTTCGCCAACAGCATCGTCTCGGTGCAGGCCGAAGCGACGATGCGCGTGGTGCATGTCGATCTAGACAACGTCTACGACCCGGACCCGGCCCAGCAGGACATCAACCTCGGCAAAATGGTGCAGCGAATGGCTGACCTCGGCGCCAGCACGGTGTTCCTGCAAGCCTTCGCCGTTCCCAAGGGCGATGGTCTGGTGCATTCGCTGTACTTCCCCATCCGTCACTTGCCGATGCGCGCGTACCTGTTCGACCGCGTCGCCTGTCAGTTGCGCACCCGTGCCCATGTGAAAGTCTTTGCATGGATGCCGGTGCTGAGTTTCGAACTGGATTCGAAACTGCCGCGTGTAACCCGCTGGGACCCGAAAACCGCCATCACCT
>NZ_JAFGYJ010000394.1:0-478 GCF_017490805.1 Pseudomonas sp. 43(2021)
CGAATACGCCGATCGCCTCAAGGTGCTCGCCGAGGAAGTCTCCGACACCCTGTATCTGGTCATGCGTGTGTATTTCGAGAAGCCGCGTACCACCGTCGGCTGGAAAGGTCTGATCAACGATCCGTATCTGGACGACTCGTTCAAGATCCAGGACGGTCTGCACATCGGTCGTCAGTTGCTGCTCGACCTGGCAGAGAAAGGCCTGCCGACCGCGACCGAAGCCCTCGACCCGATCTCCCCGCAGTATCTGCAGGATCTGATCAGCTGGTCGGCCATCGGCGCGCGTACCACCGAATCGCAGACTCACCGCGAAATGGCTTCCGGCCTGTCCTCGGCGGTCGGCTTCAAGAACGGCACCGATGGCGGCCTGACCGTGGCGATCAACGCCTTGCAGTCGGTGTCCAGCCCGCACCGTTTCCTCGGCATCAACCAGGAAGGTGGCGTGTCGATCGTCACCACCAAAGGCAACGCCTACGGT
>NZ_JAFGYJ010000395.1:0-478 GCF_017490805.1 Pseudomonas sp. 43(2021)
GTGCTGATCCTGCACGGCACCGACACGCTGGCGTACAGCGCGGCGGCGATGAGTTTTCAGTTGCTCGGCCTACATGCCCGCGTGTGTTTCACCGGCTCGATGTTGCCGGCGGGCGTGACCGACAGCGATGCCTGGGAAAACCTCGGCGGCGCGCTGGTCGCCCTCGGCCAGGGCCTGGCGCCGGGCGTGCATTTGTACTTCCACGGTGAACTGCTGGCGCCGACCCGCTGCGCGAAAGTGCGCAGCTTCGGCCGCCATCCGTTCAAACGCCTGGAGCGTCAGGGCGGTGGTGTGAAGGCGCCTTCGATTCCAGTCGCGCTGAACTACAACCAGCCGAAGCAACTGGCGAAAGTCGCAGTGTTGCCGCTGTTTCCCGGGATCAGTGCCGAGGTTCTCGACGGTCTGCTCGACAGCGGCATTCAAGGTCTGGTGCTGGAATGCTACGGCAGCGGGACCGGGCCGAGCGACAATCCAGAGT
>NZ_JAFGYJ010000396.1:0-478 GCF_017490805.1 Pseudomonas sp. 43(2021)
ACGTTTTTACTGTCCATGTAAATGTGCTGCGCGCAGCATGCCCGAGGCAGGCGATGCGCTCAATATCTACTTACAAATTATTAGTTGACTGTTTGGCGTCATAAAGATCGGGCGAGCTAAGGTAATCCCTGGCAACGGATGACGGATCGTTTTTAGAAATCGGAGCGCGATAGGACGTGTTGAACACCAACGTTTAAAAAGACATCTCCAGTCACGCTCCCAGGCTACATATCCTTGCGCCTTTGCCTACAGCTACGCCAGAATCCGCCGGCTTGTGCGCCTAGGGGGCGGGTTCTATTGTGGTTCGGTCGCTGACGAATCAGCGGTCGGGTTTCGCAGCCCGGATCAATCAAGGCGCACAGCGCTCCAAGTCGTTGCCGTTTCGTCAATGGTGCTTTATGGCGTCTGTTCGCGGGATACCTTCGGGTATGCCGTGTTCCTTGATTCCCGGTCTGCGAACCTGCGTACAGCTGCCACC
>NZ_JAFGYJ010000397.1:0-478 GCF_017490805.1 Pseudomonas sp. 43(2021)
GGTCGTGGTGATGCTCGTGACCGTCCTTGTCCGCTTCATCTTCGTCGTGATCATCGGCGTCCGGCTTGTCGCCGAACAGCGGGCTTTCCAGTTCCTGGCTGACCACCTTGCAACCGGCCGCAGCGGGCAGGCTGAACAGGGCCAATGGTTTTTCCAGTTGCGCACGAGCGGCAGCGACTTTGGCCTTGTCGGCGTCCGACGTGGCCGCATGTTCAAAACCCACCAGATTCATCGCCGGGCTTTCCAGCTCCAGCTCCAGGGTCTGACCGTCGAGCGCGGCGTTCAGCCGACCCACGCCATGTTCGGGAGCGCCGAGGCTGCCGTGCTCATGATCGTGATCGTGCTCATCAACCGCATGGGCAGCGGCCAGCGGCAACAGGGCAAACGGCAAAGCGAGCAACAGACGACGCATGACGGACTCCGAGAAAAATGAAAAGTTTGTTATGTAATCTTATAACGAAAGTGCGCAGAGTGTGCC
>NZ_JAFGYJ010000040.1:0-35508 GCF_017490805.1 Pseudomonas sp. 43(2021)
CTTCATCACCCAGCCCCCACCCACCCGCTGCCAAGGGTAAAGTGTCAGGCATGATCCCAGCGCGCCCAGACCGGCGTCAGAGAGGTGCCCGTGGCGGCCTATACATTGCGACAACTCAAGTACTTCGTCACCACGGTGGAGGCCGGCAGCGTTGCCGAGGCTTCACGCCAGCTGTACATCGCCCAGCCGTCCATCTCCACGGCCATCAAGAGCCTGGAGGAAAGTTTCGGCGTGCAGCTGTTCATTCGCCACCACGCCCAGGGTGTGTCGCTGACGCCCAGCGGCAAGCGCTTTTATGCCAAGACCAAGTCGCTGCTGCAGATGGCCCACGAATTCGAGCAGAATGCCCTGGCCGACAACGACACCGTGGCCGGGCAAATCGACATCGGCTGCTTCGAAACCGTGGCACCGCTGTACCTGCCGCGCCTGATCGCCGGCTTTCGCCAGCGTTACCCGGGGGTGGATATCCGCCTGCGCGACGGCGAGCAGCAGGACCTGATCCAGGGCCTGACTGCCGGTACCTTCGACCTGGCGTTTCTCTACGACCATGACCTGGACGGCACCATCGAGGCCGAGCCTCTGATGCCGCCGCAGAAGCCCTATGTGCTGCTGCCCGAGAACCACCGCTTCGCCGGCCAGGCCCAGGTATCGCTGCGCGACCTGTGCCCGGAGCCGATGATCCTGCTGGATGTGGCCCCCAGCCGCACCTACTTCGTCAGCCTGTTCAACGAAATGGGCCTGACGCCCAACATCGTCTTCAGCTCGCCGTCAATCGAAATGGTGCGTGGCATGGTCGGGCAGGGCTTCGGCTTTTCGCTGCTGGTGACGCGACCGCATTCGGAGTACACCTACGACGGGCAACGCCTGGCCATGCTGGATATCGCCGAGCCGGTGGCACTGTCGGGGTTGGCGGCAGCGTGGTTGAAGCGGGTGCAACTGACCAAGCCGGCGCAGCTGTTCGTCGAGTTCTGCCGGGAAGAACTGGCCAGGTTCTGAAACAGGCACGCCATGCTTCCTTCTTCCAAGGCATGGCGCGCCTGCTGATCAGGGACTGACCTGGTAGCCGCGCCCCTGCAGGCATCCGGCGTAGGCACTGGCATGGGCCTGGGCTTTCGCTTCGTCCTGGCCGCGACGGTCCTGGCGGCGGTCCTGACGCTGGCGCATGCCACCGACCGCAGCACCGGCGGCGGCTACTTCACCGGCGCGGTTCTGCCGGTATTGCTCCTTGGCATCGTCACCGACCCGGTCATACAGCTCGTCGTGCTGGTTGCCGCGCACCTGCGCGCCTGCCGCACCGGCAACCGCGCCGGCAGCGGCACCGCGTACGCGGCCACCGACATGGGGGTCGTTGGAGGTCGCGGCACTGTTCGCGGCATTGGTCGCGACGGTATTGCAATCATTGATATCCAGTTGCATCTGCTGGCTGCTTTGGCCCTTGAGCGGCACCACCGACTGCGCCTGGGCTGCCGATGCCGCGCACAGCAGCACCAGCAGGTAACTCCACGTGAACGTACGCATGGCAAACCTCCAGCAGGTGGGGATCCCGTTTCACAGGATAGTTCGGCTTTGCTGTTAATGATGGCAGTTTTGCCGGGATGGTCTAAACCGGATATCAGATGTGGTCCGCCGGCATATCACGGCCTGAATCCGGGCTACCTGTGGAAACTCCATGAGCCAGACCCAGCACCTGATCATCTGTGAGTACTGCGACACGGTGTACCACCGTGCGCCGCTGCTCAAGCACCAGCGCGCCGTTTGCCCGCGCTGTGGAGGGGTGCTGTACCGGCACACCTCGCTGACCGTGCAGCAGCGGCTGGCCCTGAGTGTGACGGGGGGCATCCTGCTGGTGTTCGCCAACTTCTACCCGGTGATGACCATCGGCATGCAAGGGCTGACCCACTCGGCGACGTTATGGGACTCGGTGCAGATCCTCAGCCACGGCAGTATCACCTTCATCGCCCTGGTCATGGCCTTGTCGATCATCTTTGCGCCGGTGCTGCAGATTGCCGTGTTGTGCTGGCTATTGAGTTACGCCCTGGCCGGCCAGCGCGCCCCCGGCTTTGCCCTGTGCATGCGCAGCCTGGAGAGCCTGCGGCCTTGGAGCATGCTGGAGGTGTGCCTGCTGGGGGCGATGGTGGCAGTGATCAAGCTGGCCGGGTTGCTCGATGTGATCCCCGGCATCGGTCTGCTGGCCCTGGCCGCGTTGAGCATGCTGATTATCCATATCGCCGGCAAGGACATCCGTGACTTGTGGGAGCAGGTATGAATACCCCGGCCAACGCCGCCGACCTGGGCCTGTGCCTGTGCCATGGCTGCGGGCAGGCCTGCGAACTGGGTAGCGGTGCGCACACCTGCGACCGCTGTGGTGCCGCCATTCACCGGCGCAAGGCCAATGCCATCAGCCGCGGCTGGGCGTTTCTGCTGGCGGCGCTGATTTTCTACATTCCCGCCAACCTGCTACCGGTGATGCACACCGAAATGCTTGGCAGCGGCAGCGAAAGCACTATCGGCGGTGGTGTGCTGGAGTTCTGGGAGGCCGGTGCCTGGGACATCGCGTTGATCATCTTCATCGCCAGTGTGGGCGTGCCTGCCATCAAGTTCTTCTCGCTTGGCCTGTTGCTGTTCACCGCCCAGCGCGGTTCCACCTGGGCCTGCCGGCAGCGCTCGCAGCTGTACCGCTTCGTCGAGTTGATCGGTTACTGGTCGATGCTCGATGTGATGGTGGTGGCACTGGTGGCGGCGCTGGTGCAACTGCGCGGGCTGGGCACCATCGAGCCGCGGCTGGGCATTCTGTTTTTCGGCATGGTGGTGGTACTGACCATGTTTTCTGCGATGAGCTTCGATCCACGCCTGATCTGGGATTGCCGTGCCAATGAGGGAGGCCGTATTGATGGTGCAACAGACTGACAAGCGCGAGGGCGCGGGGCAGGTTGAAGTGCGCACCCGGCGCTGGAGTGTGTCGCTGGTATGGATCGTGCCGATATTGGCGATCCTGATCGGCGCTTCGCTGGTGGTGCGCAACTGGATGCAGCAGGGACCGGTCATCGCCATTTCCTTCCACACCGGGGAAGGGCTGGTGGCGCACAAGACCCAGGTCAAGTACCGCAGCGTGGTGATTGGCGAAGTTACTACGGTGGACCTGGCCGACGACAAGAAGAGCGTGGTCGCAAAGGTCCAGCTGTCCAACGACGCCCGCGCGTTCGCCACCCAGGGTGCGCGCTTCTGGGTGGTGCGGCCACGCATTGGCGTGGGCGGCGTGTCCGGCGTGGACACACTGCTGTCGGGCAGTTTCATCGGGGCGGATTCCGGTGAATCGAAAGTGCCGGAGAAGTCCTTCGTCGGCCTGGAGCTGCCACCGCCGATCACCTACGACGAAAAGGGCAAGCGCTTTGTCCTTACCGCCAGCGACCTGGGGTCGCTGGATATTGGCTCATCGATCTACTACCGCAAGATCCCGGTGGGTGAGGTGGTTTCCTTTGCCCTGCAGGGCGATGGCAAGGGCGTGGAGATTGGCATATTCGTGCAGGCCCCCTACGACAGCTTCGTCAGTGCCGATACCCGCTTCTGGAACGCCAGTGGCGTCGACATGCAGATTGGTGCCAACGGCCTGAAGATCGATACTGAATCGTTGTCGTCGATTCTGGTGGGTGGGCTGGCCTTTGGCTCGCCCGACTTCGCCCCGCAAGCCGAGCCCGCTGCCGATCAGGCACGCTTCCAGCTGTTTGCCGACCGCGACACCGCCCTGGCACCGCCCAGTGGCCAGGCGCAGTACCTGCAATTGCGCTTCGACCAGGCCATGCGCGGGCTGTCGGTGGGAGCCCCGGTGGAGTTCAAGGGGGTGGAGTTTGGCCGGGTCACCTCGGTCAAGCTCGACTACGATGCCACCCGGCAGACCTTCCCGGTGGTGGTCGATGCGGTTATCTACCCACAGCGGCTGGGGCCGGTGCACCGCAAGATGCTTGCCGTGTTCAAGCATGCCGAAGGCGACATGGATGGCGCACGGCGGCTGATCGGCACCTTTGTCGAGCACGGGCTGCGGGCGCAGGCGCGCAGCGGCAACCTGATTACCGGGCAAATGTTCATCTCCCTGGACTTCTACCCGGATGCCCCCAAGGTGGCCTTCGACAAGACCGCCGACCCTATCACCATCCCCACATTGCCAGGCAGCCTGGAGCAATTGCAGGAACAGCTGCAGCGGGTGGTGGAGCGCATCAGCAAACTGCCGCTGGAGAGTATCGCCAACAACCTGGACGGCAGCCTGCGTGAGCTGCGCGCCAGCCTCAAGCAGTTCAATGGCCAGACCCTGCCAGATGTGAAGGTGGCGCTGGACGAAGTGCACAAGACCCTGCGCACGGCCAATTCGGCGATCGCCGAAGACTCGCCGCAGCGCGAGCGGATGGGTGAAACCCTGGATGAACTGGAGCGCATGTCGCGTTCGCTGCGTGACCTTGCCGATTACCTGGGCCGGCACCCCGAATCGCTGATACGTGGCCGGCCGAAAGCAGCCAGTGCAGCAGACCTTGAACCCTGAGGAGACAGCCGATGCATCGACTGCGCAATATGTGTGGCGCCGGCCTGCTGGCCGTGCTGTGGGGATGCAGCAGTACCCCGAACAACTATCACACGCTGGTACCGAGCGAGCCGGTGCGCGACAGCGGCCAGCGCATCCAGGTGGCGAGGGTGGCCGTGCCACCGCAGGTGGACCGCCCGCAGTTGGTGGTACGGCAAGGGCAGAGCGGCCTGGCCATCCTCGAAACGGAGTGGTGGGGGGCCAACCTGGTGGATGAATTCCGCAGCGCCTTGCAGGACCAGCTGGGCGGGGCTGTGGGGGGCGGCAATGCGTTGCTGCGGGTGGATGTGCAGCGTTTCGATAGCGTGCCGGGGCGCTATGCCTCGCTGGAAGCGGTCTGGCGTCTGACGCGCCCGGGTGAGGCCGGGCTGACCTGCCGAACCTCGTTGCAGACGGCGGCGGACAACAGCATCGCCAGCCTGGTCAATGCCCACCAGGCCAACCTGCGCAAACTGGCCGAGGCAGTGCGGGGCAGTGCCCGGCAGGGCAGCTGTGCCCAGCCTGCCTGATGGCTGACCGCTTGTGGGAGCGGCCTTGTGTCGCGAAAGGGGCGCAAAGCGCCCCCGGCAATCCCGACCGCACAACACTCAGTTCAGGTTCTTCCCGCTACTGACCGTCTCCCGCACCCGCTCGGCCTTGTCCAGCGGCAACTGGTCGAATTCGCGCAAGCCGTCCTTGCGGTACGGGTCGCCAATCCAGCGCGGTGCCACCACGAACTGCGGGTTTACCAGGCTCTTGGCCGGTTCGTAACGGTCATAGCTCAGCCCGGCCAGGTCGGACAGGGTATGGATCAGGTGCGAGCTGCTGTAGGGGCGGTCGGCCATCGCCTGCAAGTCGCGCGGGTGCTCGGCCTGCCAGCTGGGCGAAGTCCACAGCAGGAACGGGATGGTGTACATCGGCCGGGTTGGCGCGCCTTCGTTGCGCCCCAGGCGGTCGTGGTTGCCAGAGCTGTACACATCTTCGCCATGGTCTGACAGGTACAGCAGGAAACCATTGGGGGTACTGGCCGAGTAACGCTTGATCAGGCTCGATACCACGTAGTCGTTGTAGCGCACCGCGTTGTCGTAGAAGTTGTAGGTTTCCACCTGGTCGGCCGTCAGCTTGCCAGGCGCCCCCTGGCGGTCGTTGAAGTGCGCGTAGTCGTTCGGGTAGCGATAGCGATAGTCCATGTGCGTACCCAGCAGGTGCACGATGATGAACTTGTTCGGCGCCGGGTCCTGCAGGGCCTTCTCGAACGGTGCCAGTACCACGTCGTCGTACTGACTGGCATTCTGGTTGCGCTGGTTGTTGAGGTACACCGGCGCGTCCGTCTGCTGCGAGAAGGTGGTCAGCATGGTGTTGCGCTTGGTCATGGTCTGCTGGTTGGTGATCCAGAAGGTCTTGTAGCCGGCCTGTTTCATCAGGTTGATCAGCGACGGGTCGGTGAGGAAGCGGTCCGGGTTCTGCTCGTCGCCAAAGGTGAGGATCTGCTGCATCACTTCGATGGTGTACGGGCGTGGCGATACCACGTTGCGGAATACCGTCAGGCTCTTGTCGCTGGCGGCCAGTGCGTCGAGGTTGGGCGTGGTGTCGCGGTTGTAGCCGTACAGGTGCATGTGCTCGCGGGTGGTGGATTCGCCCAGCACCAGCACCAGCGTGCGTGGCGCTGCACCGCTACTGTCATGCAGGTTTTGCAGGGGGGGCAGCGCGGCGTTCTGGGCCAGCAGCTCCTGCATGTTGTCCAGTTGCTGGCGGTACTGGCGGTAGCCGACCAGCAGTTGCCAAGGCACGGCGGGTTCCATGCGCTGCTGCACCTTTTCGGCCGCATCGGCGAAGCTGCGCTGCTGGGTCACCATCTGTTTGTAGAACGGGTACACCAGGTTGGCCAGCAGCAACAGGGCGACCACCGGCAGGCGGCTGCGCAGTGGCAGGCTGACCGGGCGTACGCGCTTCCACAGCAACACCGCCACCAGGGTGTACAGCAGCAATGCCAGACCCAGCCAGACGCTGAAGTACTGGCTGAAGTACTCGCCGGCCTCGGCGGTGTTGGACTCGAACATCACGAAGATGACGCTTTGCGAGAACTCCTGGCGATAGATGCCGAAGTAGCTCAGGCCCACCAGCGAAGCGGCCCACAGCACCAGGCCGATGACCGCGGCAGTGGTACGGGTGAAGCGTGGCAGCAGCAGCACCGGGGCCAGCCACAGGCTGCTGAGGAAAAATGCATCGCGAAAGCCGGCGAACCCGGTGGTACCACTGAACAGCAGCAGCGCCTGGGTCACGCCCGAGAAGTACCAGAAGAACAGCAAAAGCCAGCCCAGGCCGGCCCAGTCCACGCGCTTGGGCGAGGAGGGGGATGGAGTGTGTGACACGTATGCCTCGTCGTAGCTTGGCGGCCAGCGGATGTGCCCGTGACCGGAAAGGGCGTGACGCTAATCTGCCGGGTGTGAAAATAACGTCAACGAGACGCTGGCCCAGGCGAGGTATGATGTGTTCAGCCAAACCAGACTGACAGGTCGAGTGAGAATGAACCGTCGCAAGAAGATCAAGCAGCTATTGCAGGCGCATGCCAAGAAGGCCAGCGCCAAACTGGCGCCGCGCAAGCCCAAGTACATTTGCAAGGCCGACCGGTTGAAGATGGAGGCCGAAGCGGCAGCGGATACCCCAGGCGTTACGGGGAGCTGATGCCTGTCACGTGCCTCTGTGGGAGCGGCCTTACACAAGGCCGCTCCCACATCGAGCGCGCCAATTGCGGATCAACGATCAGCGGCGGTAGTAACGATAATCGTCATGGTAGCGGTGGTGCATGGCCCGATCATGGCGGCGTTCCCAGTCTCGTCGGCGTTCCCAATCACGGCGGGCTTGCTCGCGGCGCCACTGTTCGCGGCGCCAGTCGCTGCGGTGGTCATGCCAGCGGTCGTCATCGTGGGCCAGCAGCGTGGCCGGCTGTTCATCGGCCACACTGGCCACCCTGGACCAAGGGTTGCCGGCAGGCTGCAACGGTGATTGAACTGCCGGGGCCGCCGCTACGGGCGCCTTCATTTGTGTTGCCGACGCCGTGCCCATCGCCGCGAACGAGAACAGGCCGAGCAGCATCAACCTTGCGACATGTATTTTCATGAGCGAAGCCAACCTCTGATAACAATTGAGCCATCTGGCCAGCAGGTGGTCGGCGAACCTTGTCTCGCGTCCCGCTACCTTTCTGTGCCTCCCACATAGACCGGTAAACGGGAAAAAGTTCGCAGCGGCAACAAGTTGTACAACTTTTGCGGGGGAGACCAGCCCCATGCTCTCCGGGGGCTGGACCATTTCGATCTTCCTGTGCAAGCTGATGCACAACAGTGATTGCACACAGAAGGTGATCGTTTGTGAACCCCGAATCCATGCTGGCGGCATTGCCAGGCTTCGCCATGGCGGCCGAGTCCATCCAGGTGCTGCCCGATGCCAAGGCCTACCGCGTCTGCCTGCTCGAGCGCATCCGCGCCGCAACCCGGCGCATCGTCATCGTCGCGCTGTACCTGCAGGAAGACGAGGCCGGCCAGGAAGTGCTGGATGCCCTGTACCAGGCCAAGGCTGCGCGGCCGGAGCTGGAAATCACCATCGTGGTCGACTGGTTCCGTGCCCGGCGCGGCCTGCTGGGCGCCGGGCGCCAGCCGGGTAATGCCGCCTGGTACCAGGCCCAGCGCCAGCACCATGGGCTGGACATCGTCATCCACGGCGTACCGGTGCAGACCCGCGAGCTGTTCGGCGTGTTGCACCTTAAGGGCAGTATCATCGACGACTGCGTGATCTACACCGGTGCCAGCCTGAACAACGTGTACCTGCACCGTTTCGACCGCTACCGCCTGGACCGTTACCACCTGTTCCAGTCGCCGGCGCTGGCCGACGCCATGGTCGACCTGGTGCGACGCCTGCTGCACCACACCGCCACACCGCGCCTCGACCTGCCGGCGCCACCCTCTACCCGCAGCCTGCGCGGCGACATCCGGCGCTTGCGCGCGCGGCTGCGGCGCATGGCCTATGAGGCACCCGCCAGCGTGGCGGGGCAGGGCCTGCGGGTGATCCCGCTGTTGGGTGTGGGCCGTGGCAACCCGCTGAACCGGGCGTTGTGCACCCTGCTGGCGGCGGCGCGTACGCAGGTCATCATCAGCACGCCGTATTTCAACCCGCCCCGGGTGCTGATGCGCGAGCTCGACCATGCGCTGGCGCGTGGCGTGCGGGTGGAGCTGATCGTTGGTGACCGGACGGCCAACGACTTCTATATCGCCCCCGGCGAGCCGTTCAGTGCCAGCGGTGCGCTACCCTACCTGTACGAAGACAATCTGCGCGCCTTCACCCGACGTCGCCACGCCGCGATTGCCAGTGGCCAGCTGCAGGTGCGGATCTGGAACGATCCCGGGCATACCTTCCATGCCAAGGGCGTGTGGATCGACCAGCGTTATTCGCTGCTGACCGGTAACAACCTGAACCCGCGCGGCTTCAACCTGGACCTGGAGAACGGCTTGCTGATCGATGACCCACAGGGGCAATGGCTGGCGCCACGGGAAGCAGAGTTGGCCGAACTGCGCCGGCATGCGCCGAAGATTGGTTCGGCAGAGGCGCTGGGGGTCAGGACCGAGCACCCCAAGGAGGTGCGCAAGTTCCTGCGGCGGCTGCGCTATAGCCGGCTGGAGCCGCTGATCAAGCGGGTACTCTGAGGAGTACTGCGCAAGCACAACCTTGATGATGGCTGGTTGTTCGTGATGCGGAAACCGACGGCCCGCCTTTGGCCACCAGGCTCACCACGGCCAGTCGTCGGTTGGACCGATCACCCCCAATCACCACCAGTCATTCCTGTAGACATGGCAAAAGGCGCCCATTGAATGGATGCAAGCTTCGATAGTAATTCGTCGCGCAGTCAGGTGGTTCGGCAGTTGACGCTGGTCTTTTCCAGCCTGCTGTTGGTGATATTACTTCTGGGCCTTGTTTCCTTGTACCGCATCGCCGGGGCGCTGGACGAGCGCGAGCGGTCTCAGAGTCGCTTTCACGCCGAGTCGGCGCTGACCCAGCTGCAGAAGACCGACCGCAACTATCTGGTGGCCTATGCCGTCTGGCAAGCCGCTTATGACCACCTGGCAGGGCTGGTGGACCGACATTGGGCCTATGACGAGGATAACCTCGGCGCTACGCTGTATAGCGCCGATGGCTATGAAGGGGTCTTCGTGCTCGATGACGACGGCACCCACTACGCCATGCTGCAAGGTCGCCTCAGCGAACAAGGCTTTGACCGTCACAGCACCAGCAGCGCCCAGGTACTGCAGCGGGCGCGGCGGGCGGTGCAGCAGGAACAGGCTGCGTCCGGTTACCTGCTGTTCGACGGCCAGCCGGCGCTTTACACCTCGGCCATCATCCGCCCGCCTTCAACCGGGCAACCGCCGCCGGCATCCGGTGCGGTACTTGTGTTCGTGCGGGTGCTCAGCCCGGCGGTGCTCGGGCAGTTGCAGCGCACTGCCGGGCTGTCGGGCTTTACTGTCGCGGCGGCTTCCCAGGTGCATGCAGACCAGGGGCGTCTGCCTCTGGAGGAGAGTGGCTACGCGCTGACCTGGCATATCGAGCAGCCAGGAACCGAGCTGCTTCACACGGTCTTGTTTCCCCTGGCCCTGGCGTTGCTGATCATCGCCCTGGTGATGGCCTTGTTTGCCCGCTATGCCATGCGTGCCAGTGCCGGTATCGACCGCAGTCACCGCGAGCTGGCCGTTTCCAAGGTGGCGCTGGAGGCCAGTGAAGCACGCTTCAAGGCTGTCGCCGAGGCAGCGTCGGACTGGATCTGGGAAACTGACGCGCAGCAGCACCTGACCTACCTGTCACCGCGTTTTGCCGAGCTTACCGGGCATGCACCGGAGCGCTGGTTGCAACGCCCTGTCAGCGAACTGTTCGCCTGTGATACCAGTCAGGTCGATACCTGGTTGCATGGCCTTGCCAGCAGCGAGGCGACCGGTACCTTGCGCTGCCAATACCATGATCGACATGAACAACGGCGAGAGTGCCGGGTCGCCGCCAAGGCCATCATCGAACACAAGACCTGCCAGGGGTTCCGGGGTACCTGTACCGATATCACCGACGAAGTGGCCGCCCACGCGCAGATCCAGCACCTGTCGCTGCATGATGCGCTCACCGGCCTGCCCAACCGCAACAAGCTGTTCCGCTTCCTTGAAGACGCCAGGCAAGCGGAACTGGCTTTGCTGATGCTCGACCTGGACAATTTCAAGCCTATCAATGACAGCCTCGGCCACCCGGCCGGGGACGCCGTGCTGATCGAAGTCGCCCATCGGCTTGGGCAAGTGACCCGGGACACCGACCTGGTGGCGAGGTTGGGCGGAGACGAGTTCGTCATCGTGCTGACGCGGCCAGGCAAGCATGACGAGGTGGACCGCTTTTGCGCGCGGGTCATCGAAACCCTGAAGCGCCCGATCACCTTCGAGCAACACAAGGTGCAGGTCGGGGCCAGTCTCGGGGTGGTGTTGTCCGCCGAGTATTCCGGGCTACCCGGTGACCTGATCCGTTATGCCGATGTCGCCTTGTACAGTGCGAAACAGGCCGGCAAGCATACCTGGCGGTACTTCTCGGCACAGCTGAACTCGGCATTGCTGGAAAAGCGCGAACTGGAGCGTGAGCTGCGCGAAGGCATCGCGCGCGGCGAATTGCGCCTGCACTTCCAGCCGCGCTACAAGGTCGATGGCGTGACGGTGGCCTCCGCCGAGGCGCTGGTGCGCTGGCAACATCCACGGCTCGGCCTGCTACGGCCAGACCGCTTCATCGCTCTGGCCGAGGAGTCCGACCTGATAGTGCTGCTGGGCAACTGGGTGCTTCAGGAGGCCTGCCAACTGGCCCGTGGCTGGCCGCTCGAGATCATGGTCTCGGTCAACATGTCCCCGGCGCAGTTCAGCCGCAGCGATGTGGTCTGTGATGTGGCCGACGCACTTCGACAAACCGGTCTGCCTGCCCATCGCCTGGAGCTGGAAATTACCGAGAACGTCATGCTCAACGACGTCGAAGGCGCCCTGCAGACCATGAATGCGCTGAAGGAACTGGGGGTGCGGCTTAACATGGATGACTTCGGTACCGGCTATTCTTCGCTGGGCTACCTGCGCACATACCCGTTCGACAGCATCAAGATCGACAAGCGTTTCGTCCAGTCGCTGGGCATGAGCAGCAGTGATCGCAGCGTGGTGCAGGCTATCATCAACCTGGGCAATGCGATGGGCATGACGGTCACTGCTGAAGGGGTAGAGACCTCGGAGCAGCTGGCCTTGCTCAGCGACGACCAGTGCCATGAGGTGCAGGGCTACCTGCTGAGCAGGCCAGTGGAAAACCAGGTATTGATGCGTCTGATGGCCACGGTTGAGGCCGAAGATCGGGGTATGTCCCGGTAAAGCGGGGGATTTTCGGACTAACGTGCATCGTCCCTCTGAAAAGTCATCACAAGCACATACAATCGGGCCGTTTCCTCGTTAACCAGATAGGCCAATCCATATATGGCGCTTGACCCACCCACGATGCTGACTATCTCGATCGCCCTGGCTGCCGCAGCTGCATTGTATCTGGCGATCGAGTGGCGCAGCGTTCGCGAGCCATCGCTGCTGTTCTGGAGCGCAGGCTTTGCCACCATCACGATGGGTTCCACCCTGGCCTTGCTGCGCGGCATCGGCTTGTTGCTGATTGGTATCTGGTTCGCCAACGGCTTGCTGGTGGTGGCGCACTGGTTCTTCCTGGCAGGGGTGTTGCGCTTTACCCAAATGCGGCTGTCGCGTATCTGGTTGTCGGTCGTGCTGGTGTGGTTCGCCTTGCTGCTGTTGCCTGTGGGGCCGCAGTGGTCGAAGGTGATGCTGATGGTCAACTCGTTGCTGGTGGCGCTGTTGACGCTCAAGGCCAGTTGGCTGTTGCGGCCGCATGGCAAGTCGCTGAGTGTTGGCGCTGTGCAGTTGCGCTATGTATTGCTGGTTCACGGCTTGTTCTATGTGGCCAAGGCGATCATTGCGATCACACCAGGTACGCTGATTGACCTGGCCACCTTCGGCGGGCTGATCATTCAGGTGTCCTTGGTCGAAGGCGCGATGGCGATCATGCTGATTGCCTTGTCGATGACCGGCACTGTGCGCTACCGGCGCGAGGTGCGTATTGCCCGGCTGGCAGCCCGTGATCCGTTGACTGCGCTGTACAACCGGCGCGCGCTGGAGGTGCGGGCGGGGCCTTTCTTCAAGGAAGTGAGCCCGGCTCAGCCCGGGGCCTTGCTGCTGATCGACATCGACAATTTCAAGCTGGTCAACGACCTGCACGGGCATGTTGCAGGGGACCGCTTGCTGATTGCCTTGAGCGAGATGATACGCACGGTGCTGCCCGAGCGCTCGCTGGCGGCGCGGCTGGGCGGTGATGAGTTCGTCATTCTGCTGTGTGGTGCGAGCAGCGAGCGGATCATGGAGCTGGGTGGGTTGTTGCGCGAACAGTTCCAGCAGTTTGCCAGCAAGACGGTGCCTACGCCGCAGCCGGTCACCTTGAGTATCGGCGCCAACCTGTTCGACCAGCCGCCGGCGAGCCTGGCGGCGTTGATCGAGCAGGGGGATGTGGCGTTGTACCAGTCCAAGCGCGGAGGGCGCGACAGTATCCGCTTCGTCGAACGGCCGATGGCCGACCTGAGCTAGTAGCAGTTTTGCCTTTGCCTTTGCTTCTGAGCGCTTGAACTGTCGCGCGCTTAGAAGCAAAAGCCGAAGCAACAGCAACAATGGCGAATCAGGTCACCACCTGGTAGCACGGTACATACGCCGCGCCACCAGGCAACTTCATCCGATGCTGGTCAACGAACGCCTGCAACAGCCGACCCAGTGGGTCCAGCACGGCGCTGTCGCCGCGGATCTGATACGGCCCGTGTTCCTCGATCAGGCGGATGCCCTTGTCCTTCACGTTGCCGGCGACGATGCCGGAAAACGCCCGGCGCAGGTTGGCGGCCAGTTCGTGGGCCGGCAATTCGCGGCGCAGGTCCAGGTCGGCCATGGCCTGGTGGGTCGGGTCGAACGGGCGCTGGAAGCTCTCCTCGATCTTCAGTAGCCAGTTGAAGTGGAAGGCATCGTTGCGCTCGCGGCGGAACTGCTTCACCGCCTTGAGCCCTTCGACCATGTGTCGGGCGACTTCCGCCGGGTCGTCGATGATGATCTCGTACAGGCGGTGCGCCGCTTCACCCAGGGTGGCGCCCACGAAGGCGTGCAACTGTTGCAGGTACGGCTCGGCGCTGCGCGGGCCGGTGAGTATCACCGGGAACGGCAGGTTCTGGTTGTCCGGGTGCATGAGGATACCCAGCAGGTAGAGGAACTCCTCGGCCGTGCCGGCCCCCCCCGGGAAGATGATGATGCCGTGGCCGACACGGACGAAGGCCTCCAGGCGCTTCTCGATGTCCGGCAGGATCACCAGTTCGTTGACGATCGGGTTGGGCGCTTCGGCGGCGATGATGCCCGGCTCGGTCAGGCCCAGGTAGCGGCTGCCGTGCATGCGCTGCTTGGCATGGGCAATGGTGGCGCCCTTCATCGGGCCCTTCATCACGCCCGGGCCGCAGCCGGTGCACACGTCCAGCTTGCGCAGGCCCAGCTCGTGGCCGACCTTCTTGGTGTACTGGTATTCCTCGCTGCTGATCGAATGGCCACCCCAGCACACCACCATCTTCGGCTCCACGCCCGGGCGCAGGGTGCGGGCGTTGCGCAGCAGGTGGAAGACATAGTCGGTGATGCCCTGGGAGCTTTCCAGGTCGATGCGCTGGCTGGCCAGCTCGCTTTCGGTGTAGACGATGTCGCGCAGGGCGCTGAACAGCATTTCACGGGTACTGGCGATCATTTCGCCATCGACGAAGGCGTCGGCCGGGGCATTCAGCAGCTCCAGGCGCACGCCGCGGTCCTGTTGATGAATACGCACCTCGAAGTCCTGATAGGCCTCGAGGATGGTCTTGGCATTATCGACATGGGCGCCGGTGTTGAGGATGGCCAGGGCGCACTGGCGGAACAGGGTATAAAGGCTACCGGTACCGACTTCACTCAGTTGCTGCACTTCACGTTGTGACAGCGTCTCCAGGCTGCCTTTGGGGCTGACGGATGCATTGATGACATGGCGTTGAGGCATCTAAGTCTTTCCTGTGCGGGTAAAACATCCTTCTTTGACAACACCATACCGAGAAATGCGGGCGGCAACGAGGGGGGAGTGGAAAAAGCTTGAGACCCGGTTGGCTTCTTCGCGGGCTTGCCCGCTCCCACAGGGACCGCGCAGCGCTCAAGGTTTGCGCTGTACCTGTGGGAGCGGGCAAGCCCGCGAAGAAGCCAGCACGGTCTCAAGTCAGCCCAACAGCCTCTGCACGCCAAGGGTAATTGCCACGCCGCCAAACACCAGCCAAAGGTTGAGAATCGCTCCGGTCGCCAGCGCCCGTGGCCCGGCCTGGCGAATCTGGCTGAAGCGCGTCTCCATTCCCAGCGCGGTCATGGCCATGGTCAGGGCAAAGGTATCCAGGCTGTTGACCGCCTGCGTCACGCTACCCGGCAGCACTTGCAGCGAATTCACCAGCACCAGCGCGAGGAAGCCGAAGGCGAACCAGGGCATGGCGATGCGCCCGTTGCCCTGTGCCTGGCCCGGCTGGCGTGCGCGGCTGATCCAGAGGCCCACCACCAGGAGTACCGGTACCAGCAACATCACCCGGGTCATCTTGACGATGGTGGCGATATGCGTGGCCTCGGGGCTGACGTTGCTGGCCGCACCGACCACCTGGGCCACCTCGTGAATGGTGCCGCCGAGGAACAGCCCGGCGCCCATGGTGTCCAGGTGCAGCCAGCCGGCATTGATCGCCAATGGGTAGAGGAACATCGACAGGGTGCCGAACAGCACCACGCTACCAACCGCCATGGCGCTTTTGTGCGGGGCACTGCGCAGGGCCGATTCGAAGGCCAGTACCGCAGCGGCGCCGCAGATGGCGCTGCCGGCCGCGGTCAGAAGGGCGGTATCGCGGTCCAGCTTGAACAGCCTCATGCCGCACCACAGGCCGATCAGCAGGGTGCTGGACACCACCAGTAGCGACACGATGAGCCCGGACCAGCCGACTTCGGCAATTTCCTGCAGGCTTACCCGTAGGCCGAAGAAGGCCACGGCAATGCGCAGCAGGCCGCGAGCGGAAAAGTTGATGCCCGCTGCCCAGCTCGCCGGTACGCCGTCACGCAGCGCATTGCCGTACAGCGCACCGGCGACGATACCGACGATCAGCGGGCTGATGCCCAGGTTGGCGATGGCGGGCAGGGCGGCCAGCTGGGTGACCGCAAGCGCGAAAAGCGCGACGAACAGAATGCCATTGAGCCGCCCTCGGGTGGAGAGGGTAGGTGCAAAGGCGGGGTTGGACGGAACCGTGGCCATGTGAGTCCTCCGGAAAGGTATTTCGACATGACCTACGTTAATCTGGTTATAAGCTTATAAAAAATCGTAATTTAGGATGGCAAATATCCGTATAGCTGATACTTTTCAATTATGACCCCAGAACAACTGATAACGTTCGCCACCGTCGCCGAGCACGGCAACATCAGCCATGCGGCCCAGGCCCTGCACCTGTCGCAGCCAGCGGTGTCTGGCCAGCTCAAGCTGCTGCAGGAGGCCTTTGGCGAGCCCCTCTATCAGCGCGCCGGTCGTGGTGTACGGCTGACAGCAGCCGGCGAGCAGTTGCTGGCCCATGCCGAGCGCCTGCGCGAAACCTTCCGCCAGGCCCAGGCATTGCGCGAGGCCATGCGCGGGCTGGAACGCGGTACCTTGCGCATCGGCGCCAGTACCACGCCGGCCAGTTACCTGCTGCCCTACCTGATTGCCGATTTCCATGCCCGCTACCCGGAGGTGCTGGTGAGCACTTCCAACGGCAATACGGCGGAAATCGTCGCTGCGCTGGACAGCGTCGATATCGCCCTGATCGAAGGGCCGCCTGGGCAGGAACTGCCATTGGGCACGGCGGTGACAGCGTGGCGGGAAGACGAGATCGTGGCCATCGTGCCGCGTGGTCATCCGCTGGCGAGCAGTGACCAGCAGACGCTGGCATCGCTGGGGGCCTACCCGTTGGTGCTGCGCGAGAGCGGCTCGGGTGTGCGGCAGATCGTCGAGCGGGCATTTGCCCGCAGTGGTGTGGCGATGCGCGTGGCGCTGGAGATTGCCGGGGTGGAAGGGGTGAAGGAGGCGGTGCGGGCCGGGATGGGGATCGGATTTGTGTCGGCGATGTCGATCCGGCATGAAGATGGGGCGTTGCAACGCTTGCAGGTTGTGCCGCAGGCGTTGGTGCGGCGGTTTTCCATTCTGGTGCCGCATGCCGCTACCCCGTCGCGGGCGGCGGCGCGGTTTCTCGAGTTGTGTGTTGGCCCGCAAGAGGTGGGGTAACGTACCTGATTGGAATTGTTTTGAATCGTCAACCCTGCGCTGGCACGGGTTAGCTGTCGATCATCTGCGCCGCTTGCTGGGTTGCCTGGCTTGTACGGGTTGCAAGCTTGCGCACCTCGTCCGCCACCACCGCAAAACCGCGCCCGGCTTCGCCCGCACGCGCCGCTTCGATGGCGGCGTTCAAGGCCAAGAGATTGGTCTGGCTGGCGATGCCCTGGATGGTGGCGACGATGTGTGTCAGTTTGCCAAGGGTCTCCTGCATCACCTGGTGTTGTTGCGCCTGCGCCTCGCGGATGGTGCTTTCTTCATGCCGGGCATGGATATCGGTTATAGCCCCGACGACCCGCAACGGCGCGCCATCCTGGCCACGGCGGGTTTGCCCGCGGCCGCGGAACCAGCGGTAGGCGCCGCTTTGGTGCCGGAGTCGGTACTCGACATCGAAGGGGGTGTTGCCGCTGCGATCGTCGACATGGGCGACAAACGCCGAGATTGCGCGGGCGCTGTCGTCGGGGTGCAGGCGTGAGGTCCAGCTTTCCAGGGTGTTGGGGAATTCTTCGACGGTGGTGCAACCGAGCAGCCTGCGCATCTGCGATGACCACCAGATGGTGTTGCTCGGGTTGGCCGGGTCGCCAGCCACGACCTCGATATCCCACAGGCCGTCATGGAGCATCTCGCGGGAAATGTCGAAACGTTCGGCGGCCAGTTCCAGCTCCTGAATATGCAGCTGTTGTTCATGGATGTCCCGCAGGGTGCCCGCTGTGGCGATTGCAACGCCGTTTGCATCGCGTAGCGAACTGCCGCTGACCCTGCACCAGCGGTAGTCACCGTCGGCTGTGAGTTTCATGCGTACGTCCAGTGCAAACGGCGTGCGTCCGCTGCGGTCGGCGAGATGCCGGGCCAGGGCTTGCATATGGGCGTTGCGATCAGCCGGATGCAACCGTTCGTTCCACTGGCCCAGCCGGGGCAGGTGCGGCGCGTGGATCGAAGCCGAGCCTGTCCACTCCATCACGCACTCCGGCGCGGGTGTGGCAGCGGCGGATGGCTGCAGTTGCCAGAACAGCTCATCGGCACCTTGGGTGGCCAGTACCCAGCGTACATCCAGTTGCCGCACCCACTCGTCGCGGTCAGCCAGGCGCTGTTCTAGCTGGCTCACCTGAGAGGCAAGTTCGCGCGCCTGCTCCTTGAGCGTGCGCCGCTCTTGGAGCAGTTGCTCGACGCCTGTGAGGATGCGCCGCAGTAACGGGTTGCGCGACGACAACGGCGCGCTCGGCTGATCGGGCTGGTCGAGGCGGTCGGCGAGTGGGGCCAATACCCAGCGGCTGGTGCGATTAAAAAAAAGCATGCTACATCTCCAACGGGATAGCGGCGGCAGCCGGGAGGGGCTGCATCTGGCTGGCCGACAAGGCGAGTCTGTCAAAGACATTTGCCCATGGGAGCGTTGGCCAAGCCGACGGACCCATGGTGATTTCGTCTGCGCTCAGCAGGCAATGGTCGAGTTCGCGTTGTAACGTTGCGGTGTCCAAGTCCTGTCCAATGAACACCAGCTCTTGCCGGCAATCGCCGACGATGCTGTCCCACTTGGCCATGATGCCCTGCAAGCGGTACTTGTCCTGTGGCCACTGCGCCGGGTCTATGAAATTCCACCAGTGGCCAACGTAGTCCCACTGAAACTGCTTGCCGCTGTGCACCAGCAGGCCGATTTCACGGTGGCGACTGGCGAGCCAGAAGTAACCTTTGCTGCGCAGCAGACGGCCATTGCCCCAGGGGCGGGAAAGAAATTCGAGCAGGCGTTGCGGGTGAAAAGGGGCACGCTCGCGGTAAGCCCACGAGGTCACGCCGTAGGTGTCCGACTCGGCAGTCGGAGCGTTGCCGGCGTCCATTTGCTTCATCCAGCCGGGCGCGGCGGCTAGGCTGGGCAAATCGAACAGCTGCGTGCCGAGGATTCTCGACAGTTCAACATTACCAGCGACCATCGGCAGGATCTGCGCGCCTGGATTGAGCCCGGCCAGCACCGCCCGCAGTGTCTGGTATTGCGTTTCGTCGATCAGGTCGCGCTTGTTGACCAGAATCACGTTGGCATACTCGACTTGCTCGACCAGCAGATCAGCTAGCGGGCGCCGCGGCATATCCGCAGCGCTGTCGGCACGCTCGACGGTTTCGGGTGAGTCGAGCAGAGCTTGGAACTGGCTGGCATCGACCACCGTGACCAAGGTATCCAGCCGCGCCAGTTCGCTGAGGCTGAAGCCCTCGGTGTCGAGAAAGGCAAAGGTCTCGGCGACCGGCATCGGTTCGGAGATGCCGGTGGATTCGATCAGTAGATAATCGAAGCGCTGCTGGCGCGCGAGCGCGCTGATCTGCTCGAGCAGGTCGGCGCGCAGGGTGCAGCAGATGCAGCCGTTGCTCATCTCGATCAACTCGTCCTGGCCGCGGTGCAGCGTTACATCACGCTGAACCTCGGCGACATCGATATTGACCTCGCTCATGTCGTTCACGATCACCGCCACTTTCAAACCCTGGCGATTGCGCAGGATATGGTTGAGCAGGGTGGTCTTGCCTGCGCCGAGGAAGCCGGAAAGGACCGTTACCGGAAGTCGGCCTGCCGCGGCGCCGGCAGCCATGCGCTCACCGCTCACGGGCTGTCGACCTTATCAAGGTAGCTTTCGAACAGGTCAACCACCACCAGGCCGTCGTCGGCGGCATCGCCCCACAGGTCTTGCACGCGGAACTCGACGTGGTAGGTCGGTTGATGCGCAGCGCTGCGGTCGCCGTGGCCGATTGCATCCGGGAACGGCCACTGCGCCGTAGTGCGGTGCAGCACCACGCCTTGCTTGCCACGTACATAGGCGGGCATGCGCACATGTCCGGCGACGTATTCATCTCGCACGATGACCCGATCGCCGACTTCAAACGGCGCGCGCCCGGTGATCGCCTTACGGCCTTGGGCATGGGCAGGGTTGGCCAGCTTGAAGTGCGAGCCGAGTGCTTCATCCAGTTCGGCTTGGGTGATGACGCCGGTCTCGACTAGCAGTGTGGCGGTCGCGATGACGTAGCGTTCGTAGTACTCAGTGCCGACATGCTGGCGCACATCGATGCGCTCCACTGCGTGACGGATTTCGTCGACGCTGAACTTGTTCATGTGGTCGGCGCCAATGAACATCAGGCTGTAGGCCAGGTGCTCCCAGTCCTGCTTGAACACTTGTTTGTAGCTCAGGCTGTTGATGCGGTGGGGCACTTTGCCAAAGCCCTGGAAACCGCCAAGATCGTGAAAGCCATCCATATTGAACACTCCGGAAGGTTAAGGGGGGCGGTCTACTCAGCCAACACGCGGCAGGGCGACACCGATCAGCACGTCTTTGGTGACCAGTTGGCGTAGCTGCTCTTCGCTCATGTGCTCCGAGCCTGCCGGCCGCTGCGGCAGCACCAGGTAACGACTTTCAGCGGTGGTGTCCCAGACCTTGATCACCACGTCTTCCGGCAACTCGGTGCCCAACTCCCGCAATACCGTGCGACCCTCCCGAACCAGTCGAGCGCGGAACTCGAAGCCCTTGTACCACTCGGGCGGCAGGCCCAGCACCGGCCAGTTGGTGCAGGAGCACAGGCTGCAGACGATCACGTTCTTCAGCTGCGGTGTATCTTCCAGGGCGACGATGTATTCACCCTGCGGCCCGGTGAAACCAAACTGGGCGCAGGCGGCGGTGCCGTCTTTGAGCAGCAGCTCGCGGAAGGCCGGATCGACCCAGGCCTTAGCGACGATGCGCGCGCCGTTATCTGGGCTCCAGCCGTGCTCCATCAGCTGGGTGAGTTGCTCAATGTAGCCTTCAGGGATGAGGTCTTTGCTCTTGAGCACTGCATACAGTGCCCGCGCCCTCTCGCCAGGGGTTGAAGTTACCGTCATGGGATTACTCCTCTCGTTCAACACGGTTGTCGAAGGTTGTTGCTGTTCTAGTTGTTTGGTTGTCGAGGCGCAGCGCCGGTTGTCTGCGCTATAGCGTGCGCCAGTCCACCGCGCCTTCGAATGCCGCTGCTGCCTGGTAGATTGTTCCCTCTGCGTAATGCTTGCCGACCAGCATCAGCCCAACGGGCAAACCGTCGACCAGGCCGCAGGGGACAGTCATGGCCGGGTGGCCGGTGATGTCCTGGGCGGCGGTGTTGCCGAGCATTTCCAATGCCCGCGAGACGTTTTCGGTGATAGAGCAATCCGCCGCCGGCAGCGGCTGGGCGGTGATCGGCACGGTCGGCATCACCAACAGGTCGAAGCGCTCCAGTGCCCTGTCGTAGCCGGCGCGGGCAAAGCGCGCGATGTTCTGCGCTTTGGCGTAATAACGGCCGTGGTAGTGGTCTAGGCCAAACTGGCCGACCAGCATGCACAGCTTGAGCGAAGGCGAGAGGGCGTCGGCCTGGGTGCGCCAGCCGACCTGTTTGTCGAGCAAGCCGACATCGTATAGGCCTTTCCAGTTAAAGCCTGCGCCGTTGCCATGCATCATCTGCATGGTTAGACCTTCGCAGCCAATCGGGCCCCACAGCATGCCGGCCAGGGTGTGTTCGGGAACCGAGACTTCCTCGACCACCGCGCCCAACGCTTCGAACCGAGCGATCGCGCTGCGCACCGATGTGGCAACCCGTGGGTCCAGGTTGGCTAGCTGGAACCCTTGCTGGAGAATGCCGATCCGCAGGCCGCGCACACCGCGATCAAGGTAGTGGCTGTAGGCATCAACTTCGGGCGCCCCCTGACGTGGATCGAGGCCGTCGGTGCCGGCCATCACTTCAAGCATCAGCGCGTTGTCGCGCACGTTGTTGGTCATCGGGCCGACATGATCAAACGTCGCCTCGACCGCCATCACCCCGGTATACGGCACCAGCCCGAAGGTCGGCTTCAGGCCGTAGATGCCGCACCATGCTGCAGGAATACGCGCCGAGCCGCCTTGGTCGCCGCCCACCGCCAGGTCAACTTCGCCGGCCGCCACCAGCGCCGCGCTGCCCGACGACGAACCACCACTACTGAAGCCTGGACGCAGTGGGTTGTGCACGGGCGCCGGGTCCGAGGTGTGGCTGGCGCCGGATAGGCAGTAGTGCTCGCAGGTGGCCTTGCCGAGAATGGTCACCCCAGCGTCGAGCAAGCGGGTGACCACCGTGGCATCGAACGCCGGTATGAAACCTTCCAGAGGCGCGGCGCCGTTCATCATCGGTACGCCGGCCAGCGAGATGTTGTCTTTCAATGCGAGCGTTTTGCCGAACAGCTTGCCTGAGCTGGCACCCGTCACTTCGGTGCGGTAATACCAGGCGTTCAGTGGGTTTTCTCGGCTGGACGGGCGATAACCGGCAGTGCGCTCGTAGCGCACCAGCGGGGTGAAGTCTGGTAGCTCGTCGACCAGGTCGTAGGCGTCGAGGCTGGGCTGCATAAGCGCCAAGTATTCGCTGGCTTGCTCGGTTGTCAGTTGCAGATGCAAGCGGTCGGCGAGTACCTGCAGTTGTTCGAGCGTCGGGCGGGTGATGGCCATGGTGTGTCCTGTTTCCGATGCTAGGGCGCAGGGCCCGGCAAATTGGCTGTTCGAGAGGCTCGCTGCGGCTGGGCCTGCTACTAAGCTAGCGCCAGCGCGCGGGCGGCACTTGGTTGAGCAGGACAGTCGCTTGGTTGAGAAGGACTGCCTTACGCCAGGTGCTGAGCGTCAGCTGGGGGGCGAGGGGTTACGGTTCCAGCTTGGGCACGGCGGCCTGTGCTGCCGCTTCGCTGCGGGCAGGCCAGACCACGCCCACGCTCTTCATGCCCTTGGCCGGGTCCATCTCAGGGTTGGCCAGCACCACGTCGCGGTAGGACGGGCTGCCGATCACCGCTGGCTTGAACTTGATTAGAAAATCGTTGACCTCCTGACGCAGCTCCGGCGCCAAGTTGTAGTCGTTGTAACACTCCTCCAGGCAATCAAGCGTGGCTTGCCAGTGCACCTCGGTCAGGCCCATGCCTCGGTGGGCAGTGACCATGTCGCGGCCACGGTACTTGGCGCTGCCACCCCAGTGCTGGGAGAGGAAGTCGACAAAGTTGATGTGCTCTTTCTGGAAGGTCGACTCGGACATATGTGCCCAGATATGACCAATTGCCGGATGGGCCATGGTCTTGCGCAATACCGCGCCGGCGAACTGGTAGATAGCGTCGTAGCCGCCCAGGCGGGTGTACAGCGAAGGTTGTTGTTCGGTGGATGCGTGTTGGTCAGCCATTTGTGCGTGCTCCATTTCAGCTGAGGGTGGGCAGACGGTTAAAAGACCCGGACGTACCTGAGGTTCAGGCGGAAGTTTTCTTTCGGACCGTTTTCTACCGCGAGGTCACGCCCCAGTTGCATCTGCAACTGGTCCTGAGCGGTAAAGAACTTGGTGGCGGTAACGCGGAAGTTGGTGGTTTTGCTACGGTCGTCCTGGGAGGTGCCGTCCACTTGAGTTTCTCCACCCCAGGTGTGGCCTAAACCAACGGCTAGGGACGTGCCCGAGTCGATGATGTAGCGCCCCATTAGCTGCGCGGCGTATGACACATCCTGCTCACGGCGTACCGAGTTGACGGTGAAGTCGTCGTTGTCGCCGTACCAGATTGCATCACCGACTACATCGATCGCCCATTTATCGTCGAAGTGCTTGATGTAAGCGGCCTGCAGGTCGACCTTCCAGCGGTTTTCGCCCAGATTGAGCGCGTCTTTGCGGTCGTAGTTACCCGTTGGCGCGATGAGGTAAGCCGTAGCGCTGATCGTGTCGTTCGCCTCATTGAGGCGGTACTTGAGCGGCGCGGTCAGGATGAGGTCACCGATGCCGCTGGTGCTGCCCAGAACCGAGGCGTCACCGCCGCTGGAAACATGGCCGAACGGCAGCAGAAACTGCGGCTCGATGGTGAGACGGTCGGTCAATTCATAGACGTGCAGCAAACGCAAGATGCCGACGTTAGAGGTCAGGTTGAAGTCCGAGCTGGCCTTGTGGCCTTGGGCGTAGGCGCTGTCGGTGGTGGAATGCTGGTAATAGACCACACCGATGGTTTTACCCGCCGGCAGCACTTCATAATCCCCTGGCGAAACTTCAACTGCTTGCGCAGACAGGCACGGCGCGGCCGCTGCAAGCATCAGGTAACGGAGCTGTTTCATGGACTAAGTCCTTATCTTGGGTCAAAACGCGGGCAAAAAGAGCCCGCTGTCGTAATAACGACAGGTGCAGGGCTAAACGTGGAGTTCGTTGTTAGTTAGCGCTTACTTGCGCGTCACGCAACATGCCGGTGTGCGGGTGGCAGTTGATGTATTCGAACACCTGGGTGCTCGCATCCGACACCGACACCTCGTGGTAGAGCCGCAACTTCTCAAGCCCCGCAGCCACTCGAAAGAAGGTGACGAAGATGCGTAAATGGGTCGGATGGGATTCGGCCCAGCGCTCGAGTTTTTCCAGCGAACGCCAGTGGCCGATGTTGTAACTCATGTCCAGGAAGTTACCGTCCGCATCGATATTGCGTACAAAGCGATTGCTGTAACAGCCCAACGGTTGGCCGTTGTCGCGCAAGAAGTCCATGCCGTCCTGCAAAGTCGGCAAGATCTCATCCAGGTACAACGAGCGCTCCGCCGCCTCCGCCGCTGCCCAGTCCTGCCCCGAGCGAATCAAGGCGATGTTGTCATGGCCGATCACTACTACTCGACCACCCTTGGCTGGGTCGCCAGACACTACTCTCAGCTCGCCATTGGGGTTCATCCAGTCGGTTTGCGACATCGGGAAACGGTCGCGCATCGAGCCCCAGTAACCGTGCTCCTCGATTTCGCCACTGGTGTTGTCCATGACCGCGCCAACGCCGGGCAAGTCGTTTTGAAACGCATACAACGTCTCGAACTGCTCCGCCCGCGGAGCGGAGATCTCGCGGTAATAACCCAGGCCATCATTCAAGCGCTGCGGTGAATTCCACCAGCCATCCACCTCGGCCGAGCGCAACCAGCGGCAATAGGCGCCAGCGTCCTTCCAATAGCCGACGATCATCAGGTTATCGTAGCCACTGCTGTCGGTGTGGTGAGTCAGGTCGTAGGTCAGCGGGCCGTTGGCCAGACTGAAGCTGGCAGCGATGTCGCGCATCGCCTGTAAGGCCAGTTCGCGCTGGCTATCACCTTTGTATTGCACGCCCAGGTAAGCCATCACCACCTGAGTCAAATGCTCATCAGCGCGGCCAACCCACATAGGGAAGGGCGGCTGGTAATCGTCAGGCACTCGGCGCGATAACGTCCGCGGGCACTTGAGGTGTTTGTCGATTGCAGATTCCATCACAGGCTCCTTGTTATTTTTGGTTCAGGCACACGCTCAGTATCAAGGGCAGCACTCGCCAGCCGGGCTCGCATGGCGCAGGCCCCCCACTCAAGCAGCCACGACAGGAATTCTTCGGGCGCCAGGTCACGCATATGCAGCCACCTGAACTCATCGGCCACTTGCTGTTGTTGTGTGAATTGCATGGGTCACCTCGCCGGCATGGGTCGCTGAATTGCCGCAAGGGTCAAGTTAGGCAGGACCGACTAGCCCCGCTTTGTTCGCAAGGACAACTGTTTGGTTGGAAAAGACAGGGCCAAAACACTCACCCGAGTACGAACCGCAATGGTGCGGTGCACCACGGAAATCAGGTCTTTTGCCCTGAAATGGGGAGGGGTAGTTGATGCTGTTAACAGGTACGCGCTGACACAATCACGCAGTGGATTCCTTTGCGCCAACCCAGACCAATGGCGTGTTTTTTGCCTATATCACCCGCGGTAACAGTGCCCCGTTTTCTCCCTTTGTTGAATCAAGGTGAGTGCCATCATGGCTGAGACCAACCAATATTCCACTCTTGTCGTTCCGCCCGCTCGCCGCTTTGATTACTGGCGGGAAGTGGTCTGCCATCATTGCCTATCGGCAGACAGCAAACCCTCGTCGCAGGGCGATTTCGAAGGTGCGCTGCAGGTCAACGGAATTGGCCCCCTTGACATCACCACCCTGTCCTCGCCGCTGCATCACTGGGTGCGCTCCGAGCACCATTTGCGCCGCGACCCCGCCGAAGATATCTGGCTTGGATTCACCCTCGACGGCCATGGAGAAATCGAACAACACACCCGCAAAGCCAGCCTCACGGCGGGTAATTTGTTTCTTTACGACGCAACCAAACCGTTCCGCTTCAGCCTCGGTGGTACCGAAAACCACCTGATCCGCATCCCTCGCCCGCTGCTTGCTCAGCGCCTGCCCCGCATCGGCGACTTCACCGCGCTGGTGCTGGATGAAGCACGCCCCGGTGTGATCCCGCTGCGGCAGATGATTGGCCAGGCGGCCAGTTCAGTCGCGCTCTTGCAGGACGAAGGGATTTCCCGACGCTACTCCAACACCATCATTGATTTGCTGGTGCTCAGCCTGGAGCTGCAGGACCTTAATACCACTCATAAAGAGCTGGATTTGTATGAGCGGATCATGAACTACATTCAGCGGCATTTAACCGAGCCGGAGCTGTCGATCGAAACGATTGCGCTGGCGCACCATGTGTCAACGCGCACGGTGACCCGGGCGTTTGCGCGGCATCAGAAGTCGCCGGTTGCGGAGATTTGGAAGGAGCGGCTGAATGCTAGCCGCGTGGCGATTGAGTGTGGGCATGTTAGGAGTGTTTCGCAGGCGGCGTTGGAGTTCGGGTTTTCGGATTTTTCGCATTTTAGTCACGCGTTTAGGAAGGCGTTTGGGGTGGCGCCGCGTACTTTGTTGCGAGGAAGTGGAGGGTGACCATGGCCACCATCTGTTTTATAGGCTTTGCAAGAAACCTCAAATGAACATCGAGTCGCCTACTGCAGCGACCTCGATGTCGGACAGCGCGTCCAAGTCGAAATAGCCAACCGCACGCTTCCGAATGAGCCCGGACGAACTGCCCGGTGCAAAAAAGACGCTACAGCGTAGGAATTGTGAAACGAGGCTGTTTTACTCGCCAATACCGCACCGATCAGCCCACGGAGCGGGGCTGGTCGATGTGTGCATTACTTTTGTAGGCACAGCTCGGAAGCCGATCGCGGGCGACGTGTGCTTGTCTGATCGCGACACCGGTTGTTACCTTGCTGCGCCGCGTCACTCGTCGCCGTAGTTCATGATCGACAACAGGCGGATGGGTACCTGCACCAGTTGCTCGGGGCCGTGCGGGGTCTCGCCGTCGAAGGTCAGGCTGTCGCCGGCCTGCATGTGATAAAGCTGGTTGCCGTGGCGGTACACCAGTTCGCCCTCCAGCAAGTGGAGGAACTCGGTGCCGGGGTGGGCGAAGGTCGGGAACTCTTCACTGGCGTCGTCCATGGTCACCATGTAGGCCTCGAAGTTTTTCTTCGGCCCCCTGGCGTGATTGAGCAGATGGTAGGTGTGGCCTTTCTCGGTACCGCGGCGCACTACCTCCAGCCCTTCACCGGCTTTCACCAGCAAGGCATTGCCGTCGGGCTGGTCATATTGGCTGAACAGCTTGGCCATCGGCATGCCCAGCACGTCGCACAAGCGGCTGAGAGTGTCGAGGCTGGTGGAAACCTGGGCGTTCTCGATCTTGCTCAGCATGCCTTGGCTGATGCCGGCGATGCGTGCGACATCGGCGAGTTTGAGGGACTGGGCCTGGCGTTGACGCTTGATCTGCAGACCCAGGTACTGCTCCAGGCGAAGGCGCGGTTCGGTTTCGGTTGGCATCGAATGTCCTGCAAGGTTTCAGTTCAAGAATAAATTTTTCGCACTGAGAAAGTGCGAAAGGCAACTGCATTGGCAGCTTCTTTCCTCGGGTGAAAACAAGTTTCCCATAAATGGAGCATGAAAATCTGCCTGGGTTTTGTGCTGCCTGTATCGGCCTCTTCGCGGGCAAGCCCGCTTCCACAGGGCTTTGCGGCGAACTCTGTGGGAGCGGGCATGCCCGCGAAGAGGCCCGCTCAGACACCGCAAGGTTGCACCCTGAACAAAGTTGGCAAGCGCATTGCATTCCTGTGAGGAAAGTAAGTTTCTCATGCGGAATCATTGCCCCTTGCCCAGGAGTGTTCAACCCATGTTGCCAGCAGAAACCCAGCGCACCCTCGATCAGCACGGCATCAAGTACGTGCTGGCACAGTTCGTCGATATCCATGGCTCGGCGAAGACCAAATCGGTGCCGGTATCGGGCCTGAAGATGGTGGCCGAGGAGGGCGCCGGCTTTGCCGGGTTCGCCATCTGCGGCATGGGCATGGAACCGCACGGCCCGGACTTCATGGCCCGCGGCGACCTTTCCACCTTGATTCCGGTCCCGTGGCAGCCGGGCTACGGCCGTGTGGTGTGTGTAGGCCACGTAAACGGCCAGCCCTGGCCCTACGACAGCCGCTACGTGTTGCAGCAGCAGGTGCAGCGCCTGGCCGACAAGGGCTGGACCCTGAACACCGGGCTGGAGCCCGAGTTCAGCCTGTTCCGCCGCGACGAGGATGGCAAGCTGCAACTGGTGGACGCCTCCGACAACCTCGACAAGCCGTGCTACGACTACAAGGGCCTGTCGCGCTCGCGGCTGTTCCTCGAGCGCCTGACCGAGGCGCTGCAGCCGGTGGGCTTCGACATCTACCAGATCGACCATGAGGACGCCAACGGCCAGTTCGAGATCAACTACACCTACAGCGACGCCTTGGAGTCGGCCGACCGCTTCACCTTCTTCCGCATGGCCGCCGGCGAGATTGCCAACGACCTGGGCATGATCTGCTCGTTCATGCCCAAGCCCGACCCCAAGCGCGCCGGCAATGGCATGCACTTCCACCTGTCGCTTGCCAGCAGCACCAACAAGAACCTGTTCCATGACCCGTCCGACAGCAGCGGCATGGGCCTGTCGAAGCTGGCCTACCACTTTGCCGCAGGCCTGCTGGCCCATGGCCCGGCGCTGTGCGCCTTCGCCGCGCCCACGGTCAACTCGTACAAGCGCCTGGTGGTCGGCCGTTCGCTGTCCGGCGCGACCTGGGCCCCGGCGTTTGTCGCCTACGGCGCCAACAATCGCTCGGCGATGGTGCGCATCCCCTATGGCCGCCTGGAATTCCGCCTGCCGGATGCCGGCTGCAACCCGTACCTGGTCACCGCCGCGATCATCGCTGCCGGCCTCGATGGCATCGACCGACAGCTGGAGCCGGGCGAGATGTGCAACGAAAACCTTTACAACCTCAGCCTGGAAGAGATCGCCGCACGCGGCATCAAGACCTTGCCACAGTCGCTAAAGGAAGCGGCCGACGCCCTGGAGGCCGACCCGCTGTTCCGCGAGGTGCTGGGCGCCGAAATCGTCGACGAGTTCATCAAGTTAAAGCGCATGGAGTGGGTGGAGTATTGCCGCCACGTCTCCGACTGGGAAATCCAGCGTTACACCGAATTCTTCTGACCGCCCCCCAATCCCTTGGGCGGCCAGCACGAAAGCGGTCGCCCACTGCCTAGTAAGGAGCATCACCATGTGTGGAATCGTAGGTCTGTACCTGAAAAAGCCCGAGCTGGAAGCCCAGCTCGGCAAACTCTTCGACCCCATGCTCAAGGCCATGACCGATCGTGGTCCGGACAGCGCCGGTTTTGCCATCTACGGCGATGAAGTGGCTGACGGCTGGATCAAGCTGACCCTGCAGGCCACCGACATCAACTATCCCTGGACCACCTTGATGGGCCGGCTGGAGGGCCGCCTGGGCTGTTCGCTGGACTGGTTCCAGAACGCCAGCGCCGCCGTGCTCAAGGTGCACTCCGATGAGGCCGCTGTCCGCGCCGCATTGGCCGAGCAGGCGCCCGAGGTACGCATCATGAGCGCCGGGCAGAGCATCGAAATTCTCAAGGGCATGGGCCTGCCGGCAGACATTTCCAGCCGCTTCGGCCTGGGCAGCATGAAGGGCAGTCACATCATCGGCCATACCCGCATGGCCACCGAAAGCGCCGTGACCATGGAAGGGAGCCACCCGTTCTCCACCGGTGCCGACTTGTGCCTGGTGCACAACGGCTCACTGTCCAACCACTTCCGCCTGCGCCAGCAACTCAAGCGCGAAGGCATCAGCTTCGAAACCGACAACGACACCGAAGTGGCTGCCGGCTACCTGACCTGGCGCCTGCAGCAGGGCGACAGCCTGGCCCAGGCCCTGGACGGCGCCCTGGAGGACCTCGATGGCTTCTTCACCTTCGCCATCGGCACCCGCAACGGCTTTGCCGTGATCCGCGACCCGATCGCCTGCAAGCCCGCCGTGCTGGCCGAGACCGACGACTACGTGGCCATGGCCTCGGAGTACCAGGCGCTGGCCAGCCTGCCGGGCATCGAAAACGCCAAGGTCTGGGAACCGGCCCCGGCCACCCTGTACGTCTGGGAACGCAAAAGCGCCTGACCTGCCACCGAACCACTGGAGAACCCCATGAAGACGATCGACCTTTCCAGCACCTCGGTGCGTGTCCTCAACCAGTCCTTGCACGGTGAGGTGCAGGACCACGAATGGCGGGTGACCCACCCCGACGGCAAGCACAACCTGGCCGTGGGCATCAACGCCGCCGTGGCCGTGGATATCGAAGGCCACGCCGGCTATTACTGCGCCGGCATGAACCAGCAGGCCAGCGTCACCGTGCATGGCAACGTCGGTGTCGGCGTGGCCGAGAACATGATGTCCGGCTCGGTGCGGGTCAAGGGCAGCGCCTCCCAGGCCGCCGGCGCCACCGCCCATGGCGGGCTGCTGGTGATCGAGGGCGACGCCGGCGCGCGTTGCGGTATTTCCATGAAGGGCGTGGATATCGTCGTCGGCGGCAGCATCGGCCACATGAGCTGCTTCATGGGCCAGGCCGGGCGTTTGGTGGTGTGTGGCGATGCCGGCGATGCGCTGGGCGATTCGCTGTACGAGGTGCGCATCTACGTCAAGGGTTCGGTGCAGTCGCTGGGCTCGGACTGCATCGAGAAAGAGATGCGCGCCGAGCACTTGCAAGAGCTGCAGGAACTGCTGAACAAGGCCGGCCTGGACCACAAGGCCGCCGATTTCAAACGCTACGGCTCGGCTCGCCAGCTGTACAACTTCAAAGTCGACAACGCCAGCGCGTACTGATCCAGGAGCATTCCCATGAGCGAGCAATTCCCCCCGGTACTGCGTGAGTCGGCCACCTTCGATCGCCTGACCATCCAGGAAATCCAGCGTGCCGCTGAAACCGGCATCTACGACATTCGCGGTGGTGGCACCAAGCGCCGCGTGCCGCACTTCGACGACCTGCTGCTGCTCGGTGCCAGCGTGTCGCGCTACCCGCTGGAAGGCTACCGCGAGAAATGCGGCACCGATGTGCTGCTGGGCACCCGCTTCGCCAAGAAGCCGATCCACCTGAAAATCCCGGTGACCATCGCCGGCATGAGCTTCGGCGCGTTGTCGGCCAATGCCAAGGAAGCCCTGGGCCGTGGTGCGACCATCGCCGGCACCAGCACCACCACTGGCGACGGTGGCATGACCCCGGAAGAGCGCGGCCAGTCACAGCACCTGGTGTACCAGTACCTGCCGTCGCGCTACGGCATGAACCCCGACGACCTGCGCAAGGCCGATGCCATCGAGATCGTCCTCGGCCAAGGTGCCAAACCGGGCGGTGGCGGCATGTTGCTGGGCATGAAGGTGACCGAGCGCGTGGCTGGCATGCGTACTTTGCCGATTGGCGTCGACCAGCGCAGCGCCTGCCGCCACCCGGACTGGACCGGCCCGGACGACCTGGCGATCAAGATTGCCGAAATCCGCGAGATTACCGACTGGGAAAAGCCCATCTACGTGAAGATCGGCGCCAGTCGCCCGTATTACGACGTCAAGCTGGCGGTGAAGGCCGGTGCCGATGTGATCGTGCTCGATGGCATGCAGGGTGGTACCGCCGCGACTCAGGAAGTGTTTATCGAGCACGTCGGCATCCCGATCCTGTCGGCCATCCCGCAGGCAGTGCAGGCGCTGCAGGAAATGGGCATGCACCGCAAGGTGCAGTTGATCGTCTCCGGCGGCATTCGCAATGGTGCCGATGTGGCCAAGGCCATGGCCCTGGGGGCTGATGCGGTGGCCATTGGCACTGCGGCGTTGATCGCGCTGGGTGACAACCACCCGCGGCTGGATGCCGAACTGAAGAAGATCGGCTCGGCGGCAGGCTTCTATGACGACTGGCAGAACGGCCGCGACCCGGCCGGCATCACCACCCAGGATCCGGAACTGGCCAAGCGCCTGAACCCGGAGGAGGCGGGGCGCCGGTTGGCCAACTACCTGCGGGTGCTGGTGCTGGAGGCGCAGACCATGGCACGGGCGTGTGGCAAGTCGCACTTGCACAACCTGGACCCGGAAGACCTGGTGGCGTTGACCGTGGAGGCGGCGGCGATGGCGCGGGTGCCATTGGCGGGGACCGCATGGGTGCCGGGGCAGGCGCAATATTGAGTTGACCGTCGGGGGCCGCTTTGCGGCCCTTTCGCGACACAAGGCCGCTCCCACATATAGCCACCGCAACCCCTTGTGGGAGCGGCCTTGTGTCGCGATGGGCTGCAAAGCAGCCCCAGGGCACCCCCACCATTCACACAGGAGTGACTCCATGAAGCAACTCACCCTCGCTGTAATGTTGTTAGCCCTGACTTCCCGGGCCCACGCCGCCGAGCCCACCCTGGACACCGGCAACACCGCCTGGATGATCTGCGCCGCGATGTTCGTGCTGATGATGTGCATCCCGGGCCTGGCGCTGTTCTACGGCGGCATGGTGCGGGCCAAGAACCTCCTTTCGGTGTTCACCCAGCTGTTCGCCGTGGCCGGGGTGATCGGCATCCTCTGGGTGCTGTTCGGCTACAGCCTGGTGGTCGACACCACCGGCATGGTCGAGGGCCAGCTGACCTTCAACAGTTTCATCGGCGGGTTGGGCAAGGCGCTGATGCTGGACATCGGTCATGACAGCCTGGTCGGTACCATCCCGGAAGGGGTGTTCGCGGTGTTCCAGCTGACCTTCGCCATCATCACCCCGGCGCTGATTGCCGGTGGTTTCGCCGAACGGATGAAGTTCAGTGCTTCGTTGCTGTTCATGGCCGCCTGGTTCGTGCTGGTGTACGCGCCGATCGCACATATGGTCTGGGGCGGGCCGGGGGCGTTGATGGTCAACTGGGGCGTGCTGGACTTTGCCGGTGGTACCGCCGTGCATATCAACTCCGGCGTGGCAGCCCTGGCTGCGGCGTTGATGCTGGGCAAGCGCAAGGGCTACCCGCAGGTGGCCATGCCGCCGCACAACCTCGGCTTCACCCTGGTGGGCGCCGGGTTGCTGTGGGTGGGCTGGTTCGGCTTCAACGTCGGCTCGGGGCTGGCGGCCAACCAGGCGGCGGGGGTGGTGATGCTGGCGACCATGGTGGCGGCTTGTGCGGGGATTGTCGGCTGGTTGCTGACCGAGAAGGTGATGCATGGTCGGCCGACGGCCCTGGGTGCGGCTTCAGGGGCTTTGGCAGGTTTGGTCGGGATTACCCCGGCCTGTGCATTTGTCGGGCCGCTGGGCGCGCTGGTGATCGGGCTTTTGACCGGGGCCATCTGCTTCTTTGCCGTGACCCGGTTGAAGCAGGCACTGGGCTATGACGACAGCCTGGACGTGTTCGGCCTGCATGGCGTGGGCGGAATGGTCGGCGCGATACTGACCGGGGTATTTGCCGCGCCTGCGTTGGGCGGCTATGTGGAGGGCGCGTCGCCGATCGGGCAGGCACTGGTGCAGTTGAAGGGGGTGGCGTTCACCTTCGTGTATTGCTTCGTGGTGAGCTGGGCAATTCTCGGGGCGATCAAGCTGACCGTGGGGCTGCGGGCCAGCCGGGAAGAGGAAGAGCAGGGGCTGGACCTGGCGGAGCACAATGAGCGGGCTTATAACCTCTGATTGATGTGTTGCCTGTACCGGCCTCTTCGCGGGCTTGCCCGCTCCCACAGGGACACCACAGCTTTCGAGGCCGGTGACATTCCTGTGGGAGCGGGCAAGCCCGCGAAGAGGCCGGTACAGGTTGAATCAGTGCCCCATGGCCACCTTGGCACTCATCTGCCGGCGACGGTAGGCACTGTCACGGCTGGCCAGCCACCAGTACAGCGGCGAAGTGATCGCCAGCCCCACCAGCCACGACAGGTCAGCGCCGTTGATATGCTCGGAAATCGGCCCGACATACAGCGGCGTGTTCATGAACGGGATCTGCACCACGATGCCCACTGCATAGGCGATCAGCGCCTGCGGGTTGTAACGCCCGTAGATGCCGCCATCGACCTGGAAGATCGACTGGATGTCGTAGTCACCCTTGTGAATGGCATAGAAGTCGATCAGGTTGATCGCCGTCCACGGCACCAGCACCACCAGCAGCACCAGCACCATGTCGACGAAGTGGCCGATGAAGTCCGCCGAGGCGAACACCGCCACCACGCAGCAGGCCGACAGCACGATCAGCGACAGCACGGCACGGCTCTTGGCGGTAGGGATCCAGCGGTAGGCGAAGGTTTGCACCAGGGTGATGATCGACAGCACCGCACCATACAGGTTGAGGGCGTTGTGGCTGATTACGCTGAGCAGGAACAGCACCAGCATGATCGGGCCGAGGGTACCGGTGGCCAGCTTGACGGCGTCCATGGTGTCCATGCCGGCCGGGATCGCCAGCACCGCCACGGCGCCGAAGATGAACGACAGGCTCGAACCCAGGGCCGAGCCCAGGTAGGTAGTCCAGAACGTCGAGCTGACCTTCACGTCCGCCGGCAGGTAACGCGAGTAGTCCGACACATACGGCGCAAAGGCGATCTGCCACAGCGCCGCCAGCGACACGGTGGCCAGCCAGCCGGCCAGGTTGAACCCGCCGCGGGTGAGGAAGTCGTCGCTCTGCACGTGGCTGAAGATGTAGCCGAAGCCGACCACGATACCGATACCCAGCACCCAGGTGCCGATGCGGTTGAGCACGTGGATGAAGCGGTAGCCGATGATGCCGATGATGCCTGAGCCCAGCGCACCGATGACGATGCCCACCGGTACCGGTACGGCATCGACCACACCGTGCAGCGACTTGCCGGCGAGGACGATGTTGGAGGCGAAGAAGCCGATGTACATGACCCCGGCAATCACTACCACCAGCAGTGCACCAAGCGAGCCGAACTGGGCGCGGCTCTGGATCATCTGCGGGATGCCCATCTGCGGGCCTTGGGCCGAGTGCAGCGCCATCAGTACGCCACCGACCAGGTGGCCGACCAGGATGGCGACGATGCCCCATACCAGGTTCAGGTGGAACAGCTGCACACCCAGTGCGCCGGTGACGATGGGCAGCGGCGCGATGTTGCCGCCGAACCACAGTGTGAACAGATCCCTTACCTTTCCATGGCGGTCTTGCGGGGGCACGTAGCCGATCGTGTGTTTTTCTATGAGGGGTGCCGAATTGGCTGCACTGGTCATGACTGACTCCAAGGCAAGGTAGGGCATCGGGAACTGCCCGGGGGCGTGCCGGCGAAGGGCGACGCGTTCTTGTTGGAGCGATGATGCGGGGCGCGGGGATAACGAGAAATTAGTAAATATGTGCCCATAAACCTTAAAAAACCTAAGGCTGACAAAAGGTTAAGCGGGGGACGGTTGCAAGGAGGGTGCCACGG
>NZ_JAFGYJ010000398.1:0-477 GCF_017490805.1 Pseudomonas sp. 43(2021)
GGCATACAGCCTCAAAACGAACGGCGTGAAAGGATGGGCAGTCTGCCAGCGATCCGGGGTTAGCACTAGGGATATGCGGGCCGTGGGAATGGCGGTGCATTCACCGACGCTTTCGCGAGCAGGCTCGCTCCCACAGGAGTGCGCGTTTCAAATGTGGGAGCGAGCCTGCTCGCGAAGAGGCCGGCAAGCTCACCACATTATTTACCGTTTCACTTTTTCTTCAGACACTCACTCATGAACGCCTTGCGCGCATCGCCGGCCAGCGCCTTGGTTTTCGCATCGGCATTGCAGGTGGTCATCTTCTGCTGCTGCGGGGTCAGCTCCTTGCCATCGTTGGCTGCGGGTGCCGCTTTCAGGCAGGTGCTCATGAACGCCTTGCGCTCGTCGCCCTTCAGGCTTTTGGCGGTCGCATCGGCATTGCAGGTGGTCATCTTGTTCTGTTGCGCCGTGGCGGCGAAACCCTGGGAACACACAAGC
>NZ_JAFGYJ010000399.1:0-477 GCF_017490805.1 Pseudomonas sp. 43(2021)
TCGTCGCGCCGCGCAGGCAAGCGGTTTTCATCGAACGACTGTCGGAAGGCGCGCAGGCGGCCGGGCTGCCTGCGTTCAACTCGGCGCCGGGCCCGAACGGCGGCACGACCTATTCGTTGAGCGTGCAGACGATGCTGCTGCTCACGATGCTGTCGTTCCTGCCGGCGATGCTGCTGATGATGACGAGCTTCACGCGGATCATCATCGTGCTGTCGCTGCTGCGGCAGGCGATCGGCACCGCGTCGACGCCGCCGAGTCAGGTGCTCGTCGGGCTCGCCCTCTTCCTCACGCTGTTCGTGATGTCGCCCGTGCTCGACCGCGCGTACAACGACGCGTACAAGCCGTTTTCCGAGGGCACGCTGCAGATGGACCAGGCGGTGCAGCGCGGCACCGCGCCCTTCAAGGCATTCATGCTCAAGCAGACGCGCGAGACCGATCTCGCGCTGTTCGCGAAGATCTCGAAGGCCGCGCCGATGC
>NZ_JAFGYJ010000400.1:0-476 GCF_017490805.1 Pseudomonas sp. 43(2021)
CTTTTACTTGTTCTCTAGCCTGAACCCTGTCCCTTATTTTAAAATTAAGTCCTCCAATGCTAAGTAAAACTAAAATTATGCCTATGCTAATCACTAACTCAATTAGGGTAAAGGCTTTGTTCTTCTTCATAGTAATCAACTTCTTTTAAAAATAAAAGTAAATCTTCATCCTCTTCTGCTATAAAGTAAATATAGCTTATATCGTCTTGGGCTAAGTTTATTCTAGTCCACTGGTTCTCAAGAATTTCTCCACTAAAAGGAAGATTTTCTCCAGCAATATTTATAGTTCCCATTTCTCTAAAAGATTTTTTTGGAAGATATATATAAAAGGAAAGACCATTGCAGTGCCTGTCCACTCCAAGTTTCACTTTGTCATTTAAATTCTTTTTACTTGCAAAGACAGATGTGATTCCATCTTCTGGATAATAATCTAATTTTATATTATCGCTTTCAATAAACTTTAAACCCTCTTCGCT
>NZ_JAFGYJ010000401.1:0-475 GCF_017490805.1 Pseudomonas sp. 43(2021)
GGTCGCATACCCCTCGCCGATCAGCAGGACGGACGACACCGCGTCGCCGATCAACGAGAAACAGCCCGCCTTGCGGCCATTCAGCAGATAGCGTTTCTGCCCGTCGGTCAGGATGAATTCGAGCGTCCACAACGTGCCGTCCGCGTCCCGTGCAGGAATGACGAGTGCGCTGTCGCACGCGGCCGTGCCGATGCTCAGGTTGCCACGATAGACGCGCAGCGCATCGGCCGGGATGCGCTTGCGAACGAGATACGGGTGACCGGCCGGCGCGGGCTCGGCCGCCGACCAGATCGATTCAGCGAGCGCCGATGCGGCTTGCTGTTTCTCGATCAGCTCGACCAGCTCGGCCGCTTCGCGGGCCGCGCGCTCGGCCTTCTGCCGCTCGCGCTCCGCTGGATCGACCGGCTTCGCTCGATGCGCGCGCGGATCGAAGCCGCCTTGTTTGGCGAGATGAAACAGCGTGTTGATGGTGATC
>NZ_JAFGYJ010000402.1:0-475 GCF_017490805.1 Pseudomonas sp. 43(2021)
GCCATGCAGCGAACCGCTCGGTACATTTTGTTGGGCAAAATGTAACCAACATTTGCTACACACCCGTCGCACCGGGATAATGCGCGCCACCCGGCGCCCTGCGCCAAGCCAAGCCTGCTGCGGCGCTGGCGACTCAACGCGTCAACGAAAGCCCGCAGGGGCGGGATGAATGTCCGTGATCAACTTCAACATCGCCCAATGGCGCGCGTGGGCCCCGGGGCTCGACAGCGTGGACGCCTGGCAGGCCTGGAGCCGACAACCGGTCGTGCTGCAGAGCAGTGATGCCGCGCCCGAGGTGTCGTTTCTGCCGGCCATGCAACGCCGTCGCCTCAGCCGCCTGGCGCGGATGGCCTTCAGCGTTGGCTGGCCGCTGGCCGAAGGCCGGGACCATCTGCCACTGGTGTTCGTCTCGCGGCACGGCGAAACCCCACGCACGTTTGAAATCCTCCGCGATCTGGCCACCGAACAGCCGTTG
>NZ_JAFGYJ010000403.1:0-475 GCF_017490805.1 Pseudomonas sp. 43(2021)
GCCAGGTGCTGCGCCTGCTGCGTAACGAAGAGTTTGCCCAAGGTGCGAGCACCACGCCGGTGAAGAATTTCACCTTGCCGCAAGAGGTGATTTTTGCTGCGCGCAAGGAAGTCAGCGCGGTGCACGTTTCACCGACCATCGACACGTAACTGATCGACCTGATCAACGCCACCCGGCACCCCGCCGAATACGACGAAGACCTCGCACGCTGGATCGCCATTGGTGCCAGTCCCCGTGGCGGCATTGGCCTGGACCGCTGCGCCCGGGCCGATGCGTGGCTGCAGGGGCAGGATTTCGTTTCGCCGGACAACGTCCGCGCCGTGGTCCATCCGGTGTTGCGCCATCGTTTGCAGCTGAGTTACGACGCGGTTGCCGATGGTGTCAGCGCCGATCAGGTGCTTGACCGGATTCTCGACAAAGTGGCGATTCCCGCATGAACGACGAAGGCTTGGTCTACGTCTCTCTCGCGCAATTG
>NZ_JAFGYJ010000404.1:0-475 GCF_017490805.1 Pseudomonas sp. 43(2021)
TTGCCCTCGCTGCTGTCGCTGGCGAGCAGGGCATTGATGATCGCTTCTTCCACGGCTTCGGTCGCGGCCAGAAACAGCTCGCTGATGTGGTCGTTGTTGACCATGCGCAAACCGTCGCAGGTGGCTGCGCGTTTAGCCTCGTAAGCCGCAGGCGGGACGTGATCATTGCCGGTGGCGAAGGCAATGAAGATGTCGCCGCTGTGGTCTTCGTTACCGCCGCCGGTACGCGCCAGGCCCAGGCTGGCACGCTGTGCCAGACGCGTGCATTGATGGGGCAGCAGCGGCGCATCAGTCGCCAGGCAGACGACGATCGAGCCCATGCCCGGGTGCGGCAGCGCTGCCCGCAGGAACGGTGAATCCTTCTGTTCCATATAGCGCCCGACCGGGTAACCATCGACGCGTAATTCACTGCGAATGCCGTGGTTGGCCTGCACGATCGCGCCAACGGTCCAGCCTCCCTGGGCAGCACTCAAAC
>NZ_JAFGYJ010000405.1:0-474 GCF_017490805.1 Pseudomonas sp. 43(2021)
GCCGACGCGTGCCGCGATCTCCTCGACCGTCAGCGTCGTGCCTTCGAGCAGGCGCAGCGCGTCGCGCAGCCGGATCTCGTCGAGCAGCGCCGAATACGTCGTGCCATAGTCGCTCAGCTTGCGCTTGAGCGTGCGCTCGGACAGATGGAGCTCGCGCGCGAGCGCGTCGAGCGACGGATAGCCGTGGCTGCCGCGAATCAGCAGATTGCGCACGCGCTCGACGATGCTCTCCGCATACCCGAGCCGCGCGAGCTCCGCCTCGCACTGCTGGACGATCATCTGCGCCGTGTGCGCGTTCGCGGTCTTGATCGGCTCGTCGAGCAGCGCGGCCTCGCAACGGATCTGATTGGCCGGAGCGCCGAAATGGCAGCGCGGCAGGCGATCACGATAACGTGCGAAATAAGGCGGCTCGGGCCACTCGAAGCAGAGCTCGGCGTTCGCCTTCATCGTCTTGTCATGCGAAGGCGTCAGCAG
>NZ_JAFGYJ010000406.1:0-474 GCF_017490805.1 Pseudomonas sp. 43(2021)
CCCATCACGTCGTCGTGGCTTTCGCCGATGACCGGATAGCGCGAGTGGGCCGAGTCGACCACGGCAGGGAGGAATTCGCGGGGTGTCTGGGTCGCCTTGATGCTGATCATCTGCGAGCGCGGCACCATGATGTCGCGCACTTGCAGGTCAGCCACCTGGATGGCGCCTTCGACGATGGCCAGCGCTTCGCTGTCCAGCAGTTTGTTCTGATGTGCATCACGCAGCAGCTCGAGGAGCTCCTGACGGTTCTTCGGCTCGTGGGCAAAAGCCTGGGTCAGTTTACCCAGCCATGACTTCTGCCCGTTGCTCGATCGATCTTCGCTCATAGCGATTACTCTGAATCCTTTGTTGTAACGATGGGGGAGTGTTCGGTTTCGTCATCCGCGTACGGATCGGGATAGCCCAGTTCAGCAAGCAACGCGCGTTCCAGTGCTTCCATTTCTTCGGCTTCGTCGTCATCTATATGGTCGTAAC
>NZ_JAFGYJ010000407.1:0-474 GCF_017490805.1 Pseudomonas sp. 43(2021)
TCGACATACAGTTTCCAACTCATGTCATCGCGCGGCAGCAAGTAAGCCTTCTCCCCGTACTGCATGTACTTATGCGGATTCACAGCGCACAACCCCGGTTTGAGTTTCTGCTGATACAGCGCTTCCGAGGCGTCGGTGATCATCACGTCGGCTTTGTTGTCGAGCAGTTGCTGGAAGATCGTCACGTTGTCGTGCAGGGCCAGTTGCGCTTTGGGCAGGAAGGCGTGGACGAAGGCTTCGTTGGTGCCGCCGGCAGGTTCCACCAGGCGCACGTTGGGCTGGTTGATCTGGTCGATGGTCTGGTATTTGGACTGGTCGGCGCAGCGCACCAGCGGGATCTTGCCGTCGGTGTCGAGGGTGTTGCTGAAGTAGGCTTTTTTCTGCCGTTCCAGTGTGACTGAGATGCCGCCCATGCCGATGTCGCATTTGCCGGCCTGCATGTCGGGCATCAGGGTTTTCCAGGTGGTCTGCACC
>NZ_JAFGYJ010000408.1:0-474 GCF_017490805.1 Pseudomonas sp. 43(2021)
TTCGTGGGCACGTCCCGCGTGGGGTTGATAACGCAGCAGTGCTTCCAGATCACCGGACAACGCCAGTTGGCGCAACGCCGTGCGCAACAGTTCAGCCTGACCTGGCAACGAGGGATAGTTGAAATTCAGGTCGATCATGCCGACCGCCACGTCTTTCTGATCGATGCCCTGCCCCGGCGCCAGCGACGTTTCCCGAACAAACGTGCCGCGCCCGGCTTCGCCACTGACCAGGCCCATCGCTTCAAGCTCCGCATAAACCCGTGAAGCGGTAACCAGCGCCAGACCTTCCTGGCTCGCCAGCTGCCGATGCGTTGGCAGTCGCGTGCCCGGCGCCAATCGTCCGCCACGAATGTCTGCCGCATAGCGATCAACCAGGGTCTTGTAACGGGAACGCGGCATGTCGGCCGTATCCATGACAATTTTTTGATTGTGCTGATTCTCCGCCCTAGGATCACGGCGACACAAGCCACTTTT
>NZ_JAFGYJ010000409.1:0-474 GCF_017490805.1 Pseudomonas sp. 43(2021)
GGCTACGACAATCCGAACGCGTTCCTCGCGGATCAACTCGCTCACTTCGCGGAAGTCGGCGTACGGCCCGAGATCGAGGTGTTCAACCATACGATCGTCGAGAACTCGGTCACGCTCTATCAATCGCCGCTCGTGAAGGCCGGCGTTCCGGTGCTGTTCATGCTCGTCGCCGCGGTCGACCAATACCACCGCGATCCCGTGAGCGGCGACACGAGCGACGATTCGCTGATCGACGTGCCCACCCGCAAGGCGATCGCGAAGCTGCTGCAGGCGGGCACCGACGACGCGCACGAGAAGGCCGTCGAGCTCGCCGCGACGCAGTTGCGCCCGACCGTCGACAAGCTGCGCGACAACTTCCCGTCGTGCAAGATCTCGCTGCTGCTGCCGGGCCCGTTCCAGGCGCTGCTCGTCGACGTGGCGATCGCGCTCGATCTCGACGGCATTCGCGTCGGGCTCGAGGACGCGCTGAACGTC
>NZ_JAFGYJ010000410.1:0-474 GCF_017490805.1 Pseudomonas sp. 43(2021)
CCGCTGCTACGTCGAAGGCTGGTACGCCGGCACCTTCCAGGACGTGATTTTCTACGAGGACAGCCAGGCGGAAATTCGCCGGATGATCTGTTCGATCCTCGCCGGTTACGCCTGGGACGAGCGCAACCCGTTTGTCAGCGAAGCGCGGCGCCGGCTGAAGATGATTTCCCAACTCTGCGCGCAGGACGCCTCATGAATTACCTGAGCGACAGCTACGTCGAGGAAACCCGCTTCGGTCTCTGGTTCCTGCGCAGCCACACCTGGCAGCACCACGTGCTGCGCGTGGCGATCAATGATCTGCGTGGATTATTCAGTGAGCCGCTGCCGGAACGTCCGGTGCTGCTGGACGCCGGTTGCGGTCAGGGCAAGTCGTTCGGCCACCTGCGCCAGACCTTCGCCCCGCAGCGCCTGATCGGCGTCGACGCCGACCCGCACAGCCTGCAACTCAGCGCCGAAGAGGCCACGCGCCTGGGC
>NZ_JAFGYJ010000411.1:0-473 GCF_017490805.1 Pseudomonas sp. 43(2021)
GAAATCGACGATGACACCTTTGATCGGGGCGCCTTGAGCATCCACCACCGTAAAGGTCAGCAACGCGGTTTCCGAGCGTCCGGTTCCGCCTGATCCGGCAATGACGATGGAACGGTCTGCGGGGTTGGCGGCCGTGAAATTGCTCGCCCTGGCGACGGATTGTGGATCGGCGACCACTGCGGCCGTCACCGACAGATTGGCAGAACCGGTCATCTCGACGGGTGTGCCATTTCTATCGTTGAGCGAGGCCGTGGCTACTACCTGGGTGGCCCCCAGCGAGGTTGCGCCGGTTGCCTTGAGGTCGACTTCAGCGATGCCGGAACTGGTGGTCAGGGCAGTCGCGGATTCGGGCATGAAGGTCAAAAGACCGCTGCCGTGCTCCGAGAAAGTGACAATGGCATTCGGAACCGGTTGGCCCGACTTGTCCTTGAGCACCGCCTTGGCGTGAATGTCGAGATCCGAAGTCTTGAAGG
>NZ_JAFGYJ010000412.1:0-473 GCF_017490805.1 Pseudomonas sp. 43(2021)
ATCCTGCGGCGCCGGCCAGCGCAGTTGCGCGGTGGTCTGTTCGAAGGTGGCGCGGGCCTCGCTCGGGGTCAGTTGGTGCATGGCTGGCAGGCCGGCGTCCTGGCTGTCTTGAGCGAGGTCGAGGAAAGCTTCCAGATCAGGGTGTAACGACATCGTTAAAAATCCTTGTATCCGCAATAAGACGGGCGCGCCTGGGCAGCGCCCGCGCAAAAGACCGGGTGATCAACCCACCCGCGCCATGCAATGTTCGATCAACGCTTCAAGCTCGCGCTGGTAATCGCTCATCAGCGCATCCATGGTGCCGGCGCGGTAACGCTGGCTGCTGTAGATGCAGCGCAACGCCAGTTGCCCGTCATAGACCTGGCCGACAATTTCCAGCCAGTTGCCCAGGTTCGCCTTGAGGCTGTAGTTGTCGCCGGTCTCTTCCAGTGCCGGCACCAGCAACGCCTGTTCATCGAAGCTCTGGTCGAACT
>NZ_JAFGYJ010000413.1:0-472 GCF_017490805.1 Pseudomonas sp. 43(2021)
CACTTCTTCATAGTTGACCGCTTGAAGTCTTTAATTAAATACAAAGGATATCAGGTGGCCCCCGCTGAATTGGAATCGATATTGTTACAACACCCCAACATCTTCGACGCGGGCGTGGCAGGTCTTCCCGACGATGACGCCGGTGAACTTCCCGCCGCCGTTGTTGTTTTGGAGCACGGAAAGACGATGACGGAAAAAGAGATCGTGGATTACGTCGCCAGTCAAGTAACAACCGCGAAAAAGTTGCGCGGAGGAGTTGTGTTTGTGGACGAAGTACCGAAAGGTCTTACCGGAAAACTCGACGCAAGAAAAATCAGAGAGATCCTCATAAAGGCCAAGAAGGGCGGAAAGTCCAAATTGTAAAATGTAACTGTATTCAGCGATGACGAAATTCTTAGCTATTGTAATCCTCCGAGGCCTCGAGGTCGACGAATTCGAGCTCGGCCGACTTGGCCAATTCGCCCTATAGTGA
>NZ_JAFGYJ010000414.1:0-472 GCF_017490805.1 Pseudomonas sp. 43(2021)
CATCAGACGCGGCAGACCGGCACCGGCCAGACGCGCGGCGGTGACGTAGTCGCGGTTCAGTTCGCCCATGACGGCGGCACGGGTCAGACGCACGTAGGACGGCAGGGAAACCACAGCAATCGCGATCACGGTGTTGATCAGGCCAGGGCCGAGGATGGCGACGATCGCCACGGCCAGCAGCAGCGATGGCAGGGCCAGCATGATGTCCATCAGACGCATGATGGTCGGGCCGACCACTTTCGGGAAGAAACCGGCGAACAGACCCAGCAGGATCCCCGGAATCAACGACATCACCACCGACGACAAGCCGATCAGCAACGACAGGCGCGAACCCTGGATCAGACGCGACAGCAGGTCACGGCCGAGTTCATCGGTGCCGAGCAGGAACTGCATCTGCCCGCCTTCGAGCCACGCCGGCGGCGTCAGCAGGAAGTCACGGTATTGCTCGCTCGGATTATGCGGCGCGACCCAC
>NZ_JAFGYJ010000415.1:0-472 GCF_017490805.1 Pseudomonas sp. 43(2021)
CCGTTGGCGGCCACCATTCCGAACATCACGATGCCCGCGCCGCCGAGCACGAACGGCGGCACCGACGCGACGAGCTGCGCCATCTTCGGAAAGAGCCCGAGCAGCACGAGGATCATGCCGCCCGTCGCGCAGACGAAGCGGCTCTTCACGCCCGTCACGCCGATCAACCCGACGTTCTGCGAGAACGACGTGTGCGGAAACGAATTGAAGATGCCGCCGATCAGCGTGCCGAGCCCGTCGACGCGCAGCCCGCGCACGAGCGTTTCCTGATCGACGGGCCGCTCGACCATGTCGCCGACCGCGAGGAACATCCCGGTCGATTCGATGAACGTGACGAACATCACGATCACCATCGTCGCGATCGATAGCGGATCGAAATGCGGGAGTCCGAAATGGAACGGCGCGACGAAGCCGACCCACGGCGCCGCCGCGACGCCGTCGGTGTTCACGCGGCCCGCGGCGAACGCGATCG
>NZ_JAFGYJ010000416.1:0-472 GCF_017490805.1 Pseudomonas sp. 43(2021)
GTGTGTGCTCGATCATGGGTGGCTTTGGGATGCCGCTGTTGGTGAGGCTTCGGCAACGCTTATTCTGGCCCACGGTGCGGGTGCGCCGATGGATAGCGAGTGGATGAACGACATGGCTGGGCGCCTTGCCGGGCTTGGGGTCAACGTGTTGCGCTTTGAGTTTCCGTATATGGCGCAGCGGCGGGTGGATGGGGTGAAGCGGCCGCCGAATCCTGCTGGCAAGTTGAAGGAATGTTGGCGGGAGGTGTTTGCGCTTGTGCGGCGTCATGTCGCTGGGGTTTTGGCTGTTGGCGGCAAGTCGATGGGCGGGCGGATGGCGAGTCTGGTGGCGGATGAGTTGGGGGTGGATGCGTTGGTATGTCTGGGGTATCCGTTTTATGCGGTGGGGAAGCCGGAGAAGCCTCGGGTTGAGCATTTGGCTGGTTTGAAGACTCGGACGTTGATTGTGCAGGGGGAGCGGGATGCTCTGGGG
>NZ_JAFGYJ010000041.1:0-31284 GCF_017490805.1 Pseudomonas sp. 43(2021)
TGGACAAGGCACGGCAGTTGTTGCGCCAGACCGACATGAGTGTGCTGGAGGTGGGGGTGGCGTGCGGGTTCGAGTCGGCTTCGTACTTTACCCGCTGCTATCGGGCGCGTTACCAGCGTTGCCCGCGAAGAGGCCGGTACAGGCTTACTGCTGGCCGATGGACTGCAGGTACTCCGAGCGGTCATCACTGCGCTGCGCCACGCAGGTATCCCACGCCGCCTCGAACGCCTTGCTCCCGGGCTTCTCGGCGTAGGTCTCGACCTTGCAGTCGGCATCGCGCAGCTGCGCCCACAGCTTCTCGGCCGCGTCCATGCGCCCGACCAGCGCAGTGGCCTGGTCGCTTTCATCGGCATACTGGTCGCGGATGCGCTGGATCAGTTCGTCATACGCCGCTTTCAGCTCGCGCTCGGCGGTCTGCTTGTTGAACGCAGCGCAGGCGTAGGTCTGCTGGTCGGTCTCGACGTTGTCGCACGGGGTGCTTTCTTCCTCGCCGGCCTGGGCGCCCGATACGACAGCCAGCAGTACCAGCCATGCCATTGATTTCATCCGTTTTCTCCTCAACAGGCTGACGAATCGCTGGGATTCTCGCTCAGCCGACGGCAAGGCGGTAGCTCCCTGACGAAATGTTCATAAAGCCGCCGGAAACGTCGTTATCGAGACTGTCTCTCATCGCCAGACACCGCGCCAGAAGGCCTGTTGTCGCGCATTGACGCTTTCGGCAAACCCCCTGTCGTTTTTGCATCGGGGCGCCTTTGGGCACAGGCATATGCTGGCCCCAAAGCGCCGGCAATAAGGTTTGGCGCAAACCCATTCAATAAAAGGGGACAGCCTGATGAGCCCAGCCGAACTTCACGCCGACAGCATCGTCATCGACGGCCTGATCATTGCCAAATGGAACCGCGAGCTGTTCGAGGACATGCGCAAAGGCGGGCTGACTGCGGCCAACTGCACGGTGTCGGTCTGGGAAGGCTTCAAGGCGACCGTCGACAACATCGCTGCCAGCCAGAAGCTGATCCGCGAAAACAGCGACCTGGTGATGCCGGTGCGCACCACCGCCGACATCCGCAAGGCCAAGGAGCTGGGCAAGACTGGCATCCTCTTCGGCTTCCAGAACGCCCATGCGTTTGAAGACCAGATCGCCTACGTCGACGTGTTCAAGCAGTTGGGCGTGGGCATCGTGCAGATGTGCTACAACACCCAGAACCTGGTCGGCACCGGTTGCTACGAGCGTGATGGCGGCCTGTCGGGCTTCGGCCGCGAGATCGTCGCCGAAATGAACCGTGTCGGCATCATGTGCGACCTGTCCCACGTCGGCTCCAAGACTTCCGAAGAAGTCATCCTCGAGTCGAAAAAGCCGGTCTGCTACTCGCACTGCCTGCCGTCGGGCCTGAAAGAGCACCCGCGCAACAAGTCGGACGAAGAGCTGAAGTTCATCGCCGACCACGGTGGCTTCGTCGGCGTGACCATGTTCGCGCCGTTCCTGGCCAAGGGCATCGACTCGACCATCGACGACTACGCCGAGGCCATCGAGTACACCATGAACATCGTCGGTGAAGACGCCATCGGTATCGGTACCGACTTCACCCAGGGCCACGGCCAGGACTTCTTCGAGTACCTGACCCACGACAAGGGTTATGCCCGTCGCCTGACCAACTTCGGCAAGATCATCAACCCGCTGGGCATCCGCACCGTGGGCGAATTCCCCAACCTCACCGAAACCTTGCTCAAGCGCGGCCACTCCGAGCGCGTGGTGCGCAAGATCATGGGCGAGAACTGGGTCAACGTCCTCAAGGACGTGTGGGGCGAGTAAGCCGCTCTCCAAGCCTGAAAGCCCCTGCCAGCAACGCCGGGGCATCCCGATAAAAAATTTTATGGAGTTGAGTTTCCATGGCCAAGATCGCCCCGCAATTGCCAATCGAAGTCGACAGCGAGACCGGTGTCTGGACCAGCGACGCCCTGCCGATGCTGTATGTGCCACGCCATTTCTTCGTCAACAACCACATGGGCATCGAAGAAGTCCTGGGCGCTGACAAGTACGCCGAGATCCTCTACAAGGCCGGCTACAAGTCCGCCTGGCACTGGTGTGAAAAAGAAGCCGAGTGCCATGGCCTGGAAGGCGTGGCGGTGTTCGAGCACTACATGAAGCGCCTGAGCCAGCGCGGCTGGGGCCTGTTCGAGATCCAGGACATCGACCTCGACAAGGGCACCTGCAGCGTCAAGCTCAAGCACTCCGCGTTCGTGTACGTCTATGGCAAGTGCGGTCGCAAGGTCGACTACATGTTCACCGGCTGGTTCGCCGGCGCCATGGACCAGATTCTCGCTGCCCGCGGCAGCTCGATCCGCACCGTGGCCGAACAGGTCTATGGCGGGTCGGAAGAAGGCCACGAAGATGGCCTGTTCGTCGTCAAGCCGTTGTAAGCCGGAGATAGCGTCATGGCATTCGAAGCAATGTTCCAGCCGATCCAGATCGGCAAACTGACCATCCGCAACCGTGTGCTCAGCACCGCGCACGCCGAGGTCTACGCCACTGACGGCGGCATGACGACCGACCGCTACGTGAAGTACTACGAAGAAAAGGCCAAGGGCGGTATCGGCCTGGCGATCTGCGGCGGCTCGTCGGTGGTGGCCATCGACAGCCCGCAGGAATGGTGGTCGTCGGTCAACCTGTCGACCGACCGCATCATCCCGCACTTCCAGAACCTGGCCGACGCCATGCACAAGCATGGCGCCAAGATCATGATCCAGATTACCCACATGGGCCGTCGCTCGCGCTGGGACGGCTTCAACTGGCCGACCCTGATGTCGCCGTCGGGTATCCGTGAGCCCGTGCACCGCGCCACCTGCAAGACCATCGAGGTGGAAGAGATCTGGCGCGTGATCGGCAACTACGCGCAAGCTGCCCGCCGCGCCAAAGAAGGCGGCCTGGACGGCGTGGAACTGTCGGCCGTGCACCAGCACATGATCGACCAGTTCTGGAGCCCGCGTGTAAACAAACGTACCGACGAATGGGGCGGCACCTTCGAAGGCCGCATGAAGTTCGGCCTGGAAGTATTGAAAGCCGTGCGTGCCGAAGTCGGTGACGACTTCTGCGTGGGCATGCGCATCTGTGGTGACGAGTTCCACCCCGATGGCCTCAGCCACGAGGACATGAAGCAGATCGCCGCCTACTACGACGCCACCGGCATGATCGATTTCATCGGCGTGGTCGGCTCGGGTTGCGACACCCACAACACCCTGGCCAACGTCATCCCCAACATGAGCTACCCGCCGGAGCCGTTCCTGCACCTGGCCGCCGGCATCAAGGAAGTGGTCAAGGTCCCGGTGCTGCACGCGCAGAACATCAAGGACCCGAACCAGGCCACGCGCATCCTGGAAGGCGGCTATGTCGACATGGTCGGCATGACCCGTGCACACATCGCCGACCCGCACCTGATCGCCAAGATCAAGATGGGCCAGATCGACCAGATCAAGCAGTGCGTCGGCGCCAACTACTGCATCGACCGCCAGTATCAGGGCCTGGACGTGCTGTGCATCCAGAACGCCGCGACCTCCCGTGAATACATGGGGGTGCCGCACATCATCGAGAAAACCACCGGCGCCAAACGCAAGGTGGTGGTGGTGGGTGCCGGCCCTGCCGGTATGGAAGCGGCCCGCGTGGCTGCCGAACGCGGCCACGACGTGACCCTGTTCGAGAAGAAGGACCAGATCGGCGGGCAGATCACCATTGCTGCCAAGGCGCCGCAGCGTGACCAGATCGCCGGTATCACCCGCTGGTACCAGTTGGAACTGGCGCGCCTGAAGGTCGACCTGCGTCTGGGTACCGCTGCCGACGTGGCGACCATCCAGGACCTGCGTCCGGACATCATCGTGCTGGCGGTGGGCGGGCATTCGTTCCTTGAGCAGAACGAGCACTGGGGCGCCGCCGAAGGGCTGGTGGTCAGCAGCTGGGACGTGCTCGACGGCAAGGTTGCGCCGGGCAAGAACGTGCTGGTGTACGACACCATCTGCGAGTTCACCGGCATGTCGGTGGCCGATTTCATCGCCGACAAGGGCAGCCAGGTCGAGATCGTCACCGACGATATCAAGCCGGGCGTGGCCATGGGCGGTACCAGCTTCCCGACCTACTACCGCAGCATCTACCCGAAAGAAGTGATCATGACCGGCGACATGATGCTGGAAAAGGTCTATCGCGAGGGCGACAAGCTGGTGGCGGTGCTGGAGAACGAATACACCGGCGCCAAGGAAGAACGCGTGGTTGACCAGGTGGTGGTGGAGAACGGCGTGCGTCCTGACGAGCAGCTGTACTACGCGCTGAAGGAAGGTTCGCGCAACAAAGGCCAGATCGACGTGGAGGCGCTGTTCGCCATCAAGCCACAGCCGATCCTCAGCCAGCCGGGCGAAGGCTACCTGCTGTACCGCATCGGTGACTGCGTGGCCCAGCGCAACGTGCATGCGGCGATCTACGACGCCTTGCGCCTGTGCAAGGACTTCTGATCGCACTGGCATGAACACCGCCCCCGAGGGCGGGATTGGCCCCCTGTGGGAGCGGGTTTACCCGCGAATGCGTCAGCACTGACAACACCGTTGCCTGACCGGACGCATTCGCGGGTGAACCCGCTCCCACAGGGTCCGCGCCGCGCTTGAGAGTGGCGCAAGAATCCAGCTGTTGTGGGAGCCTCCCATGTTGAACACCCTTCTACCCATCCTGCTGTTCGCTGCCCTCGGCCTGGCGGTGCTCGGCGCCCTGCGCCGGGTGCGTATGTGGCGGCGTGGCCGGCCGTCCAAGGTCAACCTGATCGGCGGCCTGCTGGCCATGCCGCGCCGCTACCTGGTGGACCTGCACCATGTGGTCGAGCGCGACAAGTACATGTCCAAGACCCACGTGGCCACCGCAGGCGGCTTCGTGCTGTCGGCCGTGCTGGCCATCCTGGTGCACGGCTTCGGCCTGCAGAGCAAGATCCTCGGCTACGCGTTGCTGGTGGCCACGGTGATCATGTTCTGCGGCGCCATCTTCGTCTTCAAACGCCGCCTCAACCCGCCTTCGCGCCTGTCCAAGGGCCCGTGGATGCGCCTGCCGAAAAGCCTGCTGGCGTTCGCCGTCAGCTTCTTCGTCGCCACCTTGCCGGTCGCCGGCATCCTGCCGGCCAATACCGGTGGCTGGGTGATGGTCGGCATTCTCGGCCTGGGTGTGCTGTGGGGCGTGTCGGAGCTGTTCTTCGGCATGACCTGGGGCGGCCCGATGAAACACGCCTTCGCCGGTGCCCTGCACCTGGCCTGGCACCGTCGCGCCGAACGCTTTGGCGGCGGCCGCTCCACCGGCCTCAAGCCGCTGGACCTGGAAGACCCGAATGCGCCGCTGGGCGTGGAAAAGCCGGTGGACTTCACCTGGAACCAGCTGCTGGGCTTCGATGCCTGCGTGCAGTGCGGTAAATGTGAAGCCATGTGCCCGGCCTTCGCCGCCGGCCAGCCGCTGAACCCGAAAAAGCTTATCCAGGACATGGTCATCGGCCTGGCCGGCGGCACCGACGCGCAGTTCGCCGGCAGCCCGTACCCGGGCAAACCGATCGGCGAACACGGTGGCCACCCGCACCAGCCGATCGTCAATGGCCTGGTCGATGCCGAAACGCTGTGGTCGTGCACCACCTGCCGTGCCTGCGTCGAGGAATGCCCGATGATGATCGAGCACGTCGATGCCATCGTCGACATGCGCCGTCACCTCACCCTGGAAAAAGGCGCCACCCCGAACAAGGGCGCCGAAGTGCTGGACAACCTGATCGCCACCGACAACCCGGGCGGCTTCGCCCCCGGTGGCCGCATGAACTGGGCCGCCGACCTCAACCTGCGACTGCTGTCGGAGGTGAAAACCACCGAGGTGCTGTTCTGGGTCGGTGACGGTGCCTTCGACATGCGCAACCAACGTACCCTGCGCGCGTTCGTCAAAGTGCTCAAGGCTTCGGGCGTGGACTTTGCCGTGCTCGGCCTGGAAGAACGCGACAGCGGCGACGTGGCACGCCGCCTGGGCGACGAGGCGACCTTCCAGCAATTGGCCAAACGCAATATCCAGACCCTGGCCAAGTACAAGTTCCAGCGTATCGTTACCTGCGACCCGCACAGCTTCCATGTGCTCAAGAACGAGTACGGCGCCCTGGGCGGCGACTACCAGGTGCAGCACCACAGCACCTACATTGCCGAACTGATCGCGGCCAACAAGCTCAACCTCGGCCAGCACAAAGGTGGCAGTGTCACCTACCACGACCCGTGCTACCTGGGCCGTTACAACGGCGAGTACGAAGCCCCGCGTGCCGTGCTCAAGGCGCTAGGTATCGAGGTGCGCGAAATGGAGCGCTCGGGCTTCCGCTCGCGCTGCTGCGGCGGTGGCGGCGGTGCGCCGATCACCGACATCCCGGGCAAGCAGCGTATCCCCGACATGCGCATGGACGACATCCGCGAGACCGAGGCCGAGCTGGTGGCCGTGGGGTGCCCGCAGTGCACCGCGATGCTCGAAGGTGTTGTCGAACCGCGCCCACAGATCAAGGACCTGGCCGAGCTGGTGGCCGACGTGCTGATCGAAGAGGACGCGCCCTCTGCCCCAAAGCCGCAAACGGCCAAACGTGAACCTGCGGAGGTGCACTGATGAGCGACATTATTCGCCGCGACCCACGCGCCGAGTGGATCGCCCGTAACCGTCTGCACCCGCTGCATGCAGCGATGCAGATGCAGCAGACCAGCTGGATGGGGCCCAACGGCCTCATCCGCAAGAACCCCCATGCGATCGCCGCAGGCTTCATCGGCCCGGCCGGCATCAAGCGCATCGACCGCAGCGGCGCCCAGCAGGGCACCGCCGTGGGCGGGCGGCGCACGGCGGCGGCCGAGGTCAAGCTGCCGCTGCACCAGGTGCCGGCGCCGGCGTTCTACATTGCCGTGGTACCGGACATGGTCGGCGGCCGCCTGAGCAGCCACGACCGCGACTTGCTCGGCCTGGCCCACAGCCTGGCCGGCAGCGACGGTGCGGTGCTGGCGGTGGTGTTTGGCGAACACAAGGAAAGCAACTTTTCCACAGCCGGGGTCGACCGCCTGCTGGTCATCGAGGGCGAGGCTTTCGAAGGTTATGCACCGGAGCAACTGGTACAAGGCCTGCGGGCTGTGGATAACCAGTTCACTCCGCGCCACTGGCTGCTGCCAGACAGCCGCACTGGTGGCGGCGAACTGGGCCGGCGCCTGGGCGCAGCCCTGGGCGAGCGCCCGGCGACACGGGTATGGCAGGTCAAGGACGGCCAGTGCATCGGCCGTGCCGGTGCCGGCCAGCAAGACCTGCAGCGTGCCGTGCCACGCCTGATCCTGGCGGCGGCCGAGTGCGCCGAGCCGGTCAGCGAAACCCGTCACGAAGCCTTGCCCGTGGAGTTGTCCACAAGCGTGGCGCGCAGCCTGTCGCGCATCGAAGACCTCGGCTCGGTGGCCGTGGACCCGGCCACCATTGCCATGGCCGAGGCCGAGTTCATCGTTTCGGGCGGCAACGGCGTCAAGGACTGGGACCTGTACCACAAGGCTACCGCGGCCCTGGGTGCCACCGAGGGCGCCTCGCGGGTGGCGGTGGACGACGGTTTCATGCCGCGCAACCGCCAGGTGGGTGCTACTGGTACCTGGGTCACTGCGCGGGTCTACGTGGCTGTGGGTATCTCGGGCGCGATCCAGCACCTGCAGGGCATCGGCGCCTGCGACAAGGTGGTGGCGATCAACATGGACCCGGGCTGCGACATGATCAAACGGGCCGACCTGTCGGTGATTGGCGACAGTTCGGCGATTCTCAAGGCACTGATCGAGGCTGTGGACAACTACCGCAGCGGCGGCCAGCGCGACGCGGCATAAGGGCACGAGCATGAGTACGAAAGTGATCAGCCTGGTTTCCATCGGTGCCCACCCCAGTTCCGGTCGCGCCCGCCGCGCCGAGCAGGATGCCCGCGCCGTGGAGTTGGGTTTGCAGCTGGCTGGGGATAGCTTGCAGGTGGTGCATGCTGGCGACCCACGGGAAGAGGCGCTGCGTGCCTACCTGGGCATGGGCCTGGACCATCTGGACGTGCTGGAGCAGCCGGCCGGTGCCGATGTGCTGGGCGTGCTCGGGGATTACCTGCGCGACGCCGGGGCCCAGCTGGTGCTGACCGGCAGCCAGGCCGAGACCGGCGAGGGGTCGGGCATGTTGCCGTTCCTGCTGGCCGAAAAGCTTGGCTGGCCGTTGATTGTGGGGCTGGCCGAAGTGGAGTCGATCGACAACGGCACCGCCCAGGTGCTGCAAGCTTTGCCGCGTGGTCAGCGGCGTCGGCTGAAAGTGCGCCTGCCGCTGCTGGCGACTGTGGATAACGCAGCGCCCAAGCCGCGCCAGAGTGCTTTCGGGCCGGCGCGTCGGGGTGTACTGGCGGCGCGCAACGTGGCCATCGTCGAAGACGAACTGCTGGCCGAAGCCGAGCTGCAACCGGCCCGCCCACGGCCCAAGCGCTTGAAGGTGATCAAGGCCAAGAGCGGCGCTGACCGGATGAAGGCGGCAACCGCCAAGGCCAGTGGGGGCGGTGGCAAGGTGCTGAAGGACGTTTCGCCACAGGAAGGCGCCGAGGCCATCCTCAAGCTGCTGGTGGAAGAGGGCGTGTTGCGCTGAAAGCAGAGGCTTGGAGGTCTCTTTGTGGGGGCGGCCTTGTGTCGCGAAAGGGCCGCGCAGCGGCCCCAGCCATTTCTGCAGTGATGCAAAAACCTGGGGCTGCTGCGCAACCCTTTCGCGACACAAGGCCGCTCCCACATTCCATACACAGCATCGACCGAATGCTTTTGCCCACCAAATCTGTTCGCCAAGGTGTGGATAAAGTGTTGGCGCATGGCTGCAGCCCTTGTATTTCGTGCTCTTCAAGGTATTGATCAAAAAACGATCAAGCATTCTCCCAGCCTTCGCAGGCGTGCGCATCAGCATCCTCCTGATTTTGCCCACAATCGCTGTTAGCCGGTCTGTGGATAATCTGTTCGGTATCTGCTGTAAGCCACGCAGTCAAAGGTCTTGAAAGATTTGCTCAAAAAATGATCAATCTTGCCTGAATGCTGCTCGATCCTTGAAAATCCGGGCCTTGAGACGTTTATCCACAACCAGGTGGCAGAAAATTCATCGGTTGCTCACAAACTCTGTTGGTGTCTCTGTGGACAAGGTGTATGAACTCCGCTGCAGCCCAGTGAACATGAGGCCCTGGCCCATATGATCAAATAGTGATCAGTAGCCTGCCTGACATTTTTGCCAGTACGCAAATTTCCAACCAGCCATTACCGTGTCTGCAACTCTTCGTATTGTGGATAACTCATGGCAACACTTTTCGGCCCGCGTGCCTATTCGCCTTACGGCGCCATGAACGCAGCCCTCGCTCCTGGGCTGGCTTTTTGTGGACAGTATCGGGATCCATTGACTGGGAATTACCCGTTGGGAACCGGTCATCGCTTCTACAGCCCGACTCTGATGCGATTTCTGAGCCCTGATAGCCTCAGCCCATTTGGCCGCGGGGGCATCAATGTCTACGCATACTGTGGTGGTGAGCCAGTCAACCGGCACGATCCGACAGGCCGGTTTTTCGAAACGGCGGCCCTGACTTTACGAGGCTTGGGGATGGCATCGAATGCACTGACCTTGGGGTACAACTTCCTGGGGCCTTCACCAACCAATCGTCTTGGGCTTAACGCTGCACGAACGAGTACATTCGGCTCACTCTTGAGCTTGGGAAGTGCTGCGGCGCAATTCGCAGGCGTGGAGAGTGCAATTTTTGGGGCGAATGTCGGTACGGCGATAAGTCTGGCGGCAACCGGTGCACGCGCTATCAACGCTGCGGTCGGCCCTGGTAGCAGTCCCTTGAGGCAGGTAAAGAAGAACTTCGATTTACTGGCAGGGGGAATGCCGGCTGAGGTTGCTGCGGAAATTGCACTGGAAAGCGTGCAGACCCCGCCTCAGCGTGAACTGTCGGTGCGGCAATCTGAAATCAACCGTCCTGCTCCGGATGCATGGGGTTTTCAGGGCGATACGATGGGGGTTAGGCGACGACGGCATTCGAGGTGAATTGGAGGGGTCGTGTTTCAACCCCTCCACAGTTCAGTGCAATCGCTTACTGCGCCTGCACTTCCTTCAGATACGCCGCCGGCTCCGCCCCCAGGTTGTTCAGCAGACGCTGGCTGTACCAGTCAATGAAGTTGACCACGCCAAACTCGTAGGTCTTCGAGTACGGCCCTGGCTGGTAAGCGGTGGAGTTGATACCACGCTGGTTCTCTTCGGCCAAGCGACGGTCCTGGTCGTTGGTGGCGTCCCACACCTTGCGCATGCGCTCCGGGTCGTAATCGACACCTTCCACGGCATCCTTGTGCACCAGCCACTTGGTGGTGACCATGGTTTCCTGGGCGCTGATCGGCCACACGGTGAACACGATCATGTGGTCGCCCATGCAGTGGTTCCACGAGTGCGGCAGGTGCAGGATGCGCATCGAGCCGAGGTCCGGGTTCTTGATGCGGCCCATCAGCTTCTGGCAGGCCTGCTTGCCGTCCATGGTCATCGACACGGTGCCCTTGAGCAGCGGCATGCGCACGATGCGGTTACGCAGGCCGTGGCTCTTGTGCAGGTACGGGATCTTCTCGGCTTCCCAGGCGGCAGCGGAGGCGGCCACGTGGTCCTTGAATTCCTGGCTGGCGCGTGGGTCGTTGGTGTCGTCCCATTCCAGCAGGGTTTGCAGCAGCTCCGGGTGCGAACCGTTGCAGTGGTAGCACTCGCGGTTGTTTTCCAGCACCAGCTTCCAGTTGGCCTTTTCCATCAAGGTGGTTTGCACCGCCACCTTGGTGTTTTCCATGTCGTACGGTTCCATGTAGTGCTCGAGGGTAGCCAGGAACTCGTCGATGGCCGGCGGGTTTTCCGCCAGGCTGATGAAGATGTAGCCACCGGCGACCTTCACGTTCACCGGCTTCAGGCCGTACTGGTTCATGTCGAAGTCGGCACCCATTTCGGTACCGGCGAACAGCAGGCGACCGTCCAGTTCGTAGGTCCACTGGTGGTACGGGCAGACCAGCTTGGCCACCTTGCCCTTGTCGCTGACGCACAGACGCGAACCACGGTGGCGGCAGACGTTGTGGAAGGCATGCACTTTACCTTCGGCGCCACGCACCACGATGATCGGGTTCTTGCCGATCTGCAGGGTGATGTAGTTGCCCTTGGCCGGGATCTCGCAGGTCATGCCGGCGATCAGCCACTCCTTGTGGAAGATCTCCTGCATGTCGATCTGGAACAGACGCTCGTCGTTGTAGAAAGGCTGGGGCAGCGAGTAGGTGCGCTCGCGGGTCTGCAGCATCTCGGCGGTGGCCTTGCGTGCAGGTTCCAGTGGATCGCCCAGGCTCAGGGTTGCGGTGACGTCCATCGTGTATTCCTCGGGGCCGTGTGCGGCCGGCAAAAGGTGGCTAATCGTTGTTGTGGTGCCGCAAGGCTGCTCATCAAGAAACAGCATGTTCTTTTGCCGTGGAGTGTGCGTCCGAAGGCGCCATGAACCGTATCCATGGGCGACATGGCCGATTTGAATTACGACGCGCCAGCCCTTGCAGCACGGGGCTGGTCGCGATGAGCACGCCGATGTCGCTGGCAGGAATGTACGTCGTCTTCAGCTTGCGCATTATCCAAGCCATAAAAGGCCAATAGTCGGCTGCTGGAGATGAACATGTCCGATACCTTCCTCAATCCGGTCACTACCCAGACCTGGGCCAACGGCCGCCACATCGTGCGCTGCGTCAAGGTCATCCAGGAGACCTGGGACGTGCGCACGTTCTGCTTCATGGCCGACCAGCCGATCATGTTCTTCTTCAAGCCAGGGCAGTTCGTCACCCTTGAGCTGGAGATCGAAGGCAAGCCGGTGATGCGCTCCTACACCATCTCCAGTTCACCGTCGGTGCCCTACAGCTTCTCGATCACCGTCAAGCGTGTACCGGGCGGGCTGGTGTCCAACTTCCTCCACGACACCATGCACGAAGGCGCCGAGCTGCCGGTGCACGGCCCGGTGGGGCTGTTCAACGCCATCGACTTCCCGGCACAGAAGGTGCTGTACCTCTCGGGCGGTGTCGGTATCACCCCGGTCATGTCGATGGCGCGCTGGTTCTACGACACCAACGGCAATGTCGACATGGTATTCGTGCACAGCGCCCGTTCGCCGAAGGACATCATCTACCACCGCGAGCTGGAGCAGATGGCTTCGCGCATCCCCAACTTCAGCCTGCACATCATTTGCGAAAAGCATGGCCTGGGCGAGCCGTGGGCGGGTTACCGTGGCTACCTGAACCAGCGCCTGATGGAGCTGATCGCGCCGGACTACATGGACCGCGTGGTGTTCTGCTGTGGCCCGACACCCTACATGACTGCGGTCAAGCGCATGCTCGAAGCGGTCGGCTTCGACATGAAGAACTACCACGAGGAGTCGTTCGGTGCGACGCCGGCCGAAGCCAAGGCCGATGCGGTGGAGCACGCCGAGCAGGCAGCTGACGCGCCGGAGCTGGATGCGGCCGACCTCAATCTGGTGGAGTTCATCGGCAGCGAGAAGAGCATCCGCATCGCCCCGGGCGAGACCGTGCACGCGGCGGCGGCCAAAGTTGGCCTGATGATCCCGAAAGCCTGCGGCATGGGTATTTGCGGTACCTGCAAGGTGCTCAAGCTGGGCGGTGAAGTGGAGATGGAGCACAACGGCGGCATCACCGAAGAGGACGAAGCCGAGGGCTACATCCTGTCGTGCTGCAGCGTGCCGAAAGGGGATGTGCGGATCGATTACTGATCCGGGAATGCAGGGGGCTGCCTTGCAGCCCTTTCGCGACACAAGGCCGCTCCCACAAAGGCCCCGGTTACGCCGGTCAATGTGGGAGCGGCCTTGTGTCGCGATGGGCCGCAAAGCGGCCCCGGCTATCTGAAGTCAGGTGCGGAAGCGCGCCACCAACCCATTCAGATCCACAGCCAACCGCGACAACTCCGCACTCGCCGCACTGGTCTGATGCGCCCCGGTAGCACTCTGCACCGACAGGTCATTGATGTTCACCAGGTTGCGGTCCACTTCCCGCGCCACCTGCGCCTGCTCTTCCGCCGCACTGGCAATCACCAGGTTGCGCTCGTTGATCTGCGCCACCGCTCCGGCAATGGTGTCCAGCGCCATACCCGCGCCACGGGCAATATTGAGGGTGGACTCGGCGCGTTCGGTGCTGGTGCGCATCGATTCCACTGCCTCTTCCGTCCCCCCCTGAATACTGCCGATCATCCGCTCGATCTCACTGGTCGACTGCTGGGTACGATGAGCCAGCGCCCGTACCTCATCGGCCACTACGGCAAAACCACGGCCCGCCTCACCAGCGCGCGCTGCCTCGATCGCGGCATTGAGTGCCAGCAGGTTGGTCTGGTCGGCCAGGCCACGGATCACATCGAGTACCTTGCCGATATCACGCGACTGCTCAGCCAGGTGGGTGATCAGCGTGGCGGTGGCCTGCACGTCGCCGCTCATGCGTTCGATGGCGCCCACGGTTTCCATGACCAGGTCTCGGCCATCGCCGGCCGAGCGGCTGGCCTCGCTGGACGCTTCCGAAGTGCTCACTGCATTGCGCGCCACTTCTTCCACGGCACTGGTCATCTCGGTCACGGCGGTGGCTGCCTGCTCGATTTCGTTGTTCTGCTGCTGCAGGCCACGGGCGCTTTCGTCGGTGACGCTGTTGAGTTCTTCCGCCGCCGAGGCCAGCTGGGTGGCGGAGCCGGCAATCAGCTGCAGCGTGTCGCGCAGATTTTCCTGCATGCGGGCCATGGCCCGCAGCAGGCGGGCGGCTTCGTCGGTGCCTTCGGCGCTGATGATGTGGGTCAGGTCACCATCGGCGACTTGCTCGGCGCTCTTGAGTGCTTCTTCGATCGGTTTGACGATGCTGCGGGTCAGCAGGAAGGCGCAGAGCAAGGTCAGCACGGTGGCGGTGACCAGCAGGCTGATGACCAGGGTGAAGGCGGTGCTGTACTGGCTGGCAGCTGTCTGGTTGGTGGCGCGGGTCTGCTCGGTGTTGATGCGCACCAGGGTCTCCATGATCTTGTTGATCTGCTCGGAGTTGGCCAGCAGGTCGCGGTTGAGCAGGTCGCGCAGTTCGTCGAGGTTGCCGGCCTGGCTCAGGCTGCGCATGCGTGACTCCAGCTGGCGGTACTGGGTGAGCAGCTGGACGTACTGGTCGTACGCGGCCTGTTCGTCGGCGGCGCTGATCAGCGGCAGGTACGCCTGGCGGGCACGGTCGATCTCGAGGTTGCGCTGGTCCAGCAGGTTCAGGGTTTCCTGCTGGGTTTGCGGCTCGCGGTTCACCAGCAGGCGGTAGGAGAGGCTGCGCAGGCGCAGGTTCAGCGCACTGATCTCGTCGAGGACCTTGATGCTGGGCACGCTGATCTGCTCGATGACCAGACCGGCCTGGCGGATGTTGCCCATCTGCACCAGGGAGAAGATACCGAGGCCGAGCATCAGCAGGCCGATAAGGGCAAAGCCGAGCAACGCGCGCGGGGCGATATTCATGTTGCGTAATGACATGGTTTGGGCAGATCCAGGCTAGTGAAGGTGACGCACCCAGTGCGACGGAATATGACTCTCAGGGGTATCGGTCAGGTCGAGGCACGCTTGAGTGCGCTTGGCGAAAATTGTGCGACTGCTGTCGTTTCCTGACCGGCGGTTGACCCAGGTCGGAACAAGGGGGTGGTTCCTCTGTCAATCTGCGGGTTAGACACCTCGTGAATCCGATATTTAATGGCGATGGGCCGCACTTTTCTTTATCGTGTGCGCCCCTCGCAACAACCTGAGATAGACCCATGCTGGAAGCTTCCCTGAATCAAATCGAGCAACTGGTCAGCGACCTGATGCAGAAGAACGCTCAACTCACCGAGCAGAACACCGCCCTCGGCCAGGAACTGGCCCAGGCCAAGGAAGAGAACGAAACCCTGCAGCTGTCGCTGATGGAGCAGGAAGAGAAGAACGGCAGCACCGCCGCACGCCTGCAGGCGCTGCTCGAGCGCGCCAACGCCGGCGTCGTAGGCGCATGACACTGCGAGCGCAACCGATCAATGTCGTGTCGATCCTCGGCAACGACTATTCGATCAAGGCGCCTGAAGGCCAGGAAGCTACCCTGGCCCAGGCGGTGCAAATGCTCAACACGGCGCTGGCCCAGACCAAGCGTCAGTACCCGACCCTGATCGGCGACAAGCTGCTGGTGCTGGCCGCGCTGAACCTGTGTTCGCGACAGATCGAGTTGCAGGATGAGCACCGCAGGACGCTGGAGCGTACCCAGGCGCAGATTGACGCCACGGTGGACGCCATCGTGCGGACCATTGCCGAACAATAAGGCCCTGCACTGGCCCCTGTGGGAGCGGGTTTACCCGCGAATACGTCAGTGGCTTCACCATCGCATTCGCGGGTGAACCCGCTCCCACAGGGGCGGCGGCTTGCTTCAGAGCACTGGATTAACTGGATACGCAAGTGTATACACTTTCCGCAAAACAATAATGTGCGGGGAGTAGGGGCATGCGTATCTGGCGTAAGAGCATCCAGTGGCAGTTGATCACCAGCATGGGCGCCGCCTTGCTGGCGAGCATCCTGGTGGTGGTCATCATCTTCACGGTGGCGCTCAACCGCCTCACCGAACGCTACCTGGTCGATACTGCGTTGCCCGCCAGTATCGAGGCCATACGCAATGATATCGAACGCATGCTAGGCCAGCCGCTGGTGGCGGCGGCGGACATTGCCGGCAACACCCTGCTGCGCGACTGGCTTGCCGCCGGTGAAGACCCTGACCAAGCCGCTTCATTCATCGAGTACCTGGCCGCCGCCAAGCAGCGCAACCAGGCCTTCACCACTCTGTTCGTCTCGACCGAAACCGGCCATTACTACAGCGAGAATGGCCTGGACCGCACCCTAAGTCGCAGTAACCCGAAGGACAAATGGTTCTACGGCTACATCGACAGCGGCGCCGAGCGCCTGATCAATATCGACATCGACGGTGCCACGGGTGAGTTGGCGCTGTTCATCGACTATCGCGTGGAAAAGAATGGCCAACTGGTCGGCGTGGCCGGCATGGGCCTGCGCATGACCGAGCTGTCGAAGCTGATCCATGACTTCAACTTTGGCGAGCACGGCAAGGTGTTCCTGGTGCGTAACGATGGCCTGATCCAGGTTCACCCGGACGCTGCCTTGAGCGGCAAACGCCAGCTCACCGAACAGCTCGGCGCGGATGCGGCCAAGGCGCTGATGACCGGCGGCGAAGGCCTGCGCAGCAGCCGCTTCAGCCGTGATGGCGAAAGCTACCTGGCGCTCGGCCTGCCCCTGCGCGACCTCAACTGGACCTTGGTGGCCGAGGTGCCCGAGGGGGAGATCTACGCACAAATGCATCAGGCGGTATGGCTGACCAGCCTGATCGGTGGTGCCGTGGCGCTGGTGTCGCTGCTGCTGGTGGTGGTGCTGGCGCGTGGCCTGGTGCGGCCGATCCGGCGCGTCACTGCGGCGTTGGTGCAGATCGGCAGTGGCGCGGGTGACCTCAGCCACCGGCTGGACGATTCACGTCAGGACGAACTGGGCGACCTGGCGCGTGGCTTCAACCGCTTCCTCGACAGCCAGCGCCGGCTGATCGGCGAGGTACTGCACACCTCCGAGCGGCTGCACCAGGCGGTCGAGCAGGTGACGCAGGTGGTGGACAACACCGCCGAGCGTTCCGGGCGTCAGCAGGAAATGACCGAAATGGTCGCCACTGCCGTGCACGAAATGGGCTTGACCGTGCAGGACATTGCCCGCAACGCCGGCGATGCGGCGCAGGCCTCGCAGTCGGCGCGGGATGAAGCGTTGCAGGCGCGTGAGGTGGTGCAACGCTCGATTCGGGGTATCGAGGGTATGTCGGGTGATATCGGCAAGGCGGCCGATGCGGTCAGCCAGTTGGCCGACGAAGTAGCCTCGATCGATGAAGTTCTCGCGGTAATCCGTAGCATTTCCGAGCAGACCAACCTGCTGGCGCTGAATGCCGCCATCGAGGCGGCCAGGGCGGGGGAGATGGGCCGCGGGTTTGCCGTGGTGGCTGATGAGGTGCGTACGTTGGCCCGGCGCACGCAGCTGTCCACCGACGAAGTGCAGCAGATGATCCAGCGCCTGAAACAGGGCGCAGGTTCGGCGGTGAGTTCGATGCAGGCAGGGCAGCAGGCGACGGGTAGTGGGGTGGAGTCGAGCCAGCGTACTGGGGTGTCGTTGGGTGCGATTACCGATCAGGTCGAGCACATCAGCGATATGAACCATCAGGTGGCCACGGCGACCGAAGAGCAGTCGGCGGTGACCGAGGAGATCAACCGGACCGTGCAGGGGATTTCCGACCTGGCGCGGGAGACGGCGGCAGAGGTGCGGGGATGCCGCGAGGAATGCCAGGCGTTGCGTGGCTTGGCGGATGACCTGGCGCGGCAGATGGGTGGGTTCAGGCTTTAGATCAGTGTTGGCTTCTTCGCGGGTAAACCCGCTCCCACAGGTTCATCACAGGCCTTGAAACCTGCGCGATCCCTGTGGGAGCGGGTTTACCCGCGAATGCGGCCTGTCAGGCGCCGATGATGCTGCGGATATCCGCCGCCAGCTCGCGCACCCGTTCTTCCTCGGTATCCCACGAGCACATGAACCGCGCCCCGCCGCTTCCAATGAAGGTATAGAAGCGCCAGCCCCTGCCGCGCAGTGCTTCGATGGCGTGCTCCGGCATCTGCAGGAACACCCCGTTGGCCTCCACCGGGAACATCAGTTCCACCCCCGGCAAGTCACTCACCAGCGAGGCGAGCAACTGCGCGCAATGGTTGGCGTGATTGCCATGACGCAGCCAGGCGCCATCTTCCAGCAGGCCCACCCAAGGCGCCGACAAGAAACGCATCTTCGACGCCAGTTGCCCGGCCTGCTTGCAGCGGTAGTCGAAGTCCTCGGCCAGTTGGCGGTTGAAGAACAGGATCGCCTCGCCCACCGCCATGCCGTTCTTGGTGCCGCCAAAGCACAGCACATCGACGCCGGCCTTCCAGGTCAGCTCGGCCGGGCTGCAGCCCAGGAACGAGCAGGCATTGCTAAAGCGCGCGCCGTCCATGTGCAGGTTAAGGCCCAGCTCCTTGCAGGTGGCGCTGATCGCCTTCAGCTCGTCGGGGCGATAGACGGTGCCCACCTCGGTGGCCTGGGTAATGGTCACGACCCGTGGTTTGGGGTAGTGGATGTCCTGGCGCTTCAGCGCCACTTCGCGGATCGACTGCGGCGTCAGCTTGCCGTTGACGCTGGGCGCAGTCAGCAGCTTGGAGCCGTTGGAGAAAAACTCTGGCGCACCGCACTCGTCGGTTTCGACGTGGGCGGTCTCGGAGCAGATCACGCTGTGGTAGCTCTGGCACAGCGAGGCCAGGGCCAGGGAGTTGGCGGCGGTGCCGTTGAAGGCGAAGAACACCTCGCAGTCGGTTTCGAACAGGTTGCGGAAGTATTGCGCGGCGCGTTCGGTCCACTGGTCGTCGCCGTAGGCGCGGTCGTGGCCGTGGTTGGCCTTCTCCATGGCCGCCCAGGCTTCGGGGCAGATACCGGAATAGTTGTCGCTGGCGAATTGTTGGCTCTTATCTGTCATGACACTGTCCTGTGAACGACGCAGATCAGCACTCTAAACCATCGATTCAGCAGTTGCCTATACAAGCGGTGCAGCGTTTGATTTCGGCATTGCCTGTACTGGCCTCTTCGCGGCTAAAGCCGCTCCCACAGGGATATTGCAAGCATTGAAGCACCGCCGTACCTGTGGGAGCGGGTTCACCCGCGAAAGGGCCGGCACGGGCGACACAAAAGCGAATGTCGTAAACGCGCCATTGCAAGGCGTGCGCAGGCATCTGACCTGCCCCGGCCAGTCATAACATCGCCACAAAGGGCCGCAGTGCCCCACGACAAAAAACGATCGCTGCCGGGAGATACACGATGTTCAGCAAGCAAGACCAGATCCAGGGTTACGACGATGCACTGCTGGCGGCGATGAATGCCGAAGAACAGCGCCAGGAAGACCACATCGAGCTGATCGCCTCGGAAAACTACACCTCCAAGCGCGTGATGCAGGCCCAAGGCAGCGGCCTGACCAACAAGTACGCCGAAGGCTACCCGGGCAAGCGCTACTACGGTGGCTGCGAGCACGTGGACAAGGTGGAAGCCCTGGCCATCGAACGCGCCAAGCAGCTGTTCGGTGCCGACTACGCCAACGTCCAGCCGCACTCCGGCTCCTCGGCCAACGGTGCCGTCTACCTGGCCCTGCTGCAGGCCGGTGACACCATCCTCGGCATGAGCCTGGCCCACGGCGGCCACCTGACCCACGGCGCCAAGGTGTCGTCCTCGGGCAAGCTGTACAACGCTGTGCAATACGGCATCGACACCACCACCGGCCTGATCGACTACGACGAAGTCGAGCGCCTGGCTGTCGAGCACAAGCCGAAAATGATCGTTGCCGGCTTCTCGGCCTACTCCAAGACCCTCGACTTCCCGCGCTTCCGCGCCATCGCCGACAAGGTCGGTGCGCTGCTGTTCGTCGACATGGCCCACGTAGCCGGCCTGGTTGCCGCTGGCCTGTACCCGAACCCGATCCCGTTCGCCGACGTAGTCACCACTACCACCCATAAGACCCTGCGCGGTCCGCGTGGTGGCCTGATCCTGGCCAAGGCCAACGAAGAGATCGAGAAGAAGCTCAACGCCGCCGTATTCCCGGGCGCCCAGGGTGGCCCGCTGATGCACGTGATCGCCGCCAAGGCCGTGTGCTTCAAGGAAGCGCTGGAACCTGAGTTCAAGAGCTACCAGAAGCAAGTCATCGAAAACGCCCAGGCCATGGCCCAGGTGTTCATCGACCGTGGCTATGACGTGGTCTCCGGCGGTACCGACAACCACCTGTTCCTGGTCAGCCTGATTCGCCAGGGCCTGACCGGTAAGGATGCCGACGCAGCCCTGGGCCGCGCGCACATCACCGTCAACAAGAACGCCGTGCCGAACGACCCGCAGTCGCCGTTCGTCACCTCGGGCCTGCGCATCGGCACCCCGGCCGTCACCACCCGTGGCTTCAAGGTCGCGCAATGTGTAGCCCTGGCCGGCTGGATCTGCGACATCCTCGACAACCTCGGTGACGCAGACGTCGAAGCCGATGTGGCGAAGAACGTCGCGGCCCTGTGCGCAGATTTCCCTGTTTACCGCTGAGTGGAGCCACACACCATGCAACGTTACTCGGGCTTCGGCCTTTTCAAGCACTCCCTCAGCCACCACGAGAACTGGCAGCGCATGTGGCGCACGCCAACCCCTAAAAAGGTCTACGACGTGGTTATCGTCGGCGGTGGCGGCCATGGCCTGGCCACGGCCTACTACCTGGCCAAAGAACACGGCATCACCAACGTTGCCGTGATCGAGAAGGGCTACCTGGGCGGCGGCAACACCGCCCGTAACACCACCATCGTGCGTTCCAACTACCTGTGGGATGAGTCGGCGCACCTGTACGAGCACGCCATGAAGCTGTGGGAGGGCCTGTCCCAGGACCTCAACTACAACGTGATGTTCTCCCAGCGCGGCGTGTACAACCTGTGCCACACCCTGCAGGACATGCGTGACTCCGAGCGCCGCGTCAGCGCCAACCGCCTGAACGGCGTGGATGGCGAGCTGCTCAACACTGCCCAGGTCGCGGCCGAGATCCCGTACCTGGACTGCTCGAAGAACACCCGCTATCCGATCCTCGGTGCCACCGTGCAGCGCCGTGGCGGCGTGGCCCGTCACGACGCCGTGGCCTGGGGCTTCGCCCGTGCCGCCGACGCCTTGGGCGTGGACCTGATCCAGCAGACCGAAGTGATCGGTTTCCGCAAGGAAAACGGCGCGGTCATCGGCGTGGAAACCAACAAAGGCTTCATCGGCGCCAAGCGCGTCGGCGTGGTCACTGCCGGTAACTCCGGGCACATGGCCAGGCTGGCCGGCTTCCGCCTGCCGCTGGAGTCGCACCCGCTGCAAGCACTGGTATCCGAACCGATCAAGCCGATCATCGACAGCGTGATCATGTCCAACGCCGTACACGGCTACATCAGCCAGTCCGACAAGGGCGACCTGGTGATCGGTGCCGGTATCGACGGCTGGGTTGGCTACGGCCAGCGCGGTTCGTACCCGGTGATCGAGCACACCCTGCAGGCCATCGTCGAGATGTTCCCCAACCTCTCGCGCGTGCGCATGAACCGTCAGTGGGGCGGTATCGTCGATACCTCGCCGGACGCCTGCCCGATCATCACCAAGACCCCGGTCAAGAACATGTTCTTCAACTGCGGTTGGGGTACTGGCGGCTTCAAGGCGACCCCGGGTTCGGGCAACGTCTTCGCCGCGAGCCTGGCCAAGGGCGAAATGCACCCACTGGCCGCGCCGTTCTCCATGGACCGTTTCTACAGCGGCGCACTGATCGACGAACACGGCGCTGCCGCCGTCGCCCACTAACCGGAGACACCGTCATGTTGCATATTTTCTGTCCCCACTGCGGCGAGCTGCGCTCCGAAGAAGAGTTCCACGCCTCTGGCCAGGCGCACATCGCCCGCCCGCTGGACCCTAACGCCTGCTCCGACGAGGAGTGGGGTACCTACATGTTCTACCGTGACAACCCACGCGGTATTCACCACGAACTGTGGGACCACGTTGCCGGCTGCCGCCAGTACTTCAACGTCACCCGTGACACCGTGACCTACGAAATTCTGGAAACCTACAAGATTGGCGAGAAGCCGCAAGTGACCGCCAGCGGCAAGCAAAGCAGCGCTGCGTCGACCGTCAAAGGCCAAGGGGAAAAAGTATGAGCCAGACCTATCGCCTCGCCAGCGGCGGCCGTATCGACCGCAGCAAGGTCCTGAACTTCAGCTTCAACGGCAAGACCTACCAGGGTTATGCCGGTGACAGCCTGGCCGCCGCGTTGCTGGCCAACGGCGTCGACATCGTCGGCCGCAGCTTCAAGTATTCGCGTCCACGCGGCATCATCGCCGCCGGTACCGAAGAGCCGAACGCCATCCTGCAGATCGGCTCCAGCGAAGCCACCCAGATCCCCAACGTGCGTGCCACCCAGCAGGCGCTGTACGCAGGTCTGGTAGCCACCAGCACCAACGGCTGGCCGAACGTCAACAACGACGTCATGGGCATCCTTGGCAAGGTGGGCGGCAGCATGATGCCGCCGGGCTTCTACTACAAAACCTTCATGTACCCGAAATCGTTCTGGATGACTTACGAGAAGTACATCCGCAAAGCCGCCGGCCTTGGCCGCGCGCCGCTGCAGAACGACCCGGACAGCTACGACTACATGAACCAGCACTGCGACGTGCTGATCGTCGGCGCCGGCCCTGCGGGCCTGGCCGCCGCACTGGCCGCTGCCCGCAGCGGTGCCCGCGTGATCCTGGCTGACGAGCAGGAAGAGTTCGGCGGCAGCCTGCTCGACACCCGCGAAACCCTCGACGGCAAGCCTGCTACCGATTGGGTCAACGCCGTGGTCAAGGAGCTGGAAAGCCTGCCGGAAGTGACCCTGCTGCCACGTGCCACGGTCAACGGCTACCACGACCATAACTTCCTGACCATCCACGAGCGCCTCACCGACCACCTCGGCGACCGCGCCCCGATCGGCCAGGTTCGCCACCGCGTGCACCGCGTGCGTGCCAAGCGCGTAGTGCTGGCTGCCGGCGCTCACGAGCGCCCGCTGGTGTATGGCAACAACGACGTGCCGGGCAACATGCTGGCTGGCGCCGTTTCCACCTACGTACGCCGTTACGGCGTGGCCCCGGGCCGCAAGCTGGTGCTGTCGACCAACAACGACCACGCCTACCGCGCCGCGCTGGACTGGCACGACGCCGGCCTGCAAGTGGTCGCCATCGCCGACGCCCGTCACAACCCGCGTGGCTCGCTGGTTGAAGAAGCGCGTGCCAAAGGCATCCGCATCCTCACCTCCAGCGCCGTGATCGAGGCCAAGGGCAGCAAGCATGTTACCGGCGCCCGTGTGGCCGCCATCGACGTGCAGGCACACAAGGTCACCAGCCCTGGCGAAACCCTCGAGTGCGACCTGATCGCCACCTCCGGCGGTTACAGCCCGATCGTGCACCTGGCTTCGCACCTGGGCGGTCGCCCGGTATGGCGTGAAGACATCCTCGGCTTCGTGCCGGGCGATGCTCCGCAGAAACGCGAATGCGTGGGTGGCATCAACGGCGTCTACGCCCTGGGCGACGTGATCGCCGATGGCTTCGAGGGCGGCGTTCGCGCAGCCACCGAAGCAGGCTTCAAGGCCACCGTTGGCAGCCTGCCGAAAACCGTTGCACGCAAGGAAGAGGCCACTGTGGCGCTGTTCCAGGTGCCGCACGACAAAGGCACTGCCCGTGCACCCAAGCAGTTCGTTGACCAGCAGAACGACGTCACCGCAGCCGCCATCGAACTGGCCACCCGCGAAGGCTTTGAGTCGGTCGAGCACGTGAAACGCTACACCGCGCTGGGCTTCGGTACCGACCAGGGCAAACTGGGCAACATCAACGGCCTGGCCATTGCCGCCCGTTCGATCGGCATCACCATCCCGGAAATGGGCACCACCATGTTCCGTCCCAACTACACGCCGGTTACCTTCGGCGCGGTAGCGGGCCGTCACTGTGGTCACCTGTTCGAGCCCGTACGCTTCACCGCCCTGCATGCCTGGCACGTGAAGAACGGCGCCGAGTTCGAAGATGTCGGCCAGTGGAAGCGCCCATGGTACTTCCCGAAAGCCGGTGAAGACATCCACGCCGCCGTGGCCCGTGAATGCAAGGCCGTGCGCGACAGCGTGGGCCTGCTGGACGCCTCGACCCTGGGCAAGATCGACATCCAGGGCCCGGACGCGCGTGAGTTCCTCAACCGCATCTACACCAACGCCTGGACCAAGCTCGACGTGGGCAAGGCCCGCTATGGCCTGATGTGCAAGGAAGACGGCATGGTCTTCGACGACGGCGTAACCGCCTGCGTCGGCGACAACCACTTCATCATGACCACCACCACTGGTGGCGCCGCCCGCGTGCTGCAGTGGATGGAGCTGTACCACCAGACCGAATGGCCGGAACTGAAGGTGTACTTCACCTCGGTCACCGACCACTGGGCCACCATGACCCTGTCCGGCCCGAACAGCCGCAAGCTGCTCAGCGAGCTGACCGACATCGACATGGACAAGGAAGCCTTCCCGTTCATGACCTGGAAAGAAGGCAACGTCGGCGGCGTACCGGCCCGGGTGTTCCGTATCTCGTTCACCGGCGAGCTGTCGTACGAAGTCAACGTACAGGCCAACTACGCCATGGGCGTGCTGGAACAGATCATCGAGGCAGGCAAGAAGTACAACCTGACCCCGTACGGCACCGAGACCATGCACGTACTGCGTGCCGAGAAGGGCTTCATCATCGTTGGCCAGGACACCGACGGCTCGATGACCCCGGATGACCTGAACATGAGCTGGTGCGTGGGCCGCAACAAGCCGTATTCGTGGATCGGCCTGCGTGGCATGAACCGCGAAGACTGCGTGCGCGAAAACCGCAAGCAGCTGGTGGGCCTGAAGCCGGTCGACCCGACCAAGTGGCTGCCGGAAGGCGCCCAGCTGGTGTTCGACCCGAAACAGCCGATCCCGATGGACATGGTTGGCCACGTCACCTCCAGCTACGCGTCCAACTCCCTGGGCTACTCGTTCGCCATGGGTGTGGTCAAAGGCGGCCTCAAGCGCATGGGCGAGCGCGTGTACTCGCCACAGGCGGATGGCAGCGTGATCGAGGCGGAGATCGTGTCTTCGGTGTTCTTCGATCCGAAGGGTGAGCGGCAGAACGTTTGAGGCTTCACCGGTAGCTCTGATTGGAATGCGACCTCTGTGGGAGCGGGTTCACCCGCGAATGCGATGGTGAATTCACCGCCCTCTTCGCGGGTAAACCCGCTCCCACACTGGGTCTCCTCAGTCTGTGACTACAGGTTCTACCTCAGGTCTTCGCGATCAACAGAATTCAAGGCAGGTAAGAAATGAGCGCTATCAACGTCTTCCAGCAAAACCCCGGCGCCGAGGCCAAGGCCCAGTCGCCACTGCACCACGCCGACCTGGCCAGCCTGGTTGGCAAAGGCCGCAAGAACGCAGGCGTGACCCTGCGTGAACGCAAGTTCCTCGGCCACCTGACCCTCCGTGGCGACGGCCACGACCCGGAATTTGCCGCCGGCGTGCACAAGGCCCTGGGCCTGGAGCTGCCAGTGGCCCTGACCGTGGTCGCCAACAACGAAATGTCGCTGCAATGGATGGGGCCGGACGAGTGGCTGCTGATCGTCCCGGGGGGCCAGGAGTTTGCCGTCGAGCAGAAGCTGCGCGCGGCCCTCGAAGGCCAGCACATCCAGGTGGTCAATGTCAGCGGCGGGCAGAGCCTGCTGGAGCTGCGCGGCCCGAACGTGCGCGAAGTGCTGATGAAATCCACCAGCTATGATGTTCACCCGAACAACTTCCCGGTGGGCAAGGCTGTCGGCACCGTGTTCGCCAAGTCGCAACTGGTGATCCGCCGTACCGCCGAAGACACCTGGGAGCTGGTGATTCGCCGCAGCTTCGCCGACTACTGGTGGCTGTGGCTGCAGGACGCTTCGGCCGAGTACGGCCTGAGCATCGAGGCTTAAGGAGAGCGAACATGAGTCGGGCACCGGATACCTGGATTCTCACCGCCGACTGCCCGAGCATGCTCGGCACCGTCGACGTGGTGACGCGTTACCTCTTCGAGCAGCGCTGCTACGTGACGGAGCACCACTCCTTCGATGACCGGCTGTCGGGGCGTTTCTTCATTCGCGTGGAGTTCCGCCAGCCGGACGATTTCGACGAGGCAGGCTTCCGTGCCGGCCTCGCCGAGCGCAGCGATGCGTTCGGCATGGCTTTCGAGCTGACTGCACCGAATCACCGGCCCAAGGTGGTGATCATGGTGTCCAAGGCCGACCACTGCCTGAACGACCTGCTGTATCGCCAGCGCATCGGTCAGCTGGCCATGGACGTGGTCGCGGTGGTGTCCAACCACCCTGATCTGGAGCCCCTGGCGCACTGGCACAAGATCCCTTACTACCACTTCGCCCTCGACCCCAAGGACAAGGCTGGGCAAGAGCGCAAGGTACTGCAGGTGATCGAGGAAACCGGCGCCGAGCTGGTGATTCTTGCGCGTTATATGCAGGTGCTGTCGCCCGAGTTGTGCCGGCGCCTGGATGGCTGGGCGATCAACATTCACCACTCGTTGCTACCAGGGTTCAAGGGCGCCAAGCCGTACCACCAGGCGTACAACAAGGGCGTGAAGATGGTCGGTGCCACGGCGCACTACATCAACAACGACCTCGACGAAGGGCCGATCATTGCCCAGGGTGTCGAGGTGGTGGACCACAGCCATTACCCCGAAGATCTGATTGCCAAAGGGCGGGACATCGAATGCCTGACCTTGGCGCGAGCGGTGGGGTATCACATCGAGCGGCGGGTGTTCCTCAACGCCAACCGGACGGTCGTTCTCTAGCGCCTGTTCCGGCCTCTTTGCGGGCGCGCCCGCTCCCACAGGTAAAGTGACCGTCCTGAAGGTTACGCAATACCTGTGGGAGCGGGCGTGCCCGCGAATGGCCCCACCATTTTTCCCTTGCCGCTAAAAGGCATCTCCCTGTCGCTCCCAGTCAGTGCATCCCGCCCCATCAGGCCCACAATTCCCCTCATTCCAGAAACACATGCCGCCCACGGATGGCGGCGCGTTCAACCACCGCTGCATAAATATAAATCAAGCGAGGTAAGAGCATGTCTGGCAATCGTGGAGTGGTATATCTCGGCGCCGGCAAGGTCGAGGTGCAGAAGATCGACTACCCGAAAATGCAGGACCCACGCGGCAAGAAGATCGAGCACGGCGTGATCCTGAAGGTGGTCTCCACCAACATCTGCGGCTCCGACCAGCACATGGTCCGCGGCCGCACCACTGCCCAGGTCGGCCTGGTCCTGGGCCACGAAATCACCGGTGAAATCGTCGAAAAAGGCCGCGATGTCGAGCGCATGCAGATCGGCGACCTGGTCTCGGTACCCTTCAACGTCGCCTGTGGCCGTTGCCGCTCCTGCAAAGAGATGCACACCGGTGTCTGCCTCACCGTCAACCCGGCCCGCGCCGGCGGTGCCTACGGCTACGTCGACATGGGCGACTGGACCGGCGGCCAGGCCGAATACGTGCTGGTGCCGTACGCCGACTTCAACCTGCTGAAACTGCCTGAGCGCGACAAGGCCATGGAGAAGATCCGTGACCTGACCTGCCTGTCCGACATCCTGCCGACCGGCTACCACGGTGCCGTGACTGCCGGTGTCGGCCCGGGCAGCACCGTCTACGTCGCCGGTGCCGGCCCGGTTGGCCTGGCCGCCGCTGCTTCGGCGCGCCTGCTGGGCGCTGCCTGCGTGATCGTTGGCGACCTCAACCAGGCCCGCCTGGCCCACGCCAAGTCCCAGGGCTTCGAAGTGGTCGACCTGTCCAAGGACACCCCGCTGCATGAGCAGATCGTCGACATCCTCGGCGAGCCGGAAGTGGATTGCGCCATCGACGCCGTAGGCTTCGAGGCCCGCGGCCATGGCCACGAAGGGGCCAAGCATGAAGCGCCGGCCACCGTGCTGAACTCTCTGATGCAGGTTACCCGCGTTGCCGGCAACATTGGTATCCCGGGCCTGTACGTGACGGAAGACCCGGGCGCGGTGGATGCTGCCGCCAAGATCGGCGCGCTGAGCATCCGCTTCGGCCTGGGCTGGGCCAAGTCGCACAGCTTCCACACCGGCCAGACCCCGACCATGAAGTACAACCGCCAACTGATGCAGGCGATCATGTGGGATCGGATCAACATTGCCGAAGTGGTGGGCGTGCAGGTGATCAACCTGGATCAGGCGCCGGAAGGGTATGGCGAGTTTGATGCGGGTGTGCCGAAGAAGTTTGTGATCGACCCGCACAAGATGTGGGGGGCGGCGTAACAACCGTCGTTTGACAAGAGCCCCTCGTATCGAGGGGCTTTTTCATGGTAGTCCGTGTCAGTTGTTTGGGTTGGCACTCTGGTGCCTGCGCACACCTTCCATTAATGATGAAAGGCTAGATGCACTTGGGGCATGGTTGGAAATGATGCTGGCTCGTGGTGCACTTGGATCATAGTTGGAAATGATACTGGCTCGTGGTGCACTTGGATCATAGTTGGAAATGATGCTAGCCCGAGGTGCGCTCGGATCATAGTTGGAAATAATGCTGCCTCGGGGTGCTGTGGGGGCTAGTGATGCCTTTTCGGCAGCCAATAATTCTAGCGCAGATTTAAGCTTTTCTGTTGTTCTCTCCGCCTTTTCGCCGATTAGTGAAAGTTCGGACTTTGCTTTATGAATGTCATCTGCCATATCATCTAAGTAAGTGCGGAACGCCTTGTGGCCAGTCGCTCTATATACTGTGTGTCTATTTTTTATGTGTTCTGGAGCCTTGTGTTGGAGTGCTTCAAGATTCTGTATGTAGTTGGTTTTTCCCTGTGCTCTATCGTTTAGCTTTCCAAGCTTTCTTTCGTAGTGAGAAACATTTTGGGCCGGTGTGCGGTTCTTTCGCATCATGTGACCGGTAGGGTCAGTATAGTTAATTGGGTCCCCTGCACAGTAGGCATATGGGTTGATCCAGCCCTTGTCGAAAGGAGAAAGTATATCGGGGGAAAGAAAGCGCATAAGTATTGCCGAGTAGGCCCTGTAGCTGCCAAGAAGATATAATCCCGTTCGCTCTGCGCGCTCGCCATTGAAGCCCAATAGCGATCTGGACGAAGGTATAGTGGCTGCATTCCCATAAGGGGAGTAGCTATGTAGCTCTGGGGACGAGATGCCCTTTACGGCGGTCACGGATCCTTTAATGTCCACAGTCAGCAAATTGCAATATTCTGCGGAGTCCGATTGTCTCTCAGCAAGCGCAATCTGAATACCTCGGAAAATCGAGCAGTTCCGTTTGCCAGTTTTTACAGTGGTAATTTTTTGATTCTGATAGAAATGCTTTTCGCTACTCATGGCGCATTTTCCGATTCTCGAGAAAATTGTGTGCTGGACACGCTGACATTACCGAGTATCTGTTGGCTTGATCCGCGCCGCTACTGACAAAAATGCTAGGTCATTGCGTCAAGGCAGGCTTCCTGAGCTTTGGCTGAACACCTGATATCCGGCCCGGAACAACCGCTGAAAACAAGTGTCAAAACCCTCGTTTCCCAAAGGCCAACCCGGCCGACGAGGTCCCTCCCGATGAAAGCATTCACCCTGGCAACCCTGATGACCCTGGCCGCAAGCCCGGTGTTCGCCTTCAACCTCAGCGACGCCGCCAACGCCGTGTCTGCCATGCAGAACCAGCAACAGCAAGGCCAGGTGCAGGCGCCCGAGGCGCAGGCCAATTTGCTCAACACCTTGGGCAGCCAATTGAATATCACCCCCGAACAGGCCATTGGCGGGGCAGGGGCGATGTTGGGGCTGGCGCGCAATAACCTGAGCAGCGATGACTATGGGCAATTGACCAAGGCGGTGCCGGGGCTGGACCTGCTTGCGGGGGCCAATGCACTGGGTGGCTTGAGTGGCCTGGGTGAGTTGCTGGGCAAGAACAGCGGGAGCCAGTCGGCCTTGAACAATGCGCTGGGCAGCAATGTGGAAAACCGCAGCGACCTGGACAATGCGTTCAAGGCGCTGGGGATGGATACCGGGATGATCGGGCAGTTTGCGCCGTTGCTGCTGCAGTACCTGGGGCAGCAAGGGATTGCCGGGGCGTTGTTGCAGAACCTGGGCAGCTTGTGGACTACCCCGGCGCCATTGACCCAACCTTCGGTCTGATCATTTTCTAACACCAGTACCGGCCTCATCGCCGGCAAGCCGGCGATGGGGCCAGCACAGCCAGCGCAATTTTCAGGTCATGTAGCTTCGGTGAAGTCCACCAACCGCACTGGGCGACGGAAGCCGGCGGTCAGCACGGCCAGGTACGCCAGGCCCAGCGCAAACCAGCACAGGCCAATGACCAACGTCAGCGCCGACAGGCTGGTCCACAGCCACAAGGTCAGCGCCAACCCTACCAGCGGCACCAGGCCATAGCTCACCAGCCCTTTGAGGCTGCGCTGCGAGGCATCGTCCACCAGATGGGTCTTAACCACCGCCAGGTTCACCGCCGAAAACGCGACCAGCGCACCAAAGCTGATCAGCGAGGCAAGGGTCGCCAGGTCGATTACCAGTGCCAGTAACGAGAACGCCGAAACCAGCAAAATGGCGAACACCGGCGTGCCAAAACGCGGTGACAGGTAGCCGAAAGTGCGTTGCGGCAGCACCTTGTCGCGCCCCATGGTGAACAGAATACGCGACACCGCCGCCTGCGAGGCCAGCGCCGAGCCCAGGCTGCCAGCGACATACGCAGCTGTGAAGAAGTTGGCCAGGAACTGCCCGCCCGCCTTGAACATCACTTCGTTGGCCGCCGCGTCGGCATTGGCAAAGGTGGTGCCCGGCAGCACCAGCTGGCTGACGTAGGCCAGCACGGTGAACAGCAAGCCGGCGAACAGGGTGGTGAGGATAATGGCGCGTGGCACATCGCGGCGGGCATCACGGCATTCTTCAGCCAAGGTCGAGACAGCATCGAAGCCGAGGAACGACAGGCACAGCACTGCAGCCCCTGCCATCAGGGCGCCAAAGCCCGGCTGCGAACCGTCGCCCAGCAGCGGCGACAGCAGGTCGAGCGGCTGGCCAGCCAGAGACTGGCAGGACAGGGCGACGAACACCACGATGAAGATGATCTGCGCGCCAACGATCAGGTTGCTGGTCTTGGCCACCGAGTGAATGCCGACCACGTTGAGCACCGTGACCAGGGCAATCGAGGCCAGCGCGATCGACCACGCGGGGATGGCCGGAAAGGCAATGTTGAGGAACAGGCCGATCAGCAGGTAGTTGATCATCGGCAGGAACAGGTAATCCAGCAGCAGCGACCAACCGGCCAGGAAGCCGATGTTCGGGCCGAAGGCCATGTTGGTGTAGGAGTACGCGGAGCCCGCGACCGGGAAGCGCTTGACCATGAAGCTGTAGGAGGTGGCGGTGAACAGCATGGCCACCAGCGTCACGATATAGGCGCCGGCAGTGCGGCCACCGGTGAGTTCGGTGACGATGCCGTAAGTGGTGAAGATGGTCAGCGGGACCATGTACACCAGGCCGAAGAACACCAGGGCAGGCAGCCCGAGGACACGGCGGAGCTGGGCGGGGGTGGAGCTGGGT
>NZ_JAFGYJ010000417.1:0-471 GCF_017490805.1 Pseudomonas sp. 43(2021)
TCGCCGGTGTGTATGCCGAGCTACCCTTGTTGATGCTGGCGCTGTGTCTGTTGCCGGCGATGGCGCTGGGCTTGTGGATCGGCCGGCGGCTGACCATGAGGTTGTCGCGCGAGGCGTTTGTGCGGCTGGTGACGTGGCTGGTGCTGGCTAGCGGCATCGCGTTGATCGTGCGCTATTTCAGCACTTGACCGGATTTCTTCAGGGATTAAGCTGCCGGCCTTTAGAGCGCCTTCGCGAGCAGGCTCGCTCCCACAGGGGATTGCATTCGAATGTGGGAGCGAGCCTGCTCGCGAAGGCGTCAGAAGTCACACCGCAGGATTTCCCATGAACTCGCAAAGCATCATCGTCCCGAAAATCTCTACCCTGCCGGTGCACGAGCCCCGGGCGCGGGCGATCGTGCGCTGGCTGGTGCGCAAGAACATCATCGAAGAACAGCTGACCACCTGCGGCCGCACCGGCAACCGCATGGCC
>NZ_JAFGYJ010000418.1:0-471 GCF_017490805.1 Pseudomonas sp. 43(2021)
ACTGAGCGTGACCGAGGGCAAAGTCAGCCGCTCGATACCGACCTGCACAACGCGCACGCCATATGTAGCGAGCAACTGTTGGTCGATCTGCTGACGCAACTGCGTTTCAAAATCGCCGATGCGCACTTGTTTGGCATCAGTGTTGACCAGATTGGCCAGATCGAAACTGCTGGCCGTGGTCTCCAGCGCTGAGCCGCCAAAGGTGCGACTCTGCCGCGCCGCTTCGTCCGGCTGATTCTGCACGGCACGCATGAAACGCTGCACGTGTTCAGGATCACCCTGCACCTGCCACGCCACGTAGGCCTGAACGATGATGCGCAAACCGTCCTTGGTGCCGACGTCCTGCAAACCACTTGAGGTGGTACGTAGACGCAAGTCCACCGGGATCGCCGCTTCGAACGGTGCAGGCCAGCGCCAGCTCAAACCGGGATCAAGTAAGACCCGCGAAGGATTACCGAAACGGGTGATGAC
>NZ_JAFGYJ010000419.1:0-470 GCF_017490805.1 Pseudomonas sp. 43(2021)
ACGTGGAAAAGATGCCGCTGCTGCGCAATGCGATCAAAATCATCCTCGTGGTGATCTGCGCGATTACCACCATGGCCAACCTCGGCATCAACGTCGCGCCGCTACTGGCCGGTGCGGGCGTGGTCGGTCTGGCGATCGGTTTCGGTTCGCAGCAACTGGTGCAGGACGTCATCACCGGGCTGTTCATCATCATCGAAGACACCCTGTCGATCGGCGACTGGGTGGTGCTCGATTCCGGCCACGCTGGCACGGTGGAAGGCCTGACCATTCGCACCTTGCGCCTGCGCGACGGCAAGGGTTTTGTGCATTCAGTGCCGTTCGGCCAGATCAAGGCTGTGACCAACCAATCACGCCAGTTCGCCTTCGCATTCTTCTCGGTGCAGTTCACCTACGACACCGATGTCGACAGAGCCATCGAGCTGATCCGCGAGGCCGGCGATTCGATCCGCGAAGACCCGTTCCTCAAGTAC
>NZ_JAFGYJ010000420.1:0-470 GCF_017490805.1 Pseudomonas sp. 43(2021)
CCACATGTACTGGCTCGGATACGCCGCAACATAACGTTCCACTACCTTGCTCATCGCCGCGCAGGACTCTGCGGTATCGGTGCTGTACATCGCTTCGGGCGCGGCTTCGAGAATGACTTTGTAGCCCGAGCCGTCAGGCAGGCGCAGCGCATGCAGGAACACACCGACCGCTTTGCCGCCGGCCAACATGTTCGGCACAAATTTGCTGGTCAGCGCCTGTGTGGCGAAGAACGGCACGAAAATCCCGGCGGATTCGGCCGGTTCCGGGTCGGCGGGAATGCCCACGGCACCGCCCTTGCGCACTTCCTTGATGACGCTGAGAATGCCTTCCTTTGTCGACGCTGCGACCTTGTTGCCCAGCTGCACGCGCTGTTTGCGCAGCAATTCATCCACTGCCTTGAGCTTCGGCGGACGGTAGAAAATGATCGGTTTGCACTGGCTGCAATAGAAGTGGTTGAGCACTTCCCAGT
>NZ_JAFGYJ010000421.1:0-470 GCF_017490805.1 Pseudomonas sp. 43(2021)
GTCTGCGCGAGCAGTTCATCGCGGTGCTGGGCCATGACTTGCGCACGCCACTCAGTGCCATCCGCATGAGTGCCGATCTGCTGGACAGCAAAGTCGAGGACAAGCGCTCGCGCACTCTGCTGTCGGCGATTCGCACCAGCTCGGTGCGCATGGGCGTGCTGATCGAAAACATCCTCGACTTCGCTCGGGGTCGGCTCGGCAGTGGCATCCCGGTACAGCGCAAACTGGTCGATGACTTGCAGCAAACGCTGCGCCAGACCCTGGAAGAAATCCAGGTGGCCTACCCGCAGGCGAAGTTTATCGATTCGCTGGAGGTGCCGGCCGGGGTCTATTGCGACCCGCTGCGGATCAGCCAGTTGTTGTCGAATCTGCTGGGCAACGCCGTGACCCACGGCTCCACCGCCGAACCGATCGTGCTCAAAGCCTTTGCCGAGGGCGACGAAATCGTTATTTCGTTGACCAATCAGGGC
>NZ_JAFGYJ010000422.1:0-470 GCF_017490805.1 Pseudomonas sp. 43(2021)
GTCGGTAAACGGCGGCCAATTATCGAACGCCAGCCGCAGCTTCTGCGCCGCAGCATCCTGGCCCAGCACCAGCAGTCCGATCAAAGCAACGGCTTGAAGCAATCGCAGCATGCTTGAACATCCTCAGCGGGCAACCGCCCGACGTGGTTTCACGTCAAAACCCAAGGCCCCTTATCGGCAAAACCCAAGCATTGAACATTAGCTCATGGGAGCCCGTGGACAGTGCTCTTGAGCAGATTACACAAAGTCGCAGCCAGCGCGAGAAAGGAATAGTGGCATTTTGACCTTTATCACAGACTGTTGCGCCATACAGACATACGGCGCTGCTGCGCTTAGTATCGGGCGACATGGTCAAGGAATCGAAAAATGACAATCGAGTGGATCTGCAAACATCATCGCGATTTGGGCAAAGAGCGGTTGTACGCCTTGTTGAAGCTGCGCTCTGACGTATTCGTGGTCGAACAGAAATG
>NZ_JAFGYJ010000423.1:0-470 GCF_017490805.1 Pseudomonas sp. 43(2021)
ACGTAAACGGTTTCCATGGAAAATTTTCCTGGAACCCGCGGGCGTCTGTTTGCCTTTTTCCGGCGAATGCTAATCTAAATTCCCCCACGCCGCTTTGACGGATAGTCGGCATCGAGTTATGTGGTCGCTAATACATTCGAAGAAATAAGTTTGGGTATTTTGACAAAGTGCAAGCTAATCTGGTTTTGCGAAGTCGGTACCTGACGCCTGTGATTTGTGGATAGACCATGAACAACGATGCACTCCCGGGCCATTCGCCGGATTTGCTGGATTTCGACGAAGACTTTATCAAGATCGACGCAGCCATCTGCGAATACGATTCCGTCGGTTACGCGCCGCAACGCAAAGGAGAGAGTGCGTTCCAGTGGGCGTCCATCGAAACGGGATGTCTCGCTTTGTTGAAGAAGGCGAAGGATGTCCGGGTCGGCATTTGGCATCTGCGCGCATGCATCGCGCGGCGCGGGCTGAGC
>NZ_JAFGYJ010000424.1:0-470 GCF_017490805.1 Pseudomonas sp. 43(2021)
GTGCCGCTTGTCCGAGCGTGCCAAGGACCGCGGGCCGAGCAGTTCGCGCGGCCGTCGCCGACCTCGCGGATGGCGATGCGCGCCCCCTGCGCCGATCCGCAGTCGACCCGCCGCCGCTCCCGCGCTGCCGCGCCGTCCGCCGGCATTGCTCGGCCGCTCGCCCGGCCGGGCTGCGCCCCACGGCGGCGGCTGCCGCCGACCCCGGCGCGCCTTGGTGCGCGTGCTAAAATTCGACGTTTGAATTCACTTCTACGCTAAGCCGCCGAGGCTCGGCGCGCCGGGGAGGGCGTTCACCGCTCCGGGGCCGTTGCACCGACGCACACCCGATCCGATGACAACCGGTTTTCTTCAGAAAATTTTTGGCAGCCGCAATCAGCGGCTCGTCAAGCAATACCAAAAGACCGTCGCGGCGATCAATGCGCTTGAAACGCAGATCGAGACGCTGACGACGACCAGTTGCGCGGCAAGAC
>NZ_JAFGYJ010000425.1:0-470 GCF_017490805.1 Pseudomonas sp. 43(2021)
AGATAGAACGGTTTGTCGCTGACATGTGCCCAGGCCTTGGCCCACTTCAACGCCTGCCTGGCGTCGAAAAGACCCAGTCGCGGATCGCTCACGGCGTGGACTTGCAGCACGCTGCTGTCGACGCTTCGCAACAGCGCCGGCAACTGCGCGCTATCGAGCCAGGCCGGTAGCGCGGTGATGCTCAAAGGCAACGATGGCGGCAAGGCCGCACGCAAGTGTTTGATGAATTCAGCGTACACGGGCAGCCGCGCGTTGCCGGCATCGTGGTCGATTTCGATACCGTTCAGCGTGAGGCCTTGCGCTTGCCAATCGGCAATGACCTGCAGAATCTGCTCGGTGACCTGCTGCTGGTCCAGCGACTGCAACTGGCCATCGAGGCGAATCACTGCGATCAGAGCGCGACCATCAGCTTTCAACAACGCCGGATCAACTCGCGCCCTGCTCCACCGCTCGCCGGGAAAGGCCTGCAA
>NZ_JAFGYJ010000426.1:0-469 GCF_017490805.1 Pseudomonas sp. 43(2021)
GCATTGGCATCAGCGTGCGTTTCTGCGGGATGGCCTTGCGCGGCTTGGGAATCGGATAACGGGTTTCCAGGCCAAGCATGTGCGCTTCACAGCCACGCTTGAGCGGGCACAGCAGACAGCTCGGCTTGCTGCGCGTGCAGAGTGTCGCGCCAAGATCCATCATCGCCTGGGTGTAGGCGTTGACCCGATCGTGCGGGGTGAAGCGCTCGGCGTTGGCCCAGAGTTGTTTGGCCACCTTCGGTTCGCCGGGGTAGCCCTCTTGCGCAGTGAAGCGCGCCAGCACGCGTTTGACGTTGCCATCGAGGATCGGCGCGCGCAGGCCCATGCTGATGCTGGCGATCGCCCCGGCGGTGGACAGGCCGATGCCCGGCAGCTCGGTGAGTTTTTCCACGTCGCGCGGGAATTCGCCAGCGTACTGGCTGACGACGATCTTCGCGGTCTTCTGCAGGTTGCGTGCGCGAGTGTAGTA